>JAUSLL010000105.1 GCA_030649335.1 Parvibaculum sp. | reverse complement strand
TTCGGCACGCTGAAGCACGGCAAGACCGACGCCGCCGCTACCGGGCTGGCCAAGGACCACAGGCAGATCGACTACCCCCAACCCGATGGCAAGCTGTCGTTCGACCGTCTGACCAACGTCGCCTTCAGCTTCACCAACCATGACGAGGCGCAACCTGCCCACCTGCGTCTGAAGGACCCGTCCGTCCCGATCAGGGTCAACCTGCCGCAATACGCCGAGCCCGCGCAGCGCTATTGCCCGGCCGGCGTCTATGAAGTCATCACCGAAGACGATGGCAGCAATCCGCGCTTCCAGATCAACGCGCAGAACTGCGTCCATTGCAAAACCTGCGACATCAAAGACCCGACGCAGAACATCAACTGGACCGTGCCGGAAGGCGCGGGCGGCCCGAATTACCCGAATATGTAAATCGGGTCTGCAAGGCGCGTATCGCTCTGCGGCGCGATGGGCTATTCTCTGAATTCGGACCGGCATCCCCAGAAAGGATGCCGGTCTCCTTTTGCCCGCTAGTGTGCGGGCAGGGCGCCGGTTTTGACAGGCCTGCGTCAAGAGGATCAGAGGCAGACAGAGTGATGACGTTGCGCGTGAAGTTCAGAATTTCCCCCAGAATTATCCAGAGCGCGGCCATTGCCGTGCTGATGGCGTCGGTTGCCGGCTGTGCCGGTCTCAGCGAGTTCGGCGGGTCTTCAAGCAAAAATCCTTATGGCGAATATCTTTCCGCGCGTCACGCCGCCGCCATCAACGAACCAAAAATTGCGCAGAAATATTTCGACAAGACACTCGCCTCGGATGCAAAAAATCCGATTGTGCTGGAACGCGCCTTCATGTCCGCGATCTATGCCGCCGACATGCGCCGCGCGGTGAGCCTTGCCGGACAGATCATCAAGATCGCGCCCGACCATCGCATGGCGCGTCTTGTGCTGGCGCTCGATGACATTCGCGACGGTGACTACAAACAAGCGCAAGCCCAGATCGGCAGCGCGGAGACAGGCGTCTTCGCGGCACTCGTGGGATCGCTGACGCAGGCCTGGGCGGCAGCAGGCGAAGGCAACCGCGAGGCAGCACTCACCAAGCTCAAAACCTTTGAAGGCAAACCGGCCTTCGATCTGTTCCGCACCTATCACACAGCGGAAATTCTCGACCTGCTGGGCGACAAGGCGGGCGCGGAAAAGGCCTATGCCGAAGCGATGGACGCGAGCGGCGCGACCTCGATCCGCATTGTGCAGGCCTATGCCAGTTTCCAATCGCGTCAGGGCGAGATGGACAAGGGAATGGCGACGCTCAAAGCCTTTCTGGCTTTGTCGCCGCAACACCCGCTGGCCCTTGCAGACTATAACCGCTTGAAATCAGGTAAGGCGCTGAGACCGCTTGTCAGCAATGCATCCGAAGGCGTCGCCGAAGCGCTTTACGGTCTGGGCAGCGCGCTTGCGCAGGAGCCGGGCAGCGATCTGGCCGTGCTCTATCTGCGTCTGGCGATCTGGATGCGTCCCGACTTTAACGTCGCGCACACGCTGCTCGCCGACACATATGAGCAGAAGAAACTATGGGCCGACGCGATTGCCTCTTATGGCCGCGTATCGAAAAGCTCAGCGCTTTATCCCAATTCGCGTATTCAGGCGGCGATTGATCTCAACCATCTCGACCGTCAGCCCGAAGCCATTGCCATGCTCAAGGCGCTGGCGGCGGAAGACCCCAAATCCGTCGAGCCATATGTGGCGTTGGGTGACATCTATCGCGCCAAGGAAAACTACGCCGAAGCCGCCGCGCAATATGCTCATGCGCTGCAATTGGCAGGCAGCCCCCAGCCATCGCATTGGTCGCTTTATTACGCGCGCGGCATTTGCAAAGAGCGGTTGGGCAAATGGGCGGACGCCGAAGCCGACCTCAAGCTTGCGCTCAAACTGTCCAACGATCATCCGCTGGTGCTGAACTATCTCGGCTATTCATGGATCGAGCAGGGTATCCATCTCGAAGAGGCGCTCGCCATGATCGAGAAAGCCGTCGAATTGCGCCCGACAGACGGGTTCATTGTGGACAGTCTCGGCTGGGCGCAATACCGGCTTGGTGACTATGCGCAATCCGTCCAGGTGTTGCAGCGCGCGGTCGAACTTGAACCTTCCGACAGCACGATCAACGATCATCTGGGTGATGCGTTCTGGAAAGTCGGCCGCAAGATTGAAGCGCGTTTCCAATGGAGCCATGCGCTGGAAATGAAACCGGAAGAAGACCGTATCAAAATCCTGAAGACGAAAATTCAGCTTGGTCTTGAAGCAGGCGAAGCTGCTGAACACCATCAGCCCGCCGCCCGCACAGGGTCCTGAGCGCGTCATGTCTGACATGCTGAAAGAAGGAACTGGCCTGCTTGAAAAAGCACCGGCCAAAATCAATCTGTCTCTCGTTGTGCGCGGTCGCCGCGCTGACGGCTATCACGAGCTGAACTCGCTCGTTGCCTTCGCCGATTGCGGCGATGTAGTGAGCGTGCGCGCCGCAGACAAACTGTGGCTTGATGTCAGCGGTCCTTTCGCCAAAGGGCTCGGGACAGACGACACCAATCTCGTGCTGCAGGCGATCCGCCGCTTCGATGATTATCTCGGCGTCAAAACCACCGGCCATTTCACGCTGGAAAAGAACCTGCCCGTCGCCTCCGGCATCGGCGGCGGTTCGGCGGATGCGGCGGCGACCTTGCGGCTGCTCGGCCGCTTGCACGGGCGCGAGGTGGGGCAGCACGCGCTTGCCTCGCTCGGGCTTTGCATAGGTGCCGATGTGCCGGTCTGCCTTGAGGCAACACCGGCGATGATGTGGGGCAAAGGCGAGCTGATCGAGCGCATAGATGCTCTGCCGGACTTCTGGTTCGTGCTGGTCAACCCCGGCGTTTCCGTATCCACAGCAGACGTCTTTGCCAGACTGAACGCGCCGCCGCTTATTGAAAAAGAGGCAGGGCCCGTCATGCCCGCGCTTGCCAATGTGACGGCGCTCACGGTGTGGCTTGAGGCGCATGGCAACGGCATGGAACGCGCGGCAATGAGAATTGCACCGGCAATTTTCGACGCTGCGGCGGCATTGGCCGCGACACGCGACTGCCGCATCGCCCGCATGTCCGGTTCGGGTGCGACGTGTTTCGGGATTTATGATGATGAGAAAGCGGCGCGGGCCGCTGAGGCTGCGTTGCGCATTGCGCATCCCGTTTGGTGGATTGCGGCGGCGCGGCGGCTCTAGTTAGAACGTGCGACCGATGCAGAAATCGACGAGGTCGCTCAGTGCCTGCCGGTACGGCGTGTCGGGAAAAATCGCCAAAGCATCCTTAGCAATCTCGCCATAGTGCTGCGCCCGCGCGATGGTCGCGTCGATGGTGGCGTGACGCGCCATCAATTGCGTCGCGTGTTCCAGATCACCCTCGCGCTGGTCGCCGTCCTGCAAGACGCGCTGCCAGAAGGCGCGTTCTGTGCTGTCGCCGCGCCGGAAGGCGAGAACGACGGGCAGGGTGATTTTGCCTTCGCGGAAATCGTCACCGACATTTTTGCCGAGCGTCGCGGCGGTCGCCTGACGGCCACCATAATCCAGCGCATCATCGACAAGCTGGAAGGCGATGCCGAGATTGCGGCCATAGCTTTCAAGCGCTGCGGCTTCATTGGCCGGACGTTCGGCAATCACCGCGCCGATTTCGGCAGCAGAAGCAAAGAGCGCGGCGGTCTTGGCCTGAATGACGCGCATATAGGCGTCTTCGGTGGTGCTTGTGTCCTTGGCGGCAGCGAGCTGCATCACTTCGCCTTCGGCAATGACGGAAGCCGCATTGGCGATGATTTCGAGCGCGCGCAGAGATTTCGTTTCCACCATCAGGCGGAAGGCGCGGCCCAGCAAAAAGTCGCCGACGAGCACGCTCGCTTGATTGCCCCAGAGCATACGCGCGGTCTTCTTGCCACGGCGCAGATCGCTCTCGTCCACAACGTCGTCGTGGAGGAGGGTCGCGGTGTGCAGAAACTCGACGCTGGCGGCAAGTTTGATGTGGTCGGTGCCGGTATAGCCGCAGATGCGCGAGGCCGCGATGGTGAGCATCGGGCGCAGACGTTTGCCGCCGGAATTGATAAGATGACTGGCGAGTTCAGGGATCATGGGGACTTCGGAACTCATCCGCTCACGGATGAACTCGTTCACGTCTTCCATGTCCTGGGCGACGAGAGCCTGCAACTGAGCGACGGCGTTGGAACCACGCCCTCGTTCGTCATCAAGTGGGACAACAACGCCCAAAATTCACTCCTGAAAACACAGTGTTCTTGTGCAATACTCTACAAGGCTAAGCATAAGTGGCCGCTCGCGGCGCGGCAAGCATTCAGCAGGATTACGCCGCGACATGGGGTCTCATCAAGATTGGGGGATCTCGGTAGATCGCTCCCGATATGGGTCGGAAATGGCACGATACAGTTACAGGAAAAGCACATGACCGAGTTGTTTCGCACCAATGACATGGTGCTGATCTCCTTTATCGAACACAGCCTGCGCGAAGAGGGCATTGAGACATTGGTGCTTGATGGCCATATGAGTGTGATGGAAGGCTCCATTGGCATTCTGCCCCGTCGTATGATGGTGGCGGAAGACGACCATGAGCGCGCTGACGCCATATTGGAGGCGCTGCGCAAGGAGCACGGGTTTTCCAAATGAACCGCATTAAACGGGGCCAATAATCCTATGGCAGAATCAGTCGCAGATGTGGGGACGGGGCCGGACGGAGCCCTTTTGCTCAATCGTTCCGACGATGGGTTTCTCGGCAATAAGCTGCAAATCCTGCAACCGCTGAAGGGCTATCGCGCCGGTATTGACGCGGTGCTGCTGGCAGCCTCCATTCCGGCGCGCAGCGGCGAGCGCGTGCTGGAAGCAGGCTCCGGCGTCGGCGTTGCAAGTCTGTGCCTCGCCGCGCGCGTCGCGGGCCTTGATGTCTGCGGTCTCGAATTGCAGGACGATCTGGTGACGCTGGCGCGCGAAAATGCGCGGCGCAATGCGCTCCAACCGCGCGTCACCTTCGTTGAGGGCAATATCGGCAGTCCCGTGCGCGATCTTGTGGTACAGGGGCTTGAGCCGCAGAGCTTCGACCATGTGTTTGCCAACCCGCCTTATTATGATCCCACATCAAGCTCCGCCTCGCCAGACGCAGGCAAGGCGCAATCGCACCTGACGCTCGGCTCCGATCTTGAAGACTGGATCCGCTTTGCCTGCACGATGGTGAAGCCCAAGGGCACGGTGAGCTTCGTGCATCGCGCTGACGCGCTGGCAGGCCTGCTCGCAGGATTGCAGGGCCGCATCGGTGGCATTGAAGTTTTCCCGCTCTGGCCGGCGGCGGGCAAATCCGCCTCGCGTGTCATCCTGCGCGGTGTGCGCGGCTCGAACGCGCCGCTGACATTGCGTCCGGGCCTTGTGCTGCATGCATTGGATGGCCATTTCAGTGAGAGGGCCGAAGCTGTGCTGCGTCACGGCGCGGCCCTCCGCCTCGATCAACCGGCCTGAATTCACGACTATTTGAAAGTTATTGATGAAAAATATTATTGCGCCTTTTCTGCCTGCTCCCTTGCGTCGCCGCGTTGCGCCCGATTGGTCGCGGCCTGCGGTGGTCGGTGTTGTGCGGCTGAACGGCGTTATCGGCGCGGTGTCACCTTTGCGCGGCGGCATTGATCTGGCCTCCGTCGCCGCAGCCCTCGAAGCAGCGTTCAAACTCAAAGGCGTCAAAGCCGTTGCGCTGTCGATCAATTCGCCGGGCGGCTCGCCGGTGCAATCATCGCTGATCTACAAACGCGTGCGCGCGTTGGCCAAGGAAGAAGGCGTGCCGGTCTATGCCTTCGCTGAAGATGTGGCAGCGTCCGGCGGCTATATGCTGGCCTGCGCGGCAGACGAAATTTATGCCGATCCGAGTTCGATTGTCGGCTCCATCGGTGTTGTCTCGTCGGGCTTTGGCTTCACAGGCCTCATTGAAAAACTGGGTGTTGAACGCCGCGTCCACACAGCGGGCGAGAGCAAGGCCATGCTCGATCCGTTCAAACCGGAAAACCCCGACGACGTAAAACGGCTTCTGGATTTGCAGGCGGAAGTGCACGAAGGCTTTAAATCGCTGGTGCGCGAGGCGCGCGGCGACCGGCTCGGCACGGCGGATGATATTTTCACCGGCGCTTTCTGGGCGGCGTCGGGCGCGCTGTCGCGCGGCCTCATCGACGGCTTTGGCGACCTGCGCGGCACGATGCGCGAGAAATTCGGCGAGGACGTGAAACTGCGCGTCGTCGGCAGCAAAAAGCCCTTCTGGCGGCGCGGCGCGGGGCTCGGCTCGCACAGCGAACCGGCTGGCCCCGGTACAGGAATCGGCGCTGGCTTTGCGACGGGTCTTATCAACGCCATGGAAGACCGCTCGCTTTGGAGCCGTTTCGGCCTGTGACGCGCGCCTCTATTGGCCATAACCATTAATTGAGGGGGGGTGCGGGATGTGATCTGGTGCGCTGCCCCCGAAATTCGTTCCCTTTGGTCCCAATTTGGACTTTAATGGGGGCTATAGAGCATTTCACGGCTTTTATGAGGGGATTCGGACCCCGCTGGAGCCGGTAGGAGAGGTGGAAACATGACAAAACTGGTTTTCGCCGCTGTTTTCATGGCGGCCTGCTATTCGGCTTACAAGGCGCTGGCCCGTGCGGCTCAACGCCAGCGCGAAAGCATGGTCCGCGCCCGTAGCCGTTCAAGCATCGAACCGCGCGACCTCGGTACGCTGCGTGAAACGTCTGAGGGGCTTTATGTGCCCGACAGCGACCGCTGAGGTTTAAACCTCTAGCGTTTGGTCATACTGCCCAGAATTGAGCGCAGTATGGCCCGACCGACCTGCGTGCCGATGCTACGCGCCGCAGACGAGGCCAGATTGGTCAGCACACGTTCCGTCGTTGAAACGCCCCGGCTCTTGGTCGGGGCTTTTTCACGTGGCTCTTCGCGTTCGCGACGGGCGGGGGCCGCGTCGCGCGGTTCGGTTTTCTCGCGGCGTTTGGCAAGAAGCTCGTAGGCGGATTCACGGTCGATGGTTTTATCGTAACGACCACGCACGGGACTATCGGCCATGATCGCTCGGCGCTCGGCATCGGTCGCCGGACCGACGCGCCCCGATGGCGGCGCGATCAATGTGCGCTCGACGATGCTGGGCGTTCCTTTTTTCTCCAGTGTCGAGACAAGCGCCTCGCCGACACCCAGAGCGGTGATGACGTCTTCGGTGTTGAAGGCAGGGTTCTGGCGGAATGTTTCAGCGGCGGCCCGCACGGCTTTCTGGTCGCGCGGTGTGAAGGCACGCAGCGCATGCTGCACACGATTGCCAAGCTGCGCGAGCACGGTGTCGGGCACATCGAGCGGATTTTGCGTGACGAAATAAATGCCGACGCCTTTGGAACGGATGAGGCGCACGACGCGTTCGACGCTCTCCAGCAAGGCTTTTGGCGCATCGTTGAACAGGAGATGCGCTTCGTCAAAGAAGAAGACGAGCTTGGGGCGGTCGAGATCGCCGACCTCGGGAAGCTCTTCGAAAAGTTCAGACAGCATCCACAAAAGGAACGTCGCATAGAGGCGCGGGTTATCCATCAGCTTGTCGGCGGCGAGAATATTGACGATGCCGCGACCGTCGCGATCGACACGCATGAGGTCCGAAATTTCCAAACCCGGCTCACCGAAGAAATTGGCGGCCTGTTGGTTTTCCAAGACCAGCAATTGCCGCTGGATGGCGCCCACTGATTGCGTCGAGACATTGCCGTATTCGGCGCTCAACGCTTTGGCATTTTCTGACACGAAGACCAGCATGGCGCGCAGGTCTTTGAGGTCGAGGAGCAGCAACCCCTGTTCGTCGGCGACACGGAAAGCGATGTTGAGCACACCTTCCTGCGTGTCATTGAGGTCGAGCAGGCGCGACAGCAGCAGCGGACCCATTTCGGAAATGGTGGTGCGGATCGGATGGCCCTTTTCGCCGAACACGTCCCAGAAGACGGTCGGGAACCGGTCCGACACATAGTCAACGCCGATTTCTTTGGCCCGTTTGACAAAAGGCGGCGCACCATCGCCCGGCTGGCAGAGGCCCGACAGGTCGCCCTTGATGTCGGCGGCAAAGACCGGCACGCCGGCATTGGAGAAGCCCTCGGCGAGGCCTTGCAGCGTGACCGTCTTGCCCGTGCCTGTGGCACCTGTGACGAGCCCGTGGCGGTTGGCGAGTTTGAGGAGCAGGACTTCGGGCTTGGTGCTCATCCCGATCAGTATTTCGCCCTCAGCCATTCGCAATATCCCCTGCAAAAATCAACGCATTCAAATCAATATAAAGAGTCGCCGGACCCCTTGGCGGGCAACTATAAAGAGGCAATTCATAACCTGCCAGACGGAGGGGAGACGGGCGGCGCTTTGCTTGACCCCCCATAGGCCCAGCCGCTAGGTTGCGCCCGCCTGTCCGGTCCGGTTTTGACCGATTCCGCAACGATTCTACGGCTGACAGCTTCCGTCGCCGTTTCTCAAACTATCGGCAATTTCATGACGGCCAAGCCCGAACAGTCATTTCAGTCTCTGATCCTCAAGCTCCAGATGTTCTGGGCGGCTCAGGGCTGCGTCATCTTGCAGCCCTATGACATGTCGATGGGCGCGGGCACGTTCCATCCCGCGACCACGCTGCGCGCGCTCGGCCCCAAACCGTGGAAGGCTGCCTATGTGCAGCCCTCGCGCCGCCCGACCGACGGGCGCTATGGCACGAACCCGAACCGCTTTCAGCACTACTACCAGTTTCAGGTGATCCTGAAACCGAACCCCGACAATTTGCAGGAGCTTTATCTGCAGAGCCTCGAAGTGCTGGGCATCGATTCCAAGAACCACGACATCCGCTTTGTCGAAGACGATTGGGAAAGCCCGACGCTGGGCGCATGGGGCCTTGGCTGGGAAGTCTGGTGCGACGGCATGGAAGTGTCGCAGTTCACATACTTCCAGCAGGTGGGCGGGCAGGATTGCAATCCCGTCTCCGGCGAACTGACCTACGGGCTCGAACGCCTCGCCATGTATATTCAGGGCGTGGACAATGGCTATGACCTCGACTTCAACGGTGCGACGGGCGCGGACCGCGTGACATACGGCGACGTGTTCCTGCAGGCCGAAAAAGAATTCTCAGCGCATAATTTTGAATTCGCGAATACGGAAATGCTGTTTCAGCATTTCGCCGACGCGGAAAAAGAATGCAATGCGCTGCTGGAACAGAAGCTGGCGCTGCCGGCTTACGACCAGTGCATCAAGGCGAGCCACAACTTTAATTTGCTCGATGCGCGCGGCGTGATTTCCGTGACCGAGCGGCAAGCCTATATCGGACGTGTGCGCGACCTCGCCAAGGGATGCGCGAAAGCATGGTCGGATACGCAGACAGGAGACGCAGCATGAGCGAACTCCTTCTCGAACTTTTCTCCGAAGAAATCCCCGCGCGCATGCAGAAGCGCGCGTCGGAAGACTTGTCCAAACTCGTCACCGATGCGCTGAAAGCCGCAGGCGTTGAAAGCACAAGTGCCCGCGCCTTTGCGACGCCGCGCCGGTTGACGTTGGTGATCGACGGATTGCCGGACAAGACACCGGACATCAAAGAAGAACGTAAAGGCCCGAAAGTCGGTGCGCCGCAACAGGCGATTGACGGGTTCCTGCGCGGGGCGGGCCTCACCTCCATCGATCAGGCGACCGTGCAGGACGACAAGAAGGGTGCCTTCTATCTTGCTGTGACGGAAAAGCCCGGCCGCGCCACCGCCGACCTCATCGCGGAAATCGTGCCCGATGTGATCCGCAATTTCCCCTGGCCGAAATCCATGCGCTGGGGCACAGGCACATTGCGCTGGGTGCGCCCGCTGCATTCGATCTTGTGCATTCTCGGCGGCAAGGTTGTGCCGTTCGAACTTGAAGGCATTTCGTCAGGCAGCATGACCTGTGGTCACCGCTTCATGGCGCCGGACGGGTTCAACGTCACGTCATTTGCGGAATATGAGGCGAAGCTCAAGGAAGCGAAAGTCATCCTTGATTCCAAAGCGCGCGCCGATGAAATTCGCGACGTGGCCTTGTTCCTCGCGCAGGAAGCGGGACTTCATCTGTTTGAAGACGAAGCGCTGCTGCATGAAGTGGCGGGGCTTGTCGAATGGCCTGTGCCGTTGATGGGCAAGATCGACGAAGAATTCATGTCGGTGCCGCAGGAAGTGCTGACCAGCACGATGCGCGCCAATCAGAAATATTTCGCGCTGACGGACGCAGACGGCAAGCTCGCACCGCGTTTCATCGTCGTCGCCAATATCGCCGCGCATGACGGCGGCGAAGCCATCGTCAACGGCAACGAACGCGTGCTGCGCGCGCGCTTCTCCGATGCGCGCTTCCTGTGGGATCAGGACAAGAAACACACGCTGACAAGCCGCCTGCCGAAGCTGAAGGAAGTCGTGTTCCACGCGAAGCTTGGTTCAGTGCACGACAAGGCGATGCGTATTGGCAAATTGGCGCGTGAACTCGCGGCCTATGTGCCCGGTGCGGATGCTAAGAAGGCGGAAGAGGCTGGTAAATTGGCCAAGGCTGACCTGACTTCTGGCATGGTTGGTGAGTTCCCCGAATTACAGGGCTTGATGGGCGCGTACTACGCGCGTGAAGATGGTTTGGGTGACGAGATTGCCGACGCCATTGCTGAACATTATTCGCCGCTGGGACCGACAGATGCTGTGCCTGCAAGTGCGCTCGGCAAGGTAGTCGCGTTGGCGGATAAGTTGGATACGCTTGTCGGCTTCTGGTCGATTGATGAAAAGCCAACGGGATCGAAGGACCCATTTGCACTGAGACGCGCCGCGCTTGGCGTCATCCGCATCATTTTGGATGCGGGCTTGCGCATTGATCTCACAAATGTGCTGTCGAAGCATGGCGACGAGTTTGGGCAGAAGGATTGGGCTATATCACTGTTCAGCTTGCTCGATTTCTTTGGCGATCGTCTGAAGGTTTCATTGCGTGATTCTGGTATGCGATTTGATCTAGTTGATGCCGTGTTTTTGACGGGCATATCGGGTGAAATCGAAATGCCGGGGATGAAGAACAGCCGCGATCTCGTTCTTATCGTCAAGCGCGTTGAAGCGCTGTCTGCGTTCCTCGCCACCGACGATGGTGCGAACCTGCTTGCGGGTTACAAGCGCGCTGCCAACCTTCTGAAAGCGGAAGAGAAAAAAGGCGACAATTTTGACGGTGCGCCGACACGCGGAGAACTGCCGCAGGAACAGGCTTTGTATGATGCGATTGCCAAGGCGAGCGCGGAAGCGGCGGCGGCTGTGAAGGCTGAGGATTTCGCTGCGGCAATGGGCGCTCTTGCGCAATTGCGCGCGCCGGTAGATGCCTTCTTTGACGGCGTGAAGGTGAATGAAGACGGTTTCCGCGACAATCGTTTGAAGCTGCTGGCGCAGATCCGCGCGAGCCTTCATACGGTCGCTGATTTTTCGAAGGTTGAGGGGTAAGAGACCCCGCGACCAAAGTTAAAGCCGTCATGGCCGGACCCACCTTTAATTAAAGGAGGCCGGCCATCCACGTCTTCCTTCGTGGCAAAGGCGTGGATGCGCGGGTCAAGCCCGCGCATGACGAACTTGATTGATGACTTGGTACTGCCCAACAAAGGCGTGAGCGATGGCTGAACAGAAATGGGTCTATTCCTTCGGTGACGGCAAGGCGGAGGGTGCGGCGTCGATGCGCAATCTGCTGGGCGGCAAGGGCGCGAACCTTGCCGAGATGTCGAACCTCGGATTGCCCGTACCTCCGGGCTTCACGATCACGACCGAGCTTTGCACCGCCTACTATGACAACGACACGCAATATCCTGATGACCTCGCGGGCCAGGTGGCCAATGCGCTGAAAGCCATCGGCGACACTGTTGGCGCGACATTCGGCGACAAGGTGAACCCGCTGCTCGTCTCCGTGCGCTCAGGCGCACGCGCGTCGATGCCCGGCATGATGGACACAGTGCTGAACCTTGGCCTCAACGATGAGACTGTCGCGGGCCTTGCCCTGCGCGCCAAGGACGAACGCTTCGCCTTCGACAGCTATCGCCGTTTCATCCAGATGTATTCAGACGTGGTGCTGGGCGTCGATCATCATCACTTCGAAGAAGTGCTGGAATATTACAAAGAAGAACATGAGCTGAACCTCGACACGGAATTGAAAGCCGACGACTGGCGCGATCTCATCGGTCGCTACAAGGCCATCGTGCTGGAAGAACTCGGCCGTCCGTTTCCGCAGGATGTGAACGAACAGCTTTGGGGGGCGATCAGCGCGGTCTTCGGCTCATGGCGCAACCAGCGTGCGGAAACATACCGTCGCCTGCATAACATTCCTGAAAGCTGGGGCACGGCTGTTAACGTGCAGGCCATGGTCTTCGGCAATATGGGCGAGACATCGGCGACAGGCGTTGCCTTCACGCGTAACCCGTCCACCGGCGAACGCGCGATCTATGGCGAGTTCCTTGTGAACGCGCAGGGCGAAGACGTGGTGGCGGGCATTCGCACACCGCAATCGCTGACGACCGCTTCGCGCATTGAAGCCAAAGACACCAAGCCCTCCATGGAAGAAGCGATGCCGGTGGTCTTTGCCGAATTGCTTGCCAATTTCGCACGGCTCGAAAAACATTATGCCGACATGCAGGACGTCGAATTCACCGTGCAGAACGGCAAGCTCTGGATGCTCCAGACGCGCGCGGGCAAACGCACGGCGAAAGCCGCGCTGAAGATCGCGGTCGAAATGGCCGCCGAAGGCTTGATCGACGAGAAGCAGGCCGTGCTGCGCGTGGACCCCGCCTCGCTCGACCAGTTGCTGCATCCGACACTCGACCCTGACGCGCACCGCGAAGTGATCGCGGCGGGCCTGCCGGCTTCGCCCGGTGCCGCGTCCGGCGAAATTGTGTTCTCGTCGGATGAAGCCGCTGCCGCCAAAGGCGAGGGGCGCAACGTGGTGCTCGTGCGCATCGAGACATCGCCGGAAGACATTCACGGCATGCATTCCGCTGTCGCGATCCTGACGACGCGTGGCGGCATGACGAGCCATGCGGCTGTGGTCGCGCGCGGCATGGGGCGTCCTTGCGTCTCGGGCGTCGGCTCCATCCGCATCGACTACAAGGCCGAGCAATTCACGGTCATGGGCCAGACCTTCAAGAAGGGCGACATCATCACGGTGGACGGCTCGACGGGTCAGGTCATCAAAGGCGAAGTGCCGATGCTCCAGCCGGAGCTGTCGGGCGATTTTGCCAAGCTGATGACATGGGCTGACAGCTATCGCCGCATGAAAGTGCGCACCAATGCCGAAACGCCGCTCGATGCGGCCACCGCCCGTAAATTCGGCGCGGAAGGCATCGGCCTCTGCCGCACCGAACATATGTTCTTTGACGAAACCCGCATTGTTGCCGTGCGCCAGATGATCCTGGCCGATAATGAAGCAGGCCGGATCGAGCCTTTGGCCAAAATCCTGCCGATGCAGCGCGACGACTTCCGACAGCTTTTCGTGATTATGAAGGGCTTGCCGGTCACGATCCGTCTGCTGGACCCGCCGCTGCATGAATTCCTGCCCAAGACGCCCGAGGAGATCGAACAGGTCGCCCTCTCGACCGGCATCGAAGCGGGCAAGCTGGCGCGTCGTGTCTCGGACCTGCATGAGTTCAACCCCATGCTCGGCCATCGCGGCTGCCGCCTCGGCATTACCTATCCTGAAATCTACGAAATGCAGGCTCGCGCCATTTTTGAAGCCGCCATCGAAGCGGCCAAGGAAACTGGCGAACCTGTGATCCCCGAGATCATGATCCCGCTCGTTTCGATGAAAAATGAGCTGGATATGCTCAAAGCCAAGATCGTTGGCGTGGCTCAGGCGGTCGAAAAAGAGCAGGGAACCAAGCTCACCTATCAGATCGGCACCATGATCGAGCTGCCCCGCGCGGCCCTGATTGCCCGCCAGATTGCCGAGTCGGCTGAGTTTTTCTCCTTTGGGACCAATGACTTAACCCAGACAACCTATGGCATCAGCCGTGACGATGCCGCGAACTTCATCAATGACTATGTGGCCAAAAAGGTCATCCAGCAGGACCCGTTCGTGTCGCTGGACACCGAAGGCGTGGGCGAACTGGTACGCATTGCAGCGGAACGTGGCCGCATCACACGCCCCGACATCAAGCTCGGTATCTGCGGTGAACATGGCGGCGACCCGGCCTCCATCGCCTTTTGCGAGGAAGTGGGCCTGAGCTACGTCTCCTGTTCGCCTTACCGCGTGCCGATCGCTCGTCTGGCAGCCGCCCAGTCGGCGCTTTCGCTGTCGAACGAGCGCGACGTCTGAACTGACAAAATCTCATCGGATATGCGGAAAAGGGGCCTAAAAGGCCCCTTTTTTGGCTTTTCGGGTTAACCAAACGAGGCAGAAATTTACCCTGATCGGCGCTGTCAGCGGCGGGTTTGACGGCGTGCAAAACACCCCGTCTGAGGGGCGTTTCAGGGGTCAAATCCGGCGCCATATTTGGCGCGATGTTCGGTAAGCTGAGCGTTTCGTCTGATGACGGATTAAATAAAAAAAATTCGTATAAGGAGCATATGTCGAAGGTCAGATTACGCGATGATGGGGCTGACGTAGGGTCAATCCGGGAAGCAATCGCAATCAAATGAATCGCTGGGACACGGGCATTATTTCGCCACAATGTATGATGGTGAGCATTATTTCGCCGTTGCGATGGCCGCGTGGCAAAATGAATCAGTCTATATACGAATGTCAAAACTGCGACGATTTCGCGCAACTTGATTCGCAAAAATCGCCTAATTCTCCCATATTTCGTATGCGTATTAACCTCGAAATCTGAGGCAAACCAAGCACATTGAAGAATGCTCATATTTGACCCCCAAGAAAGCCTTTGCGGCTTTCCGAGCTTGTGCTAATTCGACGGTCAATTAATGAATGTGTGAATGCCCAGGTGCCGGGGAAAGGCATCGGGCTCTGGCACGAACAGCAAAGCTGTCCGCAGTAACTCGTAAGGCTCTTCACCGTTGAAGGGCACCCTTTGAAAGAAGGGAACAGGCGACCCGCTTTAAGAAAGGCGCGGGTGGCACCGGGGACTGAGAGAACAACGTAGCGGTCGGATTGGAGTACGATGCGTAGACTTTTTGAATGGCTCGATGTGAGCCATATCGTTTCTGGCACGGCACATATCGCGGTTGGTGTATTTTGCCTTACCGTGGTTAGTGGCACTCTCGTGCATAGTGCGATATCCGTTCAGGCAACACCTGTGACGCTTGCCAGCGCCGGTTCCGCGCTGACCGCTTCTGCCGATGGCGGACGCGATGTGGTCGCTGTGAGCGTCGGCAATGAGCCGGACAGCCCGACAACAACCGACATTATCCCGGCCTCAGCCATTGCCGATGCATCCACCTCCGTCATGGTGCCTGCCGTGTTCCGCTCGTCGGACGGCGACGGGCTGATGATGCAGGACGCGGTCGCCTCAAAGCCCGTGCTCAAGATCAAGCTCAATGACCTCGAAAGAGAGCGCCGCTGCCTGGTTGAAGGCATTTATTACGAAGCGCGCGGCGAGAATGCCAAAGGCCAGCTTGCGGTCGCCGAAGTGGTGCTGAACCGTGTGCTGTCCGGCCGTTACCCGTCCACCATTTGCGGTGTGGTCTTTCAGGGTGCCAGCACAGGCCGTTGCCAGTTCTCTTTTGCCTGCGATAATTCGATGAAGCACCCGCGCAACAAGGTGGCGTGGCGCAAGGCACAGCGTTTGGCGCATTATGTTTTGTCGGGTCAGGTCAATAAGTCGATCATCGGCACGGCGACCTATTACCACGCGACTTATGTGAGCCCCTATTGGGCACCGTCCATGGTCGAAGTGGCCAAGATCGGCCAGCATGTGTTCTATCGCAGCCGGGCCGACGGGTTGAGCGATCCGGAAAGCTGACAGCGCGCCTTCGGGCGACACGAAAAAAGGCGGAGCCAAAAGCTCCGCCTTTTTTGTTGTGTTCAACCGCAGGCGTTAGTTTTTGCCCGCGAGCTTTGCCTGTTCCTCAATTGCCTTGGCGATGGGGCCTGTGGTGGCGATTTGCTCGCGCACCATTTCCGGCGCGTTGCCTGCTGCCTTGTCGAGTTCGGCGAGTTCCGGCGGCACATACCAATGGAGCTTATCCGACCCATAGGCTTCCCAGACGACCTTGGCGACCTCGATGGGCGGGATCGAACGGAACATGCCGTCCTTGGGCGCATTGGCGGCGACGCCATCGGGCAGGATCGGCGTGTCGATGAGGCCCGGCAGCACGTCGGCGGCGCGCACACCATGACGGCGGAACTCGATGGAGAGCGCCTCGGTGAGGCCCTTCACAGCATGTTTGGTGGCGGAGTAAACCGCGATGCCCGGCATGCCATAGGTGGCCGACGAAGATGATGTGGTGAAGCAGAGCGAGCCGGGCGTCGCCTTGAGCAAGCCGATGCCTGCGTGGATGCCGTTGAGCACGCCGATGAAATTCACCTGCACGACTTTGAGATTGTCCTCAAAGGGCATCTCGTCGAAGAAACCGCCCGCGCCGATGCCAGCATTGTTGAAGAGCAGGTCCATCTTGCCATCTGTCGCCGCGCCGAAAGCGGCCACAGTTGCGTCAAAGGCCTTCTTGTCGGTGACATCGAGCGTCTGGACGATGCAATTATCGGCACCGAGCTCAGTTTCCAGCGCCTTCAGGCCCGCCGCATTGACGTCATAGCCGCCGACGAACCAACCCTTGCCGCTGAACAGGCGTGCTGTTTCGAGCCCCATGCCCGAGGCCGCCCCTGTAATAAAAATGGACTTCCGCCCGTTTGCGCTTCCCATGTAGATCTCCCGCTTTTCGCGTGTTTGAATTTTCGATGGACCGAAGTCTAGAGAAATTCAAGGCGGGTGCAATTGGGAAGGGGGGGCGACCTTAGGAAGCCGTCAGCGCGTCGAAATCCAAACCGAGATCGAGGCAGGGCGCTGAATGCGTGATCCAGCCACACGAGATGAGATCGACGCCGGTGGCGGCGATGGCGGCAACGGTTTCGGCTGTAACGCGGCCTGAGGCTTCGCAAATGGCGCGGCCTGCGACGAGCTTCACGGCCATGGTCAGTGTTTCGGGATTCATATTGTCGAGCAGCACGACTTCACAGCCGATGGACATGACTTCTTCAAGCTGGTCGAGCGTATCGACCTCGACCTCGATCTTGACCATGTGGCCCGCGCGCGCCCGCGCCCGTTCAATGGCGTTGCGCACGCCGCCTGCAACCGCGATGTGATTGTCTTTGATGAGCACGGCATCATCGAGACCGAAGCGATGGTTCATGCCGCCACCGGCGCGTACGGCGTATTTTTCCAACGCGCGGAGGCCCGGTGTTGTCTTGCGCGTGCAGCAGATGCGCGCGCGGGTGCCTTCGACGAGGCGCACAAGTTCGCGTGTGGCTGTCGCGATGCCCGAGAGGTGCCCCATAAAATTCAGTGCTACGCGCTCGCCGGTGATGATGGCGCGCGCATTGCCTTCGATGACGGCGACGACATCGCCCGGCATGACATCCGAACCGTCAGGCTTCTCGACGGCGACGCGCAAATTCGGGTCCATCAGGCGGAAGGATGTGCGGGCGCAATCGAGCCCTGCGATGCGTCCGTCTTCGCGCGCACGAATGACGACGCGGGCTTTGGCGGCAGCGGGGATGGTCGCCTCAGTCGTAATGTCACCGGCGCGACCGAGATCTTCGACAAGCGCCGCGCGCACCGCCGGTTCGATGAAGAGTGGCGACAGGGGCTCAAGTTCGGTCAATGTCATGCACAGGAGCCTTTTTGTGTCACGGGCGTGGATTGAGCGGCAGTGGCTGCGATGCTTGCGGCGTCGTCCAACGTCAGGAAGGTGCGGTGACGCCATGCCTCAAGCGGTTCGGGGAAGTCGCTGCGGAAATGCCCGCCGCGGCTTTCTTCACGCGCGAGAGCGCCTGCGGTGATGAGGTGCGCGGAGGTTGCAAGATTGCTGAAGAGATTATCGCTACCGGCCATATCATCAAGCCGCGTGATTTCATCAAGCGCGTCAACCATCGCCTCGCGGTTGCGCACCACGCCCACGGATGCGCTCATCAATTGGCGGAGTTGCATGACAAGGGCAGGGGACACGGCGCGCGTCGGGTCGAGTGTCGCAGCGGGAAGTGTGGCGGGCGCTTCTGCGAGTGTGCTGGCGGCAATGTCTTCGGCGATGCGGGCGCCATAGACCACCGCTTCAAGCAATGAGTTCGAGGCGAGGCGGTTTGCGCCATGCGCGCCGGTGGACGAGACCTCACCGCAGGCCCATAGCCCGTCGAGCGAAGTGCGACCGCTTTCATCCACTTTGATACCGCCCATATGGTAATGCGCGGCAGGCGCTACGGGGATGGGATCGGCGACGGGATCGACGCCCATGCTGACGCAATTCTCGTAAACCGTCGGGAAGGCTTGCGGCAGGCGTGCACCAAGCGCGGCGCGTGTGTCGAGGAAGACGCTGCGACCTGCCGCGATCTCGCGATAGATCGAACGTGCCACCACATCGCGCGGTGCGAGCTCGGCGTCGGGATGGACCGCAGGCATGAAGCGGCGACCCTGACCGTCGATGAGGATAGCGCCCTCACCGCGCAACGCTTCAGTGACGAGCGGTGCGGGATCGCGTGTGCCCGCAATGGCGGTCGGGTGGAATTGCACAAATTCTGGGTCAGCAATCACAGCACCGGCACGCGCGGCCATGGCCATGCCCTGACCCTGCGCCTGCACGGGGTTTGTTGTGACGGCAAAGAGCTGGCCGACACCGCCGGACGCAAGCACCGTGGCGCGTGCGCTGACGCTCAGCACGTTGCCGTCGGCGTCATGCGCGTGAACACCGCAGATGCGGGCGCCGACTTTGATGAGTTCAAAGGCCGAATAGCCTTCGAGCACGCGAATGGAGGGTGTCGCGCGCACGGCAGCGACGAGAGCTTCCATGATGGCTTTGCCCGCGCGGTCGCCACGCACACGCACGATGCGGCGATGGCTGTGGGCGGCTTCGCGGCCTAATGAAAGTTTGCCTTCAAGATCACGGTCGAAGGGCACGCCGAGGCGCAACAGGTCTTCAATGCGGTCGCCCGCTTCCTGTGCGATGCGCAGCATGACGGCTTCGTCCACAATGCCCGCGCCTGCGACCACAGTGTCATGTGTATGAGAGGCAGGCGTGTCACCAGCATCGACGGAAGCCGCGACGCCGCCTTGCGCCCAGGCGCTCGACGCACCATCGCCGATGGGCGCAGCGGCAAGCACCGTGACCGCACGGGGGCTGAGCTTCAGCGCCGTGAAAAGTCCGGCAAGCCCCGCTCCGACGATTAGTACGTCGCCGGCATCAACGATTTTGCGCTGTGACATTGCGTGCCTCTCGACACTATGGCTGTGACTGACTGTGGAATGTCAGTTCTTGAGATTGATCATCCGTTCGACAGCAAGGCGCGCGCGATCGGCGATCAGCGGATCGACCGTCACTTCCTCACGCATATAGACCAGGCTGTCGAGAATGTTTTTCAGCGTGATGCGCTTCATGTGCGGGCAAATGTTGCAAGGGCGCACAAATTCGACGTCCGGGTTTTCGACCGCGACGTTGTCGCTCATTGAGCATTCCGTGACCATGACGACGCGGGCAGGCTTATTGGTTTTGACCCAATTGATCATGCCGCTGGTCGAGCCGGAGAAATCGGCTTCGGCCACAACATCGGGCGGGCACTCAGGATGCGCGATGATGACGATGTTCGGATCGTCCCGGCGATACTTGCGCAGTTCCTCTGGCGTGAAACGCTCATGCACTTCGCAATGGCCTTTCCAGGCGATCACTTTCACAGCCGTCTGCTTGGCAATGTTCTGGGCGAGATATTCATCAGGGATGCAAAGCACCTGATCAACGCCGAAGCTCTCGACGATTTGCAGCGCATTGGACGACGTGCAGCAAATGTCGCTTTCGGCTTTCACATCGGCTGACGTGTTGACGTAAGTGATGATCGGCACACCGGGATATTTCTGACGCAGCAAGCGCACATCGGCACCCGTGATGCTGTCAGCCAGCGAGCAACCAGCTTTGACATCGGGGATGAGCACGGTCTTGTGCGGGTTAAGCAGCTTTGACGTTTCGGCCATGAAGTGAACGCCGCACTGAATGATCGTGCTGGCTTCGACCTTGGTGGCTTCCTTGGCAAGCTGCAGGCTGTCGCCTGCAATGTCGGCGACGCAATGGAAGATTTCCGGTGTCTGATAATTATGCGCGAGGATGACAGCGTCGCGCTCTTTCTTCAGACGGTTGATGGCGTGGATATAGGGGGCGAAGAAGGGCCACTCGATGGAGGGCACAACGTTCTTCACCTTCTCGTAAAGGGGAGCCATCTCTTTGGCGAGACCGGGTGTGTACTCAAGCTCGGGCATGTCCACGGGCTTGAACACGCGTGCCCCGGGCTTGCCGAGCAAATCGGGTTTGGCCGCTGTGTCGGGACGCTTCAATTCGCCGGTGAGTGCCATCTTCTCGTCTCCTAATAATGCTCAACTTGAGCATATTATCGGGATCAAAAACACCGACACCTCTGAGAGGGCCGGTCTCCAATAAGAGATATGCTACGCTTGAGCATTATCAAGCGTCAATCTGAAATATGTCGGTGCGACGACAGGGCTAATTCAAAATCGAACAGGCCGGAAAGCCTATTACTTAGAACGCCTTAGCCATAACCAGCCGCCAAAGGCGCCCAAAAGCGGATTGAGCGCGAGGACGGTCATGCTGAAAAGCGTGAGGGGCGCGAGGAAAATCAGGCAGAAGACGCCCCAGACCACATTGAGGCTGGCAGACAGCGCGCCGTGCAATATGGCATGGCGGCCCGCAATGGCGGCACCGAGCGCGCCTGCGATCACGGCGGCGAGCAAAGCCCAGAGCGAGAACCACGAGGCTTCAAAGGCGGCGGCGATGGCCGCCTGATCGCCAGGACCACCGTCCGGTCCTTCAAATTGCGTGGCGAAGATCATGCCGAGCAGGATGATGAACACCACCATCAGCACGAAACTGACGATGGAACTGATGGCGACGGCTTTGACGGATATGCGGTTCATGTCAGCTCACGGCTCTGCTTTTGGAGGGTGCAAGACGCAGGCCCGGCGCGGGGCGCTCGTTCAGCACTTCGCGGCGGAAGCGGAATTGTTCGGCGGGGCGTCCGCCGGTGCGCGTTGTCATTTTGCCAGTGCGCTCTACTAGCCCGCCTTTTTCGACAAGCCTGCGGAAATTCTGTTTGTGCACATGAAGGCCGAGCAAGGCCTCGACGGTCAATTGCAATTCAAAAAGCGTGAAGACCGGTGGCATAAGCTCGAAGGCCACGGGGCGGTATTTTAATTTCGCGCGCAACCGGCTCATCGCGGTTGCAAGAATGCGCCGATGATCGAACTGCATGGGCTGGCCCAGCGATATCTCGCCACTATTGACCGGGCGTGCGTTTTCGCGTCCGTCACGCAATGATTCACGCAGCAATCCGGCACCGTAAAGAAGCTCGTAGCGCTCAAGAACTTTTTCATCGTCCCATTGCACACCATCAAGACCGAAACATAGCCTGATCCGGTCGCGTCGCTTGCCGCGTGTCAGCTCTTCCGGGCTTGCGTCTGCCTGTCCCGCCGCCCATTCGCGCAGCAGCGGCGCAATCGCCTGATCAATGATGGCAGGTTTGCCGTCGCGCCAGTCCTCCCACGGGAAGAACTGATACCAGTCGCGCCATGCCGCACCCTCCTGTTCACCCTCATTCGTCCGCGTGAGTGCGAGATAGCCGACCGAGACGACATGCGCGCCGACCTCATTGACCTCCATCGCGTTGCGGCCGCGGTCCCCGAATGTGTAGAGCTGTTCGACATAGCCGAGCGCCAGATGGGTTTGTTCCTGCACCCAGTCACGCAGACCGATGTCGAGCGTGCGGTGGCGCAACGGGTCGAAGGGACCGAAAGGCAGCGCATCCCAGCTGGCGGCCGCGCCCGCGCCAGCCTGCGGCACCACAAGAATTTTAGGTTGGTCGCCCGACACCGTCACAATGGCCGCATTGAGCCCCATCACCACGGCTTTGTCGGTCATGCCATGATCGGTGCGGATCGCACTGGTTTTGGAAGCGGGTGCCTTGGGCGCGGGTGCTTTGGCCATCAGGGCTCAGACCTCGGGATGAGCGGGCACGGAGAAGGTGATGCCTTCCCATGCGGCCCGCGCCGGACCCATAGCCTCGACCGCCGCGCACATGCGACCCTTGCGGCGTAAGAGATCATCTGCAAGCCGTACCATCAGACGGTTGGGATAGGCATGTGCTCCGCGACGGCGGATGAGTTGAGCCAGCGCTTCTTCCGACTGTTTTTCGTTCAGCACACAGAGCGCAATGAAGGCCGCCGCCGTCGACCGGCTAATGCCTGCCCAGCAATGCACAAGCATGGGTGACTGCTGATCCCAGTTGCGAATAAACGAAACAAGCTCGGCGACATGCGCTTCGCCGGGGGGCGTCAACGTGTCGATGGGCGAGGCAATGTCATTGACGCTGAGGCGCAGATGGCGCGCAGCGTCGATGCCACCCGGCGTGCCGATCATGCTGTCGGGGTCGAGAAGGCTGACAAGATGCGACGGCCCGTGGCGCAGAATTGCGTCCTCGACACCGCTCAGGGGGCTTATGTAAATCATTCGCAATACATAGCACATATTTGTGAAAAGCATCGCCAAAATGACGCTGCACCACCACTTTATCCGATTCGAAAGAAAGTTTGGCGACAGGCTTCAGGCGGCTGTCAGCGCCGCAAAGCGCTTCAGAAACTTTGCCTGCGCCTCTTTTGTGGGCAGAGGCTTGAGTTTCACAGGTGCCAACCCGCGGGGGCGACCGAAGATTTCGGCACCTTCTGCATCTGAAAATCCGGCAATCTGGGTGGCTTCAAAAAAGGCAGATGCCTTGTCCGCGCGCTTGATAATTTCTTCCACAGTTTGCGGCAGGTCCACGGGCAAACCAAAGCGCATGTGGATGGCGCTTTCCAGCCGGTGCTCGAAGGCCTTGTAGTCAAAACCGAGGGCAGTTTTGAACGGGCTGATCATGTCACCGATGACATATTCAGGCGCGTCATGCAGCAGCGCCGCAAGCCGCCACTTGTCCGGCCAGCCCGGACGGATGAGGCCGCAAATGTCCGACACCAGCACACAATGTTCGGCAACCGAATAAGCATGGTCGCCGACGGTCTGCCCGTTCCAGCGCGCCACGCGGGCCAGCCCATGCGCAATGTCCTCAATTTCAATGTCGAGCGGCGATGGGTCGAGCAGGTCGAGGCGGCGTCCGCTCAACATGCGCTGCCATGCGCGCGGCGTTCTCAATATAGTGCTCGCCATCTGATTGTCTCCGTGTGGGACGCGCAATGTAAGGCAAGTGAGCGGCTTGGCGATCAAAAAAATAGCAGCACCCGCGTTTGCTCAAGCGGGCGGCTGACCCTAGACTTGGCGATTAGAACTGGCGTGATGGGCGCGGGTGGCTGCGGGGCGGCAAAGCGGAACAAAAATGGCAGTCGATCCTCTACCAGCAGAACTTCTTTATCGCGCCTGCGACACGTCGGGGTTCACCTTCGATAGTACGAGCGAGCTTGAAGACTTGCCGGGTCTTGCGGGGCAAGATCGCGTGCTGGACGCCTTGCGCTTCGGCACGGGCATCCGCCGCCACGGCTATAATCTCTTCGTACTCGGGCCCGACGGGTCCGGCCAGCATGATGCGGTGACAAAATTTCTGACCGATGTGGCAAGCCGCGAACGTGCACCTTCCGACTGGGCCTATGTCATGCGCTATTCAGCGCCGCATCGGCCCATCGTGCTGGAGCTTGGCGCGGGCGCGGGCAATGCACTCAAGGAGGCTATGGCGCAACTCGTGGACGAGTTGAAAGTGACTGTGCCCGGCACGCTCGACAGCGAGGATTATCAAAACCGCAGCCAGATGATTGCCGAGGAATTTCGTGCAAAGCAGGAAAATGCGTTTGAGGATATCCGCAACCGCGCCGAAGATCAGGGTCTGTCACTGTTGCGTACACCGTCGGGCTTTGCGCTCGCCCCTGTTGTCACTGAAGGCGAACACAAAGGCGAAGTGCTGAAACCCGACGCGTTCAATGCGTTGCCGGACGTTGAGCGCAAGCGCATTGAAGCTGCCATTCAGGTGCTGCAAAAAGAACTCGCCGATATTCTCGAACACATGCCCGCTTGGGAAAAAGAACACCGCCAGCGGATGCAGACGTTGAACGCGGAAGTTGCGACGCGGCTTGTCGAGCGCGCCATGCATGATCTGCGTAAACGATTTGACACCAGCACACCCTTGCGCGATTGGCTCGCATCTGTCGCTACGGACCTTGTTGATAATATCGGCATCTTTGCCGGTGTCGCGCCGCAGACCGCTGCGGCGGCAGGGCAGATGCCACCGTCGCCGAATTTCGGCACGGTCGATCCGTTCCGCCGCTATGAGGTCAATGTGCTGGTCGGCAACGGGCAGGTGACCCGTTCGCGCGGCGATTACATCGGCGGCGGTGCACCTGTGGTCTATGAAGATCACCCGACGCTGCAAAATTTGCTGGGCCGTGTCGAGCATGTGCCGCAGATGGGCGCGCTGGTGACCGATTTTACGCTCATCAAGGGAGGCTCGCTGCACCGTGCCAACGGCGGCTATCTGCTCGTCGATGCGCTGAAGCTGCTGCGCGAGCCGTTGGCATGGGAAGCGTTGAAGCGCGCGCTGCGTCGCCGCAAGATCATTATCGAAAGCCCCGGCGAATTTATGAGCATGGTGAGCACCGTGACGCTGGAGCCGGACGCCGTGCAGCTCGATTTGAAAGTGCTGCTCTTCGGCGAACGCCAGCTCTATTACATGCTGTCAAATGCTGATCCGGAATTTGCCGAATTGTTCAAAGTCGCCGCCGACTTTGATGATGTGATGGACCGCGAGACAGAAAACGATCTGCTTTACGCGCGTTTCCTCGCAGGTCTTTGTCGCAGTGAGGAACTGTTGCCGCTCGATCGCTCGGGTGTTGCGAGGCTGACCGAACGCGCGTCGCGGCTTGCCGAAGATTCCGAAAAATTGTCCACCGCTGTGCGCCCCATTGCGGATCTCATGCGCGAAGCTGACTACATCGCGCGCGGCAAATCGGCTGACCACATCACGGCCTATCACGTTGACGCCGCGCTCGAAGCACAGATCGCGCGTGCCGACCGGATGCGCGAGACGAGCCTCGAACTCATCACGCGCGAAATCATTATGATCGACACCGAGGGTGAATGCGTCGGGCAGGTGAACGGTCTGTCGGTGCTGTCGATGGGCGAAGTCTCATTCGGTCGGCCTGCGCGCATCACGGCACGGGTGCGCATGGGCTTTGGCACGGCACGTGTGCTCGACATTGAACGCGAGGTCGATCTCGGCGGGCGCATTCATTCCAAAGGCGTACTTATTCTGTCGGGTTATCTGTCGGCGTCTTTCCTGCCGGAAATTCCCTTTTCCATGTCGGCAAGTCTCGTCTTTGAACAATCTTACGGTGGCATCGACGGCGACAGCGCCTCGTCTGCCGAACTCTATGCGCTTATTTCGGCGCTTGCCGAGGTGCCGATTGCGCAAGGCTTGGCGGTGACCGGCTCGGTCAATCAGCTCGGTCAGGTGCAAGCCATCGGCGGCGTTAATGACAAGATCGAAGGCTTTTTCGACGTCTGCATGCGACGCGGCCTTACAGGCGATCAGGGCGTTCTCATTCCTGCCGCAAATGTGAAGCATCTTATGTTGCGACAAGATGTGGTCGATGCGGTGGAGCGCGGTGTATTCGCAATCTATCCGGTTGAGACCATTGAGGAAGGCGTCGAATTGTTGATGGATGCGCCCGCAGGCAAACGCAATGCCGACGGCAAATTCACAGCGGGCTCTGTCTATGCCCGCGCGGAAGCGCGCCTTGCTGCCTTTGCCGATAATCAACGCCGCTTTGCACAGCGCGTTGACGACAGCGGGAGAAAGTGAGCCACCATGGCCGAGCAGGAACCTCAAGCGCCGAAGGCACTGGTCCCCAAGGCACAAGTCTCAGGCCGCCGCATTGTCGTCGGCCTCGACACGAGTTTCATGTCGCGCGAGGCGCTGGCGCTGGCTGCGCGTGTTGCGGCATCGGTTGACGCGGACTTGAACGGCATTTTTGTCGAGGATGAAAATCTGCTGGCGCTGTCCGCTTTGCCCTTCGCGCGCGAAATATCGATGGCGGGGGCTGTGAGCCAGATGAGCGAAGCCGATATGTTGCGCGCCATGCAGGCGCAGGCGCAAATCGCGCGGCGCATATTGGAGCGTACGGCCAAGGAAGCCAATATCGGCTGGCACTTCGATATCGCGCGCGGACACCGCCTCGCGGCCTTAGCACATCACGCGAATGCCGACGATACATTGGTGATCCGCGCACATGACGCGAGCCGCCGTGATGTCGGGCGAACGATACGCGCCGCAACGCGCGAAGTGCGTGCCGATGTGCTGCTCGCGGCTCGGGGCGTCGCGGTGGCCACGACATTTGCAACACCTGATCTGCGCACGGTGCAAACGGTGCTGCCGGAGCGGGTTTTGCTGGCGGTTGATGAGGGGTCGAGCCCCGGCGAAGCTTGTGTCGGATTTGCACAAACGCTTGCAGCTCGCGTGGGTGCGCCGTTTCGTCGCCTCTTTGCGCGGGGTTTTGCCCCTGCCGATCTCGCCATTGCCGCGCGAAAGGCCCATGCTGGGCTGATTGTCATCAATGCTCATGCGTTGGGCGATGATGATGATGCGGCTCACTTGTCGGCAGCTGCGGGTTGTCCCGTATTGCTGCTGGGAGGCGAACGCAAATAGAGTCTGAGTGCCGGATTTGAATTGAACCCGGAAACAATTAAGGAGTGGAGATCATGGCCGTTCGCAAGATTCTCGTCCCGTTGTCTGGTGCTGAGACAGAGGCCGCCGTGCTCGGCACTGCCATGACAGTGGCAAAGACATTCAATGCGCAACTCGTCGGTCTGTTTGTCCGTCCCGATCCAACCGAAGCCTTGCCCTATCTCGGCGATGGCGTCTCGGGGCAGGTGATCGAACAACTGATGCAGGCGGCAAAATCCGGTTCCGATCAGGCGTCCGACAAGGCCCGCACCATGTTTACCGATGCGGCCAGCAAAGCGGGCTTGCCGATGGCACCAAAAGCCGCGGGCAACACGCCACTCCCGTCAGTGCGCTTTCTCGATGTTGCGGGTCACCGCGATGATGTGGTTGCCGCACATAGCAGGTTGTCCGACATTGTTGTCTTCGGTGAAGGCAATGCAGGTGCCGCAGGTGGCAGCACGCTGGAAGCCGCGATGATGAGCGCGGGGCGTCCTGTGCTGATCGCGCCCAAGGCCTGCGCTATTCATGTGGGTGGCACAGTTGCTATCGGCTGGGACGGAAGCCCGATGGCGGCGCACGCTGTCACAGCCGCCATTCCTTTTCTCGAAATGGCAAAGAGCGTCACGATATTGTGCATTGGCAATCATGGTGACGAGGCTGAACCCGGCTCATTGCTCGCCGACTATCTCTCCCTCCATGGCATCAGCGCTGGCATCCACACAGCAGAGCAGGCCGCGGGCCGCTCGGTCGGCGGAGCGCTGCTTGATCAGGCGGAAAAACTCGGTGCCGATTTGCTGGTCGTTGGTGGTTACGGCCATTCACGTCTGCGCGAATTCATCATCGGCGGCGCGACGCAGCACATCCGTTCGCATGCGACGATACCGGTGCTGATGGCGCATTAGCGCATATGTCGCATGGAACATGCAGTTACCCGTTCGCATGTCTGATGTGTGAAACATAGAGGATAATGCCCATGACGCTCCACCGTGTTCATCTGACACTTGCACGTAACGAAGAATATCCAACAGGTTCACCGGCACACGGTTATGATCTCGTGGTGCCACTGGATGCTGCAGGCATGCTTGATGCTGAAGGCTGGAAAGCTCATTCAAAGGCCTGCACGGTGCGACGCTTCTGGCAGGGCGAAGAAGACCGTAAAGGCCTGCTGCGCCATATCGGACGCGGCTGGGCAATTGACTACGATGCCAGCACGCGGGAAGCCGACGAGCCGTTTTTTAAACTCGATAAACACATTTTCAAGACGGGCGAATATGTGTCCGTCACGGAAGAGGATGGCGAGATGCTGACATTCCGCATCGACACCATCCAAACCGTGAAAGCCTAAGCCTGCTTGCGCACCAGCACATTGCCTGCTGAGTAACCCGCACCGAAACTGCAGATCAGCCCGAGGTCGCCCGCCGCCATGTCTTCGCTGTTCTGGCTGAAGGCGATGATGGAGCCTGCTGAACTCGTGTTGGCATATTCTTTCAGAATGTTCGGCTGCTCATGCGGTTCGGGCGTGCGGCCCAGCACCTTGCGGCCGATGAAATCATTCATGCCGATATTGGCCTGATGCAGCCACATGCGCTTGAGGTCCTTGGGGTCGAGCCCTTCGTCGGCCATATGGTCGAGGATGAGT
>JAUSLL010000001.1 GCA_030649335.1 Parvibaculum sp. | reverse complement strand
CGGCGGGCGCACAACCCGGGCCGGCGCTCGACACGGTGCGCTATGACGGCGATCACGTCGCCATGATTGTCGCGGAAACTTTCTCACAGGCAAAGTCCGCCGCCGAACTCATCGAAGTGGATTACGACGCCCAACCCGCCGCCGTGGCGCTTTCGACCTGTCAGTCGCCGTCCACCGGTCAGGTCCATGCCGACGCGCCGCGCAATACCTGTTTTGAATGGGAACTCGGCAACAAGGCCGAAACAATGGCCGCGCTCGCCAAGGCCCATAAGGTCATCAAACTCGACCTCACCAACAACCGCCTCATCCCCAATGCGATGGAGCCCCGTGCTGCCATCGGCGACTATGACAAAGGCACCGGCAATTACACGCTGCACACGACGAGCCAGAACCCGCATGTCGCGCGCCTCGTGCTCTCCGCCTTCGTCGGTGTCGCGCCAGAGCACAAGCTGCGGGTCATCGCGCCCGATGTCGGCGGCGGCTTCGGCTCCAAGATTTTTATCTATGCGGAAGAAACAGCCTGTGTCTGGGCTGCAGCCAAAGTCGGTCGCCCGATCAAATGGACCGCCGAACGCTCAGAGTCATTTCTCTCGGACGCGCATGGCCGCGACCATCTGAGCCATGCTGAACTGGCGCTCGACGCCAACGGAAAATTTCTGGGCCTTCACGTCAAGACTATCGCCAATCTCGGCGCTTACCTTTCGACCTTTGCGTCGGCCACACCGACCTATCTCTACGGCACATTGCTGTCAGGGCAATACAACATGCCCGCCGTCTATGTCGAAGTCGATGGCGTCTATACGCATACCGCGCCCGTCGATGCCTATCGCGGCGCGGGTCGCCCTGAGGCCGCCTATCTCATCGAGCGCATCGTGGAGACCGCGGCGCGCGAGACGGGTATTGATCCGGCTGAACTCCGCCGCCGAAATTTCATCACGAGCTTCCCGCATCAGACGCCTGTGATTATGAATTACGACACAGGCGACTTTGCCGCCTCGCTCGACAAGGCGATGGAAATCATCGACTACAAAGGCTTTCCTGCGCGCAAAGCGACAAGCGCCCGCAATGGCAAACTTCGCGGCATCGGCTTTTCCACCTACATCGAAGCTTGCGGCCTCGCGCCTTCCGCCGCTGTCGGCTCGCTCGGCGCGGGCGTGGGCCTATGGGAATCCGCCGAAGTGCGCGTCAACCCGACAGGCAATGTCGAAGTCCTCACCGGTTCGCACAGCCACGGTCAGGGCCACGAAACGACCTTTGCGCAGCTTGTCTCCTCGCGTCTCGGCATCCCGATTGACCAGATCGAAATCGTCCACGGCGACACGGACAAAGTGCAATTCGGCATGGGCACCTATGGCTCGCGCTCCGGCTCGGTCGGCATGAGCGCCATCGTCAAGGCCCTAGACAAGGTTGAAGCCAAAGCCAAGAAGATCGCGGCGCATCTCATGGAAGCCGCTGTCGAAGACATTACGTTTGAGGATGGCCGTTTCACCGTCAAAGGCACGGACAAGTCGCTCGGCTTTGCCGAAGTCTCGCTTGCCGCCTATACAGCCCACGGCTTTCCGGCGGGCGAAATCGAACCCGGCCTCAAGGAAGGTGCGTTCTACGATCCGGCGAACTTCACCTTCCCGTCCGGCTGCCACATTTGCGAAGTCGAGATCGACCCCGAAACCGGCGTCACCGTCATCACCAATTTCGTCGCCGTCGATGATTTCGGCACCATCATCAATCCGATGATCGTCGAAGGTCAGGTTCATGGCGGTGTCGCGCAGGGCATCGGTCAGGCCATGATGGAACACGGCGTCTATGACGATGAATCCGGCCAGCTCATCAGCGGCTCCTTCATGGATTACACCATGCCGCGCGCCGACGACCTGCCGAATTTCCAGCTCGGCTTCACCAAGACCGAATGTCTGACCAATCCCTTGGGCATGAAAGGCTGTGGCGAAGCCGGAGCCATCGCCTCGCCACCTGCCATCATCAATGCTATCACTGACGCCATCGGCGTTCGCGACATCGCCATGCCCGCGACCCCTGCCCGCATTTGGGCGGCGATCCAGTCAGCGCCGAAACAAGCCGCCGAATAGGAGAGACTTCATGTATCAGTTCAATTTCGTCCGCCCCAAATCGCTCGCCGACGCTGAGGCCCTCCTCGCGAAAGCCGACGATCCGAAATTGCTGGCCGGCGGCCAGACCCTCATCCCGACATTGAAGCAACGCCTCGCCATGCCGAGCGACGTCATCGACATCGGCGCGCTGAAAGAACTGTCCTTCATCCGCGCGCAGGGCGACGCTGTGATGATCGGCGCAGGCACAAAGCATTATGAAGTCGCTGAGTCCGCCGATGTGAAAAAACACAATCCGACGCTCGCCTATCTCGCGGGCCTCATCGGCGATCCTGCCGTGCGCCACATGGGCACGCTCGGTGGTTCCATCGCCAATAATGATCCGGCTGCGGATTATCCCGCCGCTTGCATCGCGCTTGACGCGAAAATTCACACGAACAAGCGCCTCATCGAAGCGGATGAATATTTCAAAGGCATGTTCGAGACGGCCTTGCAGCCCGACGAGATCATCAAGGAAGTAACCTTCCCGCATCCCGAAAAATCCGGTTACCAGAAATTCCCCAACCCCGCCTCGCGCTACGCGATGGTCGGCGTCTTCGTGTCCAAGGGCCCCTGGGGCGTCCGCGTTGCGGTCACAGGTGCGGGTCAGAACGGTGTGTTCCGCGTGAAAGCGATGGAAGAGGCCTTGGCAAAAAACTGGTCGGCGGATGCCGTCGCAGGCATCAAAGTCCCCGCCGACGGGTTGCTCTCCGACCTCCACGGCAGCGCCGAATACCGCGCACATCTCGTCACGGTCATGGCGAAACGGGCTGTGGCGGCGGCGGGCTAGGCCTCACCGCTCCGGCGTCGCGCCCTCGGCATCACTCAGCCGCGCCATCCGCTCGACGATGGACACCTCAGGCACGGAGCGGGCACCGCCCTGCTGCGAACCCACGACTGCATTGTCGAATGCCTTGAGCAGCGCAGCGAAGAAATCATCGTGTGGATCAAGCTCCAGCGCCTGCACGCACAAATGCCTTGCGCGTGACCTCTGTCGCTTCCACAGGGCTTTGAATATGTCAGCATGCGCGAGGTTGCGGCACACCGGCGGAAATCCACCCTCGATATTGGGACAAGCCCATTGCCCGCAATCGGGGTCAGGCACGGGCCAATCCGGCCCATAAACTTCTTCGAGGAAAAATTCGGAATCTTCCGGTATCCGCGTCTTCATCCCCAGCCAATCAAAATCGATCAGGGCAAAGGGCTTGTGCATCCATTTCACGCGATGGCCGTTTCGATAAAGCCCATACCAGACCTGATCACCCTCTTGGTAAAAGCGGAAAAAGTCGATGGCGACGCGATTGCGCCAAATCCAGCAATAGAGAACTCCATCGCCACCGGGCCGCCAGTTGCCTGAAAAATCGGAATCGGTTGATAGCGCGGCAGCAACGTCGGCCATCGGCACGCGAGATGACACACCCAGATCGACATCCTTGTCGAAGCCGATAAAGTCGCCGTTCCGAATGGCACCGAGCAGCGTTCCGGCCGTCAGAAAAACCTCGATCCCGGCAGCATCGAGGCATTTCAGAGCGGCTCGCAACGCTTCAGGAAAATGGGCCACAGCTTGATTGCGCTTTGGTGGCGGAATATCGGGAAGGCTCAGTGCGCCTGCATCAACCATCCGCAATAGCGCCGCGCGTAGCGCCTCCGTCGAAGCGGCAAGATCGCGGCGCGCCGCGTGAACTTCCGAAAGACAAAAATAAGTCGCCGGGTCTTCCGGTGCCGCCGCAATGCCATGCTCGAAAGCGGCAACGGCTTCGGCATAGGCACCCGTTTCGCACAGCGCGATACCGAGATAGGTGTGAAGCCGCACGAGCTGCGGCGCAACCGTCAGCGTTTTCTGATACGCCACCACCGCTTCGGCGGGACGTTCGAGCGCATGCAACGCCAACGCACGATTGCACGCCGCATCGGCGTAGGCCGGACGCAGTTTTAACGCCGTCTCATAACTCGTCAGCGCCTGCTCGAACTCGCCCTGCGCATCCAGCGCCACGCCGAGATTGTAATGCGCTTCGGCATAGTCCGGCTTCAGAGCAATCGCCCGCCGAAAACTCATCGACGCTTCCGCATTGCGCTGCTGGGCCATTTGCACAAGGCCGAGATTAGACAGCGCTTCGGCATAGTCCGGCGAGATTTTGATCGCCTGCGCAATCAGCGTCGCGGCCGCATCATTCGCACCGGCCTGATGCGCCAGCACGCCAAGATGGTGAAGCGAGGGTGCATGGCGCGGATGGGCGGCCAGCACTGCCCTGTAGCCGGTTTCCGCATCAGCCAGCCGCCCGTCCATGTGGTGTCGCAATGCCAATTCGAAATCAGCTGCGAAATCGCTCTTCGACATTCAGTAGCCCTGCTCCACCTTGGGACGAAAATCACAGCCATTGGGACGCATATACAAAATCGGCAGAGTTATTCAGCAGAAGTCCGCCTGCCTCGCAAAGTACAGTACTCACCATAGGTCAGCCGCAATAGTGGCGTCCAACGGGAGCGAGTATTTGTTTGAATTTGGTCGGCCTGCGTCCGACGTTGACGTTGCACGCCGCTTCAGGCGGAAACTACTTGAGACGACCGCGGTAACAGCGCTCGTCGCGGGCGGTTTTGTTTATACGGCACCGGCGGCGCAGGCGCTGCCCGCCCGCTTCCATCTTGCCAATACTCAGCCCGCGCGAACAGACGCGGTGATACACCGCTCCTTCCGTCAGGAATCCTTTCTGGTCCTGATAGACGACACCACCGGTAATAATCCGACTTCGAGCGGCAACGAGAACCCCACCAGCAGCGGCAGTGGCGAAAACCCGACTTCCAGCGGTAGCGGTGAAAACCCAACCAGCAGCGGAAGCGGCGAGAACCCGACTTCCAGTGGTAGCGGTGAAAACCCGACTTCCAGCGGTTCCAGCGGTTCAGGCGGCGGCTTTGCCACCGACCTTCCCGGTGAGCGCGTGCCACAAGGCGGCACCATCACTATCGGAACCGCCCAGTCCGGCTCGCAAGGTTTCGGCAACGAACAATCGAGCCGCTTCGCAGGCGACCGTGACGCCAACGCAGGCGATCCGAATGCCGATCGCGGCATAGCACTGGCGTTTGGAAATCCCGATCCGGCGGTGGCCGCATCGCTCGGGCTGGCTCTTCCTGCCGCGCGCGAATTCTGGGCCTGGGGCCGCATTTACGGGACGCGCGCCTCGGTCTTCGGCAATGGCGGCGCAAGCTATAATGGCACCGGCATAGGCGGTGCAGGCGGCCTCGAAACCAAACCAGACAAGGACTCGCTCATCGGCCTTGCCTTCGGCATTGGTCATTCACACCAGAAAGCCGACGCCGGCGACAAGGGCCAGCTCTACAGTTACCGACTCGGCCTTTACAGCCAGCGCTATGCCGGACCGGTCTTCTTCGGTGCGACGTTGAACGGTGCTTATAATCGGGGCCATGCGGAAAGCGCGCCCGACCCGCTCACCGGCCAGACCATCGAGGGGTCCTTCGGCGGCTATCAGGTCGGTGTGTCGGTGGCAGGCGGTTACCGCTTCGAGGGCACCGGCTACGCTATCGAGCCTTGGCTCGGCGTTGAATATGAGCGGCTCCATCAGAACGCCTTCACTCTAAGTGGTCCGGGCTTTGCCGACCTTCACGTCGATGCCGTCTCGCTCGATACCGGACGAACACGTGTCGGTGCGCGCTTCATCAAGAGTCTCAAGATCGGCGACAAAAAGGGTCTCCGTCTCGAACTTCAGGGCGGCTGGTCGCATGACTTTCTGGACGTGACACCAACCGTGACCCAGCGCATCGGCACGGGCGCGTCATTTGTCTCAACCGGAACGAAAACCGGCCGCGACGCCGCCTTCGGCAGCATAGGTGCCCGGCTCGGCCTGAACGAGAAAGTCGATTTGACGCTCGGTGTCTCCGGCGATGCCCGCAAAAATGCAATATCGCAGTCCGTCACCATCGGCCTGCGTTTTAAGTGGTGAATATGAAGGACGACAAAATGGCCGATCTTGTCTGGATCTATGCCGAAGGCGTGTGCGACCTTTTTCACGCAGGTCACGTCGAATTTTTCCGTCAGGCACGGCTACTGGGTGACCGGCTGGTCGTCGGCCTCATTTCCGACGCCGACACATCCACCTACAAGCCTGCCCCGATCCTCAACCATGCCGAGCGGCTCGCAGTCGTGCGTGCCTGTCGTCATGTTGACCGGGTGCTGGACGTTCCCGCGCCCCTCCGCACCACATGTGCCTTTCTCGATAGCATTGGTGCAGATTTTTGCTGCCACGGCGATGATATGGACACAAAGGAGCTTGCCCGCTGGTATGGCGATCTCATGCCCGCAGGTCGCCTTAAAGTTGTGAAGTACAGCTCCGCAATTTCCTCCCGTGCAATTATCGAGCGCGTCTCAGACAGGCTCCGCGAAGGCACGCTGCGCCGTCAGGCATGAGCCTCCGGCCCCCGAGACTCCGCTCCCCATCCTGCGCTAGACTGTCAGCATGAGGAGCATGATCCAGCCAGACTATCCCGGCCGCGACCAACGCTTAGAGCGCTACGGCCGGTCAAAATTACCAGCCTCACTTTTCCGCACCCACACGCTGGCGGCGGGTGAGCGTTTTGCTGCTTGGCGCGAAAGCATGGGCGTCTTTCTCGACGCCAGCCTCGCTTCTCTCCGCGAAGTCAAAATTTTCACCGGCGAAAACGAAAGTTACCTACTCGATGACATCATGCTCACGCGTGGCATATCGGCGGCGCAGAAATATGATCGCACGGCGAGCAAGATCAGCCGGGACGGCATCGATCACTATATGATCCAGATATTCATCAGTGGAGGCTGCGAGTTAAACGTTCTTGGCCGCAACGTGAAAAGCACTCCGCATCGCGCCATCGCGTTCGATCTCGGCGAGATCATGGACAGCTATAATTCGGGGTTCGACCTGCTGGCCCTTGTCATACCGCGCGGCCGCCTTGCCCCGCTGCTCACTGCGCCGGACTCGATGCATGGCCGCGTGCCCGATGTTGAAAGCGGCGCAGGCATCATGCTCGCCGATTTCATCAAGAGTCTTTATCTTGCCGCGCCGTCCCTGATGCCGACCGAGGCAAAAGCCGCCATGCGTGCCCTCCTTGAAATGCTCGCTGCCGCCTTCAACGGCGCACCCGCCAATGAAGTCGCCGCGCGCGACGCCGGGCGACAGGCAGCGTTTCTCCGCGTCCAGCTTTTCATCCGCGAAAATCTCGGCACCGTCGATCTTTCCCCGGAAGCAATCGCGCTCGGCGTCGGCATGTCACGTACCGCGCTCTATCGTCTCTTTGAGTCCACTGGTGGAGTCGCCGATTATGTGCGCGAGCTGCGTCTGCGGAAATGCCTCGCCGAAATCATCTCGGTCAGCCATATCCACCGGCATGTCTCGGAAATCGCCTATCGTTGGGGGTTCACCGACCCCTCCCATTTCACCCGCTTGTTCCGGCAGCGTTTTGGCTGCACCCCAAGCGAGGCGCGTGAAGCGGCCGACCCTGCGGCACGACGCGACCGCGTTGAACTCGACCCGCGCGTTGGCGACCGCCGCTATGAGGAATGGATCGCCGGACTGGCCTGATCGCCGCAAAACCTGCGCAAATGATCAGCTTTCCGTGCCTTCACACCCGGCCTCCGACCCTCTACATTCACCCCATGAGCATACCCCAATCCATCGACGAGACCGTCGCCCTCCTCGCCCGCAATGCCTATGTGGCCGACCGGTCGCTTGCCACATCTGTTTTTCTTGCGCTCCGCATGGGTCGTCCATTGCTGCTTGAGGGCGAGGCCGGTGTCGGCAAAACCGAGATCGCCAAAGTCCTGTCCGCTGCCCTTGGCCGCAAGCTGATCCGGTTGCAATGCTATGAAGGGCTCGACACGGCGAGTGCTGTCTATGAGTGGAACTATCAGGCGCAGATGATCGAGATCCGTCTCGCCGAAGCGCAAGGCATTACGGACCGCGACGCGCTGGGCAAGGATATTTTCTCCGAACGGTTTTTAATCCGCCGCCCGATCCTGCAGGCGCTTGAATCTGACCCCGCCGGTCCGCCGGTTTTGCTGATCGACGAACTCGACCGCACCGACGAACCTTTCGAGGCCTATCTCCTCGAAGTGCTGTCGGAGTTTCAGGTCACAGTCCCCGAAATCGGCACGATCAAAGCCGCCGAACCGCCCATCGTCATTGTCACATCAAACCGCACGCGCGAAATCCACGACGCGCTGAAGCGGCGTTGTCTCTATCACTGGGTTGATTATCCCGACGCCGCGCGCGAGTTGGACATTCTGCGTTTGAAAGCCCCGCAGGCGTCCGCGCGCCTTTCGGCCGAAGTCGTCTCCTTCGTGCAGAGCTTGCGCAGTCTCGACCTTTATAAAAACCCCGGCGTCGCCGAGACGATTGACTGGGCCACCGCGCTCACACAACTTGATGCGCTGGCGCTCGACCATCAAGTCGTCAACGACACGCTCGGCGCACTGCTAAAATATCAGGACGACATCGCCCGCGTCCAAGGCAGCGAAGCGGCCCGCATCCTCGACGAAATCCGGGCGGCCGCGCGAGCGGCGCAATGACCGCCACCCACCCGCGCCTCGCCGAGAACATCGTCCATTTCGCCCGCGTACTTCGCCGCGCCGGTCTCACCGTCGGTCCGCGTCAGGTGCTCGATGCCATCGAGGCTGTTGAGGTCGCAGGTCTGCGCTCGCGCGGCGACTTCTACTGGCTGATGCACACGACACTCATCAAGCGCCACAGCGATCACCATATTTTCGATCAGGCGTTTCACGTCTTCTGGCGCGATCCGCAACTGCTCGACAAGATGATGTCGCTGATGCTGCCCGAAGTCGTCTCCGCGCCAGACGAGGATACGGAAAAAGCTTCGCGCCGCATTTCCGAGGCGCTCTTCGGTCAGGACGCAGCGGAGAATGATGACGCGCCTGAACCCGAAATCGACATCGACGCCAGCGAGACTTTTTCCGCCGCCGAGGTTCTGCGCCGCAAAGATTTCGAGCAAATGTCCGCCGCCGAACTCGCCGAGGCCCGCAGTGCCATCGCCCGCCTGCGCCTGCCGCTCGACGAAGCCCGCATCCGCCGCACCGAGCCGAACCCGCGCGGCCATCTCGTCGACATGCGCGCCACGCTCAGGGCCACCATGCGCTCCGGTGGCATCATTCCGCTGAAGCGCCGCGCCTATCGTCGCCGCCGCCCGCCGCTGGTCGTGTTGTGTGATATTTCCGGTTCCATGTCGGTCTATGCGCGCGTCTTCCTCCAGTTCCTCCATGCGCTCACCAATGACCGCGACCGCGTGCATGTCTTTCTGTTCGGGACGCGCCTCACCAATGTCACGCGCGAATTGCGCCACCGCGATTCCGACGAGGCGCTTTCCCGTGTCACCGGCGCGGTCGAAGACTGGGACGGCGGCACCCGCATCGGCGAGACTTTGCGCCGCTTCAATGTCGATTGGGGCCGCCGCGTGCTGGGTCAGGGCGCGGTCGTGCTTCTCGTCACCGATGGCCTTGATCGTGACGCAGGCGCGGGCGTCGAGCCTGAAATCGCGCGCCTCCACCGCCAGTCAAAACGCCTCATTTGGCTGAACCCGCTCTTGCGTTATGACCGCTTCGAACCCAAATCACTAGGCATCAAGGCCCTGCTGCCGCATGTCGATGAATTCCGCGCGGTGCATAGTCTCGCCTCGCTCAGCGATCTCATCGACGCGTTGAGCACACACGGGTCCCGCAAGCCCGAAAGGAGAGCCGCATGAGCGACACTGCATTGGGTCACGATCAGGTGCTCGAACAAGCCGCCCTCTGGTCCGCGTCGGGCCACCGCGTCGCGCTTGCCACCGTCATCGAGACATGGGGCTCGGCCCCGCGCCCGGTTGGTTCGCAGCTTGCCATCCGCGATGACAGCACTTTCGTCGGCTCGGTTTCCGGCGGCTGCATCGAAGGCGATGTCGTCACCCGTGCGCTCGACACATTGACGAGCGGCAAGCCCGAAGTGCTGGAATATGGCGTGTCGGATGCCAAAGCCTGGGAAGTCGGTCTCGCCTGCGGTGGCCGCATCCGCGTCTTCATCGAGCCGGTCACGGCCTGATGCAAAGCGAAACCCTCACCCAACTTCTCCAGGACCGTGCCGCCAAGCGCGCGGTGGTCGCCGCCACACGCCTCAGTGATGGCACGCAAAAACTTCTCTATCCATCTGATAAAGCTCAAGAAACATGGGCTGCTGAAGCAATGTCTCAAGTGTTGGCGAGCGACAAGTCGCGCATCGTCACGGCACCGGACGGGGCGGAATGGTTCTTCAACGCATTCAACCCGCCGCTGCGCCTCATCGTCGTCGGCGCGGTCCACATCGCACAGCCTGTCGCCACGATGGGCACACTCGCGGGCTATGACGTCACCATCGTCGATCCGCGTGAGGCCTTCGCCTCGCCCGCCCGTTTCCCCGACACGACTGTCCTGTGCGAATGGCCCGACGAAGCCCTGACCACGCTCGCGCCCGATGCCCGCACCGCCGTTGTCACGCTGACGCATGACCCGAAGCTCGATGATCCGGCCCTCGTCGTGGCGCTCCGCTCGCCCGCCTTCTACATCGGCTCGCTCGGCAGCAAGAAGACGCATGCCGCGCGCCTCGAACGTCTCACCGCGCAGGGCTTCGACACCGCCGCGCTTGCCCGCATCCACGGTCCCATCGGTCTTTCCATCGGCGCGAAAAGCCCTGCCGAAATCGCCGTGTCGATCATGGCGCAGATGACTGCGGTGCTGCGCCAATGATCTTCGGAGATCTGCCCACGCCAGAAGCCACCGGCGCGATCCTCGTTCATTCGGTCCGCGCCGAAGGTGTGAGTTTCAAGAAAGGCCGCTTGCTGTCACCCGATGATGTCACAGCACTCGCCGCCGCTGGTGTCGCCCGCGTCGCCGTCGTGCGGTTCGAAGCCGATGACGTCGCCGAAGACGAAGCCGCTGCCGCGCTCGCCACCTCCCTTGCCGGATCTGACACGCGCGTCGCCGCGCCCTTCACAGGCCGCGCCAATCTTTTTGCCGAAGCCGACGGCATCCTCGTCTATGACCGCGCCCGCCTCGATGCGATCAACCTCATCGACGAGGCGCTCACCGTCGCGGTCCTCGCGCCTTATGAAAGCGTCTCCGCGCGGCAGATGATCGGCACGGTCAAAGTCATTCCCTTTGCCGCCCCCCGCGCCGCGCTCGATTCAGCCTTGGCGCTGGCACATGAAGGCGGCCCGCTCGTCCGCGTCGCGCCTTTCGTTGCGCGCCGCATCGGCCTTGTCGCCACGCGCTTGTCAGGCACCAAGGAAAGCGTGCTCGACAAGAGCCGCAAGATTCTCGACGCGCGCCTCGCCGCGATGGGCAGCGCCATCGGCAAGGAACTCCGCTGTAACCATGACGAGGCACAAGTCGCCGCGCATGTTTCAACGCTGCTTGCCGAAGGCTTCTCGCCCATCTTTGTTTTCGGTGCGTCCGCCATCACCGACCGGCGCGATGTCATCCCTGCTGGCATTGTCGCTGCCGGTGGTGAGATCGTGCATTTCGGTATGCCGGTCGATCCCGGCAATCTCATGCTGCTCGGTCGCCATGGTTCAACACCCGTGCTCGGTCTGCCCGGATGCGCGCGTTCGCCCGCGCTCAATGGTTTTGATTGGGTGCTGGCGCGGCTTCTCGCCGGTGTCGAAGTCACGCGCGCCGACATCATGCGCATGGGCTCCGGCGGCTTGCTCAAAGAAATCTCGACACGCCCTCAGCCTCGCGAAGGCAAACCCACGCCCAAGCCCGCCGCACCACGCATCGGTGCCATCGTGCTTGCAGCCGGCAAGTCGAGCCGCATGGGCGACACCAACAAGCTCACAGCCGAAGTCGAAGGCCGCGCGATGGTTCTCCGCGCTGTCGAAGCCGCCAAGGCGAGCGGCGCTGCGCCCGTCATAGTCGTCACGGGCCACGAGGCCGATTCCGTCCGCGCCGCGCTCGCCGCCCACGCGGATGTGCAATTCGTCCACAATCCCGATTTCGCCGAAGGTCTGTCCACCTCGCTGCGCACAGGCGCAGCATCGCTTCCCGCAGGCCTCGATGCCGCCTTCGTCTGCCTCGGCGACATGCCGGACATTTCAGCGGCCCACCTCGCGCGGCTTCTCGCCGCCTTCGACCCGGACGAAGGCCGCACCATCTGCGTACCGACCGTCAGCGGCAAACGCGGCAATCCGGTCCTCTGGGGCGCGGCTTACTTCGCCGAATTGCAGGGGTTGAAGGGCGACACAGGGGCGAAGCACCTCATCGGCGAACATGCCGAAGCCGTCTGCGAAGTGCCCATGCCGGACGATGCTGCCTTGCGCGACATCGACACGCCGGAGGAGCTGGCGGCACGGCGGAGTTAGGCAAGAAAGAACCCCTCACCCCGCCCTCTCCCCAGTGGGGAGAGGGAGAAGTACGCATACTTTCCTAAGCCCTCTCCCCTCTGGGGAGAGGGTTGGGTGGGGGGCCTCCCATCCCCACCTACATCCAAAAAATCCGCTGAAACCCGCCATATATTTTCGCCTGTGGCATTTTGACTTGCATTTTTGGGCCGAACGCCCACATGATGAGTATGTCAATTCGTTTCGGTTCGGCATGCTCTCTACGCTCACTACGATCGCAAGATCGAGCGCCGGGCTATCCCTACTCTAAGTGAAGTTTGACACACCCTGCGATGACGCAGGGTGGGACCTCATGATCTAAGGAGACACCATGTCCAACAAGGGCGCGGTAAAGTGGTTTAACAGCCAAAAAGG
>JAUSLL010000102.1 GCA_030649335.1 Parvibaculum sp. | reverse complement strand
TCACGAGCTGCATCAGTTTGACGAGCAGCGGATCGCGGGCCTTGGCGTAGAACGTGGCGAAAGCACCCATGGCGAGGCCTTCGACCAGCATCTGCATGCCGACGATCTTTTTGTAGACTTCGCGCGCGCCGACGATGTCGGTGAGAAGGTCGCCGAGTGTCTTGCCGACGGGAAGGGGCTTGCCCCAACGTGCCTGAATGTATTTGGCAAAGCCTGTGACGTGGCGGGCTTCTTCGCGTGTCTGGTTGGCGGCATATTCCTGCGCACCCGGATCGCGCAGCACATGGCAGAGGCTCGACGAGAGATTGAGCGCGCCCTGTTCGCCGTGCAGGATCGAGGAAAGCATCCAGCGGGCGCTTTCATTGGCAAAGCGGATACGCTGTTTTTCGGTGAGCTTCTGGAAGCTCGGCAGGCGCAGTTCGATCACGAGTTCTTCGGGAATGATGTACTCATTCTCAATGTCGAAGGGCTCGGAGTAATCGATATATTTGGCGTCGAGCGGGTCCCAGAAATGATCGTGCGTTGCCGAGATAATCTTGTCGAAAGCGGTGGAGCGCGCATTGTAGCGGTCCACATTCATCATCGCCGGAAAGTCGTCCGGAGCGACGGCGTCATAGGCTTCGTCTTTCGTAATCTGGCGAACGTCGCTCATCAGGCTTATCTCCCAAAATTCCAAATGGAACGGTGCTGAAATAAAGGCCCTTTGCCTTGACCATCAGGACGGTCAGGGTGGGCCTTTCGTTACTTACAATTACATAGGTTAGCTAACGGAGCGTCAAGATGAAAATGACGGGAACGTCATCTTTAGCCCGGTTTTCGCTGAAATGGGTTGCTGAGATGTTAGTTTCACAATTGTAAGTTGTTGAAATTAAAAGGCGACTGTTGACGATAGGCCGGTTTAAGCTAACGCTGATGTACTGAGGGAAATGACTGCCCCGATGGGCCGCCAGTGGGGACTGGCGACCAATCACCATAAGAGGGCGGCATTTGTTAGGGGAGGGGTATTCCTGACAGGAACCAAGGGACGTGCGCGCTTTTCGGCGCATGCCCTGTCCTGTCAGACACCTCCGAGATCCGGATAAACGGCGCAACCGGTGTGCCCGCATATGTTCCGTATGCGGATTTACCGGCGGCGGAGCTAAACTGGAAATCGTGTATGCCGGCTCTCATCATAGTGAGCCGGCGTGAGGGAGCGGGTGTCGATGATTAAGTTTCTTGAGAATGTTATTTTTGGTATGCGTTCGGTCATTTTGCTTGTGTTGGCCGTAGCAACTGTTTTCGGTCTGTATTTTGCGTTTCAGCTGCGCATGACAGCAGGCTTCGACAAGCAACTGCCGATTGGCCACGAGTATGTGCAGACCTTCCAGGAGTACCGCGATCAGCTTTTCGGATCGAACCGCATCATCGTGGTTCTGGAGCCCAAGAGCGGCAGCATCTGGAACAAGGAATTTTTCAAAACCTACAAGGAACTGACGGACGATATCTTCTTCCTGCCCGGCGTTTCGCGCCCCACCGTCACGTCGCTCTGGACGCCCAATACACGCTATCGTGAAATCACCGAAGACGGCATCAGCGCCGAAGACGTGATTTCCGGCAAGGTCACCGCAGACACGATGACCCCGCAGGCGCTGACCAAGATCGAAAGCAACGTCATTCGCGGCGGCTTCGTTGGTCGCCTTGTCTCAAATGATTTCACCTCGGCCATGGTCGCCGCTGAACTGCAGGATTTCGATCCATCGACCCAGAAGTCTCTCGACTATTTCGATCTGGCGCGAAAACTCGAAGTGCAAATTCGCGGCAAGTATGAAGACGAGAACCATTCGGTTCGCATCATCGGTTTTGCCAAGGCAACCGGCGACATTGCGGACGGTGCCTATAGCGTGACGATCTTCTTCTTCATCGCCTTCGTGCTGACGGCCCTGTCGGTCTATCTCTATTCCCGTTCGGTGCTGCTCACCTTCGCCGCGCTCTTTTCCTCGCTCACCTCGGTCGTTTGGCAGTTCGCCATTTTGAACGTGCTGGGCTACGGCCTCGATCCGCTGGCGATCCTCGTGCCCTTCCTCGTCTTTGCCATCGGCGTCAGTCACGGCGTGCAGCAGATCAATCTGGTCACGGCAGAGCTGAGCGTCGGCAAATCTGCGGAAGAGGCGGCGCGTGCGAGCTTCTCGGGCCTTCTCGTGCCCGGCTCCATGGCGCTGGTCACCACGCTGGTGAGCTTTGGTACATTGTACCTGATCCCGGTGGGCATGATCCGCGAACTCGCCATCACCGCCTCAATCGGTGTGGCGCTCAAGATCGTCACCAACCTCATCATGTTGCCGCTCGTTGTGTCCTACATGAAGTTTGACGAGGGCTTTGCTGCCCGTGTGGCGAAGTCGCGTGAAGGACGTCTCAAGATCATGCGCGTTTTGGGTCGCGTTGCCGAACCCAAGGCCGCCGTTGTGACGCTTGTCGTATCGTGCCTGCTTTTCGGCTTTGCTGTTTACGAAAGCAGCAACCGTCATGTCGGTGCTCTGCATGCTGGAGCCCCCGAACTCCATGTCGATGCGCGCTATAATGTCGACAGCCGTGACATCGCACAAAAATACTCGCTCGGCCTCAACCAGTTGACGGTTGTGGTCGAAACGCCGGTCGATGCCTGCGTTGACTATAATGTGCTCGAATATCTCAACCGCTTCTCCTGGTACATGGAAAATCAGCCGGGCGTTGCTCTCGTTATCTCGCTGCCTTTCGCCGTCAAAGGCTCGTCCGCCGGTTGGAACGAAGGCAACCTCAAATGGAACGACATTCCGCGTAACAAGGATGCGCTGGCGCAGGCTGTAGCCACTGTTCCGGGCCGCGGCGAACTGATGAACCAGTCTTGCTCGATTTTGCCGGTTCAGATTTTCTTGTATGACTCAAAAGCAACGACCATCGCTCCGGTCATTCAGGCGGTTAAAGACTTCCGCGCCGCCCGTCCGATGGAGAACGTGAATATCCGTCTGGCCTCCGGCAACATGGGCGTGCAGGCAGCCGTGAACGAGGAAATCACGACCTCCGAACTGCCGATGATGCTCTGGGTCTATGTCATCATCATCGCACTGGTCACGCTCACCTATCGCGATTGGCGCGCCGTCATTGCCTGCTGTCTGCCGCTGACCTTCGGCACATTCTTTGGCTATTGGTTCATGGAAGTGCAGCAGATCGGCCTCACCATCGCCACGCTGCCGGTGATGGTGCTCGCGGTCGGTATCGGCGTTGACTACGCCTTCTATATCTACAACCGCATCCAGTATCATCTGGCTGAGGGCAAGCACATCACGCATTGCTTCCAGGAAGCCTTGCTTGAAACCGGCATGGCCACGTTCTTCACCGCCATCACGCTTGCCATCGGTGTGTCCACTTGGGCTTTCTCGGCGCTGAAGTTCCAGGCCGATATGGGACTGCTGCTGACCTTTATGTTCCTGGTCAATATGGTCATGGCGGTCACTGTGCTACCCGCCCTCGCGGTCATTCTCGATATGCTGTTTCCGCGTTCAGCACCTGTTAAGCGCCAGTCGAACCTGACGTCGCACTAAAATGTTCAACCGGGGCGGGAAGGTCCCGCCCCGGTTGAACAACCTGTTTCAGATTTACAGCTTGCGTGGTCTGCACCATTGCAGAATGTTATCTGCATCCTATTTTGTTGAGGCAAGGTGAGCGCCCGCCACACCGGGGTGCACCTAAGGAGGAGCCCGAGGTCAAATGTTGGATAAAATTATCGCTTCCCTGAAAGTCAAAGCCGCCGGAACACCGAGCCCTGTTTCGCCGGAAGTCAAACGGCTGGCGGCGGCCGCCCTGATGGTTGAAGCAGCGCGCCGTGATAATGATTTCGACGACAGTGAGCGCAAGGCGATCACCAGTATCGTCGGCGAACAGTTCAATCTCACGACAGGCGACGCCAAGACGCTGGTGGAGCTTGCCGAACAGCGTTCGCGCCTGCCCTATGGCGAAAGCATTTTCACGCGCACCATTGCAGAAAACTTCTCCGATGCCGAGCGCGTCGATGTCGTCAAAATGCTCTGGAAAGTCGCTATGGCCGACGGTCAGTTGAAGCGCGTCGAAGTGGCGATGATCGAACGCCTCGCCACCGAAATCGGTGTGAGCGCCAAAGCAAGTGCAGACGCGCGCAATGCCGTCGGCTAAACTTCGTTAAGCCATTGAAAAACCCGCGCTGGTTATTCCGCGCGGGCTTTTTATTTTGCGCGCAAATCGCTCAGCGCGTGAGCTTCACCGGCATTTCTTTGATGCCCGCTATGAAGTTCGAGCGCAGACGGCGCACGGGTCCCGACACATGAATGTCGGGAAAGCGTTTCAGCATTTCCTCAAACAGCACGCGCAATTGCAATTCGGCGAGCCGCGAACCGAGACAGAAATGCTGACCGACGCCGAAGCCGAGTTGCGTCGGCGCATGCGGGTCTGAGTAACGCGCCACATCGAAATCAAACGGGTTTGCCCATTTCGTCTCGTCGCGGTTGGCCGACGCGTACCACATGACAATCTTGTCGCCCTTGGCAATGGCCTGCCCGCCGATTTCCGTGTCCTCGGTTGCCGTGCGGCGCATATGCAGCACGGGGCTCACCCAGCGGATGATTTCCTGCACCGCGCTCGGGATGAGCGAGGGGTCGGCCAGCAGCTTTGCGCGTTGGTCAGGATTTTCGCTCAAAGCCAGAAGCCCGCCCGAAATCGAATTGCGCGTCGTCTCATTGCCCGCCACAACCAGCAGGATGAACGTGCCGATATAGGCGGCAAAACTCATCGGCTCCGGCTTGCCTTCCGCGTTCGGCACCTGCGAATGGGCGAGCATGGAAATCAGATCTTCGCCGGGTTTTTCAATGCGTGCCTGCCACAGGCCGGCGGAGTATGTCGCCATCTCCATGATGCACTGGCGCATATAGTCGTCGGAAACGCGCAGCTCCGGATCGTCTTCGCCGACCGTGGCATTCGACCATTCAAAAAGCTTAGGCCCGTCGGCGTCCGGCGCACCGAAAAGTTCGGCGAGCACTTCGATCGGCAGCGCTGCCGCCACCGCGTCGATGAACTCAACTTCATTGCCGTCCTTGCCGCGTTCCTCCAGCTGGTCGAGAAGCCGCGTCACGCGGGTGCGGATGCGCTCCTCCATGCCGGAAATGCGTTTGGGCACAAAGCCCGGCGTCACCATGCGGCGGTAAGCGGCATGTTGCGGCGGATCGAGCGAGATCATGCTCGCTTCAGTATTGTTCTCGTCAATTTCGTTTTCGTTGAAAATCCGGTGCCCGCCGTTTTCCTTGGCCGAGGAAAAGAGCTTCGGATTTTTCGACGCAAATTCAATGTCATCGTAACGCGTCAGCGCCCAGAAGCCCGCCGCATCCGCTTCAGGATTCCAATAGACTGGTTGCGAGGCGCGCAAATTTTTGAACACATCATGATGTTCGTTGCGCAAATAGAGGTCCGGATCTTTGAGGTCCGGTCCCCCGTCGAGCGACAGTTTTTCAGCCTTTGGCCTGAGCATTTTATCCTCCCTCGTCTTCCCGACGAGAAGGATAGGCCTCAAACGACTTGTGCCTCAAGCACAGTGCTGAGCGGCGTGACTAACCGACCGGAAACCCGACGGCAGCTTCAAGCTCTCTCATGGCAATCGCCGGATCGCCGACCTTGATCGTGGTCATACCGAGCGCGCGGGCGGGCTTGAGGTTGATGCCGAGATCATCGAGATAGACGCAGTTCGCCGGCGAGACGCCAAGCTCTTTGCAGGCCAGTTCGTAGATGCGCGGATCGGGCTTGCGGATGCCAAGCTTGGAGCTTTCGATGACATGATCGAAAAGCGCCATGACATCTGCAACGGCCGCCGCCTTGTCGGCGCTGCGGGCCATGCCGGCACCTTGTCCGGCGGGCACGTTGTTGGTGATGCAGCCGACTTTGACGCGCGCCTTGCAGGCTTTGAGCGCCGCGACAACGGCGGGGCGGATATCGCCTGACAGAAGTTCAACAACCGCGCGGCCACCCACGTCATGGCCTTTGGCCTTGGCCTCTTTGGCAAACAGTGCATCGAATTCATCAAGCGTGACTTCGGAGCGTTCAAACAGCGCCCAGGCATTGGTGTCGGGGTTTGTCGCATTGATGCCGCGGATGAAATCAACAGGCAGCCCGCGCTCGCGCTCATAGCGCGTAAAGGCTTCAAACGGGCTCGACGTCAGCACGCCGCCAAAATCCCAAATCACTGCTTCGACCATCATTCCCTCAAAACCGTTTAATTTTTCTGGCCGGACCCTACACTGGGACAACAATCATGAAAACCATCAGCCAAGCGAAACACGTCCATGAAATCCCTGCTCATCACATCGGGCCTCATCCAGATCACATTCGCCGTGTTTCAGGGCTGGCTCATCGCGGCCATGTACGGCGGCGTCATCAAACGCTTCGGCCCTATCGTCAACGCCAAGCGCGTTCTGCAATGTCACATCGACAACATCTTGATGAGCCTGCTGCAATTCGCCATTGCCGCCGTCCATCCCGCAATTCCGGAAGGGGCAGGCTGGCTCATCATCATCGGCTCGTGGGTCAATGCGCAGCTCTTTCTGGTCCACGCCACGTCAACCGGCGGCTATGTGCAAAACCGCGCCGTATCGCTGGTGACCCTCGCGTCCTTTATGACGCTCACCATCGGCTATCCCTGGCTGCTCATCGCCTGGCTGCGTCTGCCGTAAGAAAAACGCCTGAAATCTGCCGGATTTTTACCACTTGAAATAATATGATGACTGGTCTATTTATTTTAAATGGAAAACGCAGCACAGCCGACGCAAGCTCCCAAAACCTCAAAAGGCGAGGCCACCAAGGCACGCCTCGTGGCTTCCGCCCTTTCGACCTTCCACACGCAGGGCTATCGCGGCACGGGCGTGAACCAATTGCTGTCTGAAAGCGGTGTGCCGCGCGGCTCGCTCTATTTCCACTTCCCCGGCGGCAAAGAAGAAATCGCGAGCGCCGCGATTGCGGAGGCGCGCGACCAGATCGGTGCAGGCATTGATCTGGCCTTCGCCATGGCTCCCGACATCGGCGGGGCTTTGCATCTCATCGTCGATGGCTTTGCGGGCGTGCTGGAGCAATCCGATTTTGCGCGCGGCTGCCCCGTCACCACGGTGGCGCTGGAAGCAGATCGCGACACACCATTGCTGAGCGAAACCTGTGCGGGCACCTATGCCGATTGGCGGCAACGTCTCACCACACATTTGTTGACGGCGGGTATTGCGCCTGCGCGTGCACCGCGCCTTGCCACCTTCGCGCTCTCAGCCATCGAAGGCGCGCTCATTCTTGCGCGTGCCGAACGTTCGCGGGCACCGCTCGATGATGCGGTCGCAGAACTTGAGCTCTTGTTCCAAACTTCAAAGCCCTGAACTGGATCCATTGATGAAGAAGATTTTTCTGACCGGCCTCACAGGGCTGATCGGCCGCTGGACGGCTGCGCAATTAACGGCCGATGGCCATGACGTCATTGCGCTGATGCGCCAGAGTGTAAAACGCGGCGACGGCATCAGACAATGGATCGCCGATCACGGCGGCGATGTCGCGCGTCTGTCACTTGTCGAAGGCGATCTTGAGACGCTGGGTCTCGGCCTCGCAACCGACGATGTGAAAAAACTATCCGCTCTTACGCATATCTATCACTTCGGGGCGCTGATGGATTGGAGTCAGGACAGGGCGCGCATGCATCGCGTCAATGTGGCGGCGACAAGAGAATTGCTCGATCTCGCGCGCGCCACGCCGACGCTCGAAAGTTTCGTCCATATTTCCGGCTACCTCATCACGGCAGATGCCTTTTGGCGGGCGCAAGGGTTTGATCGCGCGCGCGTGGTGAGCCATCCGCGCACCGCCCGGAAATTCTTCCGGCATCTGGCGCAACATGCCTCGCCCTATGAAGCCTCAAAGATCGAAGCCGATATTGAAGTGCGCCGTGCGCGCGAAAGCGGATTGCCCGTCACCATCCTCAATCCGGCATCCGTCATCGGCCATGCGCAATCAGGCGAAGCGCATCAGCTTTTCGGCCTCGAAGGTTTGATCCGTGGCTTGAGCAATGGCTCGCTCGCGGCTGTGCCGGGCAAGCCCGACGACTGGCTACCCTTTGTCAGTATTGATTATCTGGCAACTTTCGCAGCGCGTGCGCCCTTGCAACCGATCAATGCGGGCAAGGATTTTACCTTGCTGCATCAGGGCACACCGCGCCTGATCGCAACGCTCGGCATTCTCGCAGAGGAACTGAAAAAGAAAGCGCCGCGGCACCATGTACCGCTATGGCTGTTGCGTCCCTTGTTGAAGGCAGGGCTCGACCGTCTGACCGGCACACCTGCCGACGCGCTCGCCTTCATCAATGCTTTTCGCTTTGATACGACAAGCACCGAACGCGCCGCCGTGGCGATTGGGCTGGCCCCCGGCGACATTGAGCAGGCTCTGCGCATGAGCGTGCGTTATTTTCTGAAAGAACAATCGCGGCTTCAGAGCAAAGTCGCCGCGTGAATTGGCTCAGCGTTTTTTGACGATGCAATCCTGCTTGGCGGCTTTGAGGCTGGCGCAGGCACTTGCGGCAGCAGACTTGCTGGAGAAGCCGGCGGCACGCACGCGGTACCATGTGCCTTTGGCACCAAGATCAGCTTCTTCAATGTCGAGCGCATGGGCGCCAAGAATGCCGGAATGCTTTTTAGCAATCTTGCCCCAGGCCGCTTGCGCCGCCGCGCGGTCCTGCAGCGCGAGAAGCTGCACGACATAAGCGCCGCCGCTCTGGGCGGTGACTTTGGCCGGTGCCGGTGCTTCGGCAGCTTTCACAGGCGCGACCGGCACTTCCACGACAGGGATTTCAATTTCTGCGGCGGGCGCTTCGGCCACGGCTTCAGGCGCGGGAGTGACCGGCGCTTCAGCTTCGGCCACGGTTTCAGCTTCGGCGCTCAGTGTTTCAGGCACAGTTTCCGGTTCGGCCAATGGCGCGACATCGCCGGTCGCGGGGGCCATTTCGGCTTCCGGCGCTTGCGCCGCAATATCGGTGGCGACAGGCGCGACGCTGTCGGGCTGATTGCCGGAAACGGCAAGGAAGATGCCGCCGACGATGATCAGGCCGAGGATCGCGGTGATGATGAGGCGCGAACCGCCGCCGCCGCCGCCGGTTTCTTCGGCCGTATAGATGATTTCAGGCTCAGGCGGCATCGGGCGATGGCGCGCTTCGTCGGCATAGGGGTCCCGATCATCGTGCCTGTCGTCGTCGTCGTCGGGCCCGCGCTGGCTGCTGTTATACTCGTTTGAAAAGCCCGGCCCCGCCGACAGCGTCATGCGCGCCGAAGGGTCGATGGTTGACGGTTCGGCTTCGCCTTTGCGGGCGAGCAGTTCACTGGTCAACGAGGCAGGCTTTTTAGACATTCAGGCAAACTTTCAAGATCGCGCTCAGGCAGCTCCGCGGAGCGAATTGCCCGCAAAATTACCCGACACGAGCGGAGATGTCTCCCGCCCCATGAGCCGATCTGACAGAAAGCTCCACAATTCGCCGATTTCCTCCGGCGATTTGGTCTGCGAGGCGATTTCCATGACCGTCCGGCCGTCGATCATGCTGGAAGCGAAGTCGATTCGCTGATGCACGATCGCAGGGGCCACGGGGCCGTGATGGGAAAGGGCAATGACCGCCTCGGTGGTGATCCGGGCGCGGGGGCTCGCCCCGTTGACCGCAAAAACCAGCGGTTTGTGGAGTTCTTCGCACAGCCGGACAGTCGCACCGGCGGCGCGCAGGTCATGCGGGCTCGGACGTGTCGGGATAACGACGAGGTCGGAAAGGCCGATCACCTTGCCGATGGTCGCGGTGATGGCAGGCGGCGTATCGATGATAACGAGGCGGACGCCGCCGTCTTTGAGGCGCGCCAGATCATTCTTCAACCCTTCAATCGAGGCTTTGACGAAGAAGGGGCGTTCGGCCTCGCGGGCGTTCCACCACTGCGAGAGAGACCCTTGCGGGTCAGTATCGACAAGGGCGACGGGACCCGCGCCCCGACGTTCGGCTTCGACGGCGATGTGTCCGGCAAGTGTCGTCTTGCCCGATCCGCCTTTTTGTGACGCAAAAGCGATGACATGCATAAGGTGAGCTTCCCAGTCCTGTTCGTTTCCGCATGTGTGGCTGCGGAATTAAAAGCGGGCGCGTGATGGCCTACGACACAAGCAATCCGCAAGGCGCGCCCAACGCCTGATGGATTGTCCAGACTCACGGAAGATTTTTGCGAAATGCGGAAAGCGCGAATCAGCTCCCCCCGGAGACAAGCCAGAGACTAGAGGCTGACCCGTTTTGGCTCAACATTTAGGATAGGTGTGGATAACTACCGCTAGGGACAGTGTCTATAGAGTCACACCGACCTGCCTAATACGAAAGCACTAGGCGTCCATATTGCCCACGGCATCGACCATGGCGGACGTGAGCTTGCTGAGATCGTCCGTACCGATCACCAGCGGCGGGGTGATATAGACGATGCGCCCGAAAGGCCGGATGAATACGCCCGCTTCGACAAAACGCCGCTTCATCGCGTCGGCATCCTTGATCGTCTCACATTCGATGACGCCGATAGCGCCCTTGACGCGCACGTCAGTCACGCCCCTGAGCTTGCGGGCGGGTTCCAGCTCGCGTGTGAGCTGGGCGGCAATGGCGGCCACTTGGGCCAAGCGCGGTTCGCGCTCGAACAAATCAAGCGAGGCATTGGCGGCGGCGCACGCCAGAGGATTGCCGGTATAGGTCGGCCCGTGCATCAGGGCGCGCGATGCGCTGGTGCCCAGAAACGCTTCATAGACATGCGCGCGTGCGACAGTGGCCGCCAGCGCCATGGTGCCGCCGGTGAGTGCTTTCGACAGCGTCACAATGTCGGGCACGATGCCTGCGGCTTCACAGCCAAACATCGCACCCGTGCGCCCGAAACCGACAAAGATTTCATCAAGAATGAGTAACACGCCATGCTTGTCGCAAATGTCTCGGAGCGTTTTGAGCGTTGCGGGATCGTGAAAAATCATGCCCCCCGCGCCCTGCACCAAAGGCTCGGTGAGAACAGCAGCCACTTCATGCTTATGCGTTTTGAGGAAAGCATCAAAGGCTTCGGCGCGTTCGGGTGTCGTCGGCAGGTCTGAGATTAGTTGTTCGGCCATCGCGCCTTTAAACAGCGTGTGCATGCCTTCATCGGGATCGCAGACCGACATCGTTGCCAGCGTGTCGCCGTGATAGCCGCCACGAAAAGCGACAAAGCGCGTGCGGCCCTTCTCGCCTTTGTTGATCCAGTATTGCACGGCGATCTTCATGGCGATTTCGACAGAGACGGAACCCGACTCTGAAAAGAACGTGTGTCCGAGATCACCGGGCAGAAGTTTCGCAAGCCGCGTGGCCAGCGTTACGGCAGGCTCATGCGCGAGGCCACCCAGCATCACATGCGGCATGCGCTCAAGCTGCGCGGCGACGCAGGCGCGGATATGGGGATGGTTATAGCCATGCGCCGCGGTCCACCACGACGAGGTGCCGTCAATCAATTCGCGCCCGCCATCCAGCGTGATCCGCACACCGTCGGTCTTCACCACAGGCAGCGCCATCGGCACGGTCTGCATCTGCGTGTAAGGCAACCAGAGGTGTTTTGCGCCCTCCGCCAGCCATTTGGGCGGATTGGGAACGAGCGGATTGGCGGGGGGAATAGACATGGCACGCCTTTCTTGTGAGCAGGGCTTCCCGCATATAGGCGGATTTTGCCCCCGCTTGGCAACCCGCAGACAATCGGTTAGAAATGCCGTCGGTGCCGCGAAGGGTGCCACCGTCCGGGAAAGAGGAACTCACCTTCGCCGATGAATACGAGATGACGCAGTTCTAGTTCGCGCTCCCCTCACTTGTTTGCCGCTGTTTCGGACCAGCGACTTCAGACAACAGGAGGATTCCGTGCGGACGGCCCCATCTTCATCAAAAGAAATACCCGACAAAACCATCGACGCGCTCGCTGAATATAAAATTCGTGCGAGCAAATTGCTGAAAGATTTTGCCAGCGCCGACAAGCGCCGTGCCTTCGGCGCGGCCTATCGGCTCGCAAGCCTTTGGCCGGACGGCAATGCCAATACCCTATTGGCCGATAAATCACGCGTGCAGCGCAAGCATGCGTTGGCCGTCATCGCGCGCGAAATGGGTTTTCGTGATTGGCAGCACCTGACCGAAGAAGCCCATATCGAATTGCCCGCCTTTGACACGGCGCGATTGTTCACGGCCAAAACCGGCTTCTATCTCAATGCGTGGTTCGTCACGTATGACGAGGCGAAAGCGGCGCTTAATCGCAAGGATCGTTTTCTCTTTCCCTATCGCCATCAATTCGTCGTCTGCGAAGGCGGCTTGCTGAAGGGCCTCGGCATCGACATTGCCGATCCTGATTGGCAAACGATAGGCCGCGACTGGGCCAAACCCTTGGACGCCAAAGCGCATTACCGTCTGAATCAAAAACTCGCGCGCATCGTGCCGCCCGCGCCTGAGCGCCGCCGCCTGAAGAAAGATCAATGATGGAAAAGTCCCGCAAGAAACAAATCCAGCGCGACTATAAAGAGCAAGTGTCAGTGCCCGGCATTTTCGCCGTGCGCTGCCTCGTGACCGACGAACGCTGGCTCGGCCCCAGCCGCAATCTCGACGCGCAGCAAAACGGTATCTGGTTTCAATTGAAGCTGGGCAACCACCGCGTCAAGAAAATGCAGGCCGCGTGGAACACGCATGGGGAAGACAATCTCGTTTACGAGATTGTCGAACGCATCGAGGAGGAGGACATGACGCCCTATCTCCTTCAGTCCGTGCTGAAAGAGCGTTTAACCCACTGGCGCAATGAGTTCTCAGCCGGCCTTGCGCTGGGCTGACACGTCTTTTTCAGACGGGCAGCTATGCGCGGGCATGGAGGTGATGCCGAGCTTCTTGAGCAGGATCTGATCCTTGTCGGCTTCGGGGTTTTTGGCGGTGAGCAATTTCTCGCCGACAAAAATCGAATTCGCACCGGCCATGAAGCACAAAGCCTGCTGCTCGTCCGACATGAGTTCGCGACCGGCGGCAAGACGCACAACCGACATCGGCATGATGATGCGGGCGACCGCGATCATGCGCACGAAGTCGATAGGATCGACTTTTTCCGACATGCCGAGCGGCGTGCCTTCCATCGGCATCAGCATATTGATCGGCACGCTTTGCGGATGCTCCGGCAGGTTCGCCAGCGCCATCAACATGCCGAGGCGGTCCGACTGGCTTTCGCCCATGCCGACAATGCCGCCCGAGCAGACATTGATGCCTGCGTTGCGCACGCGTTCCAGCGTGTCGAGACGATCCTGGAATGTGCGCGTCGTGATGACCTTGGGGTAATATTCTTCCGACGTATCGACATTGTGATTGTAATAGTCGAGGCCCGATTGCGCGAGGCGGTGCACCTGCTGGCCCGACAACATGCCGAGCGTCATGCAGGTTTCCATACCCATGTCTTTGATGCCCTCGACCATGGCGCAAACCATGTCCATGTCGCGGTCTTTGGGTTCGCGCCAGGCGGCACCCATGCAATAGCGGGTTGCGCCTGCGTCTTTGGCGCGCCGCGCTTCGGCCAGAACCTTCTCGACTTCCATCAGCTTGGAGGCTTTGAGGCCTGTATCGAATTTCGAGCTTTGCGCGCAATAGCCGCAATCTTCCGGGCAGCCGCCTGTCTTGATCGAGAGCAGCGTGGACATCTGCACTTCATGCGCTTTGAACCAGCGGCGATGCACCAGCTGGGCTTCAAACATCAGATCATTGAAGGGCAGGTCCCAAAGGGCTTTCAGCTCTTCCTTCGTCCAGTCGTGGCGGACTTCATCCGGATTGGTGCGGGCAACGACACCGGCATGGGGTGTTTTCGGCATTTCGTCGGAGCGGGTCTGGATGGTCATGGAACTGCAATTCCCCTAAATCAGCATGGGGTGGACACTGGATTTCCCGAAGCATAGGCGGCTTTCCTCGCAATGCAAGGCGGGGTAGTCTCGCCGCCGAAAACCCAACGGGCATCAAAGGTTAAGGCAAATGCGGGCCATACGCTGCGTCAATTACGGAGAGCCGTCCGGCCTCACCATCGAAAATCTCGACGAGCCCGTGCCGGGTCCCGGCGAAGTGCTGATTGACGTCGAGGCAGCGGGCCTTGGCTATGTCGATGCGCTCTTCGTGCGCGGCACCTACCAGGTGAAAATGCCGCTGCCTTTCGTGCCGGGCTCCGAAGTTGCAGGCACCATCGAGGCGGTCGGCGAGGGCGTCTCATCCGACCTCATCGGCACTCGCGTCATGGCTCTGTCGCCGCGCGGCGCGCTCGCTGAAAAAATCGCCATCCCCGCCGTGGTCTGCACATCCTTGCCGGACGACATGAGCACCAGTGCGGCCGCTGGCTTCATCGTCTCCTATTGCACAGCGCTCTACGGCTTCGAGACCTGCGGGCATTTGCATGCGGGCGAAACAGTCTTGGTGCTGGGTGCCGCCGGCGGCGTCGGCATGGCGGCCATCGATGTGGCCAAAGCCATGGGTGCCCGCGTCATCGCGGCCGCATCGACCGCCGAAAAACGCGACGCGGCCAAAGCCCATGGCGCAGATATGGTGCTCGACTATTCAGACCCCGACTGGCGCAAGGCGCTCGACGTGCTGGTCGAAAAGCGCGGCGTCAATGTTGTTTACGATCCCGTCGGCGGTGCCTATTCCGAAACCGCCTTCCGTTGCCTCGCGCCCGGTGGCCGACATCTCGTGGTCGGCTTTGCCAATGGCGAAATCCCGAAACTCCCGCTCAATCTCGCGCTCCTGAAACGCGCCTCCCTCGTCGGCGTCGATTGGGGCGGCGAGATGCGCGCCAATCCGAAAATCATGAGCCCGCTGCTCCGCACACTCACCGATTGGGTGGTCGCCGGCAAAATCCATCCCGAACCCACAGCGAGTTTCCCGCTCGCCGAAGCAGGCGATGTGCTGCAGCGCCTCCTTGAGCGTCGCATGGTCGGCAAGCCCGTCATTCAGGTGAACGCATGACCTCTTCTCTCGATCAATTCGTCACCGGCAAACTCGACGCGCTCGAAGCGCAGTCGCTGCGCCGTCGCCTGATCGAGACGGATCGCTTCTCCGACGTCGAAGTCCACCGCAATGGCAAGACGCTCATTTCCTTCTGCTGCAACGACTATCTCAATCTCTCGCACCATCCGGCGGTCATCGCGGCGGCCAACGACG
>JAUSLL010000090.1 GCA_030649335.1 Parvibaculum sp. | reverse complement strand
CGGTGGGTGACCGTGTGGTGGTTTCATTTCTCATTGCTTGCGGGACATGCAGACGATGCCTTCAGGGGCTGCCTGCCGCCTGCCTGACGGTCGGCAACAAAGCGGCGTTCGGCTTTGGCATATTCGGGGATTGGGGTGGCGCGGGCTGCGATCTGATCCGCGTGCCTTACGCCGCTACGATGATGATGCGTTTGCCGGAGGGCATGTCAGCCACTGACGCGGCAAGTGCTGGCGACAATTTGTCGGATGCGTTTCGCTGTGTCGCGGACGGGCTTGCTGAGGAACCGGGGACGCCGGTGCTGATTGTCGCGGGCGATGGTGAAACACCGTCGGTCAGTCTCTATGCGGCGGCTCTTGCCCGCGCGCTTGGCTCCGAACAGGTTGACTATCTGGACAGCGATCCATCGCGGTTGGCGATTGCGGAGGCGCTTGGTGTCAATGCGATTGAAATGGCGAAAGCGCCGAAAAGTTACGGCAGTTATTTTGTGACGGCGGATACGAGCGGGGATGTCAGCGGCGCGTGGCTGTCAACCGCGTTACGCTCGACCGCACCCTACGGACGCTGCACCAGTTGCGGTGTTTATCATCGCTCGGCACCTGTGCCATTGGGGACGATGTATTCGCAAGGTGTGCGGTTTATGACCGGATGGACCAATGTGCAGGTGATGATGCCGAAAGTGCTGGCGTTGCTCGACGAGCGGCGTGTGAATGTGAAACCCATTCACACGATTGCGCGATGGGACGATGCCGTGGACGCGCTGAAGGAGCCGCCTTGGAAGCTTATTCTTGCGCGCGACGAGGTGATGTGAGGAGTGGCGCTTTGCAATATGTGTTGATTATCCACGAAGTGGCCGACTATCCGGTGTGGAAGGCTGTGTTCGACAAAGCGGCATGTTTGCGACGGGATGCGGGAGAGCTTAGCTATCAGGTGTTGCGCTATCGCGATGATGAGAACCGCGTTGTGCATATGTCGAAATGGCGGTCGTTGTCGGCGGCGCGGAAGTTTTTTGAATCCGAACAGCTCATCAATATCCGCGCCAAGGCCGGCGTGAAAGCGCCGGAGTTTATTTATCTTGATGAGGTGGAAAGCGGCGTGTTGCGCTGAGCGCGGCTATTTACCGATTTTGAAGGTGGCGCTGCCTTTGGCGACAAGCTCGCCTGCCTCGTTGCGCAATTCGGCTTCGGCAAAAGCGATGGAGCGGCCACGGTGACGGACGAAGCCCTCGCCGATGAGTGTGCCCTTGTCGGCGCGTCCAACGAAGCTTGTTTTGAGTTCGAGCGTGACCTGCGGTGTGCCCGGCGCTTCATGCGTGAGGCGCACGGCATGGCCGCAAAGCCCGTCGAGCATGGCGGAGAGGAAACCGCCAAAGACGCGCCCTCCCCTGTTGACGAAATTATCCCCCGCAACGAAGGAAGCGCGGACGTATCCGCGCTTCGCATCCGTTTCGAGGACATGTTTGCCCAGTGTGACTGCTGCGGGCGATTCCCATTCCGGATCGAGAGCGGGATTTGTCGCGTCGGGCAAGTCAGTCGTGGTCAATGTGTCAGCCTTATCAAGAGAAGGGATATTTGAAGGTCTTCTTGTAGTTGTTCTTACAGGCGAGCATTTCTTCGGAAAGGATGTCGTGACCTTTAGCCTGACATTCTTTATTGGCGCGTGATTCCGCAACGCCATTGTTTGTGCAGCCCTTCAAATCGGGATTGAACAGGAAGATGCAGACCATCGGAATGTAGCGTTCATCGCAGGGCAGATCACGGACATATTTCTGCTGTTCGGGGGAACGCTTGTCCCACCATTCCTGCAGACGTTCCGGGGTCAGCGAGCGCGTGTCGCTCTGCATGCATTCCGGCGCCTTGTCGGCAAGGGCAGCGGACGGCAGGGCGAGCCAGCCGGTCAGCATCAAAGCCATTGCGAAAAACGCCTGTACAAAACTCTTCATCACTTAGATATCCTCCAAAAAATCAGTACCCCGAAATTTTCTTCCGGTTATTGAACGTTGCAGTCCCCATGGTTCCGTCGTGTGAGCAGATCAACTCGTCGGCGGCTTGTAGTTTCTTTTGAATTCTTCCTTGCAGTCGGACATTTCCTGAGACAGGAGATCAAGTCCGCTGTCCTGACAGGACTTGTTGGCGCGGTATTCGGCGAGCCCTTTTTCGGTGCAACCCTTCAGGTCGGGATTGTAGAGAAAGATGCAGATGATAGGTACGAAGCGTTCGACGCAAGGCACCGACAGAACCAGCCGCTGTTCAGGTTCCGAGCGCCGGTCCCACCAGGCAATGGCCGCCTCCTTATTACTGATCTGCTCCGACATGGGGCAGGCAAGATAATCCTCGACCGTGCCCAGCGCATGAGCAGGCATAATGGTGAGAGACAGCAAAGTGGATAAGGCAAAGAGACCGGCCAGCGCGGTTCGCAGCAATGACGCCATCTTGTTCTCCCTCTCCCCCGACTCCCCAGTCAGGTCGTAACTTAATTTTACCAAGTTAGCCTGACGCGGGTGGTATTGATAGGGGAAGGCGATGCCGTTTGATGAATTTTTGGCAATGAAAAGGCGGCATCCGTTGCCGGACGCCGCCTCATTTATTTCCAGTTTGGCTCATTGACGGGCTTAGGCCGTGGCGGTGGCGCTCGGGCGGGCCTTCATGCGCTCGAACCAGGCGACGAGGTTCTTGTTGTCTGTGTTGATCGGCTGGCCGACGGCGGCGCCGAAGTCGAGCACAACAAACAGCAAAATGTCAGCAAGTGACATGCGCTTGCCGGCGAGGAACTCTTTGCCTGCGAGCTGCTTGTCGACCCATGACGCCTTATCCTGTGCCATGGCCTTGAGACCGTCGGCGCATTCGGGACGGGTCAGCATGCGGTCTTTGAAGAGCGGCAGACCGGCGGAAAAACGGAAGCCGTTGGCCAGCGGCTCGGCAACACCGAGGTCGACGCGGCGCGTCCACATGCGGGTTTCGGCGCGTTCTTCCGGCGTGGTGCCGATGAGCGGTGTGCCCGGGTTTTTTTCTTCGAGATATTCGCAGATCGCCGTGACTTCGGCCAAAACCATACCATTGTCGAGTTCGAGGGCCGGAAGCTGGCCGCCGGGATTTTTAGCCAGGTAGGGTTCCTTGCGATTTTCGCCCGCCATCAGATCGACTTCGACGAAGGGCACGGTGATGCCTTTTTCGTGCATGAACATTTTGACGATGCGGGGGTTCGGTCCGATTGAATTATAGAATTTCATGTTTTTCTCCCTGAGTTCCGATCTTGTGCCGGTCGTTCATCAATAGCGGATTGCAGACCGGCGGGCCAGCCCGATTGGACCGGCGGCTGTTCACGTTTGGCCCTTGTGTTGGGCGTGCGTGCCGCTGAAACTCGCCCCGCATTATTCAGAAAGTGATTCATGACGCAGGACGAATTACCGGTGCCGCGCGCGGGCTATCTCCACGGCTGGTTCTATGGCTGGTATGTCGTGGCGGCCATTCTGGTGGTGCTTGCCGTCGGGTCAGGCCTCGGATTTTATAATCTTTCGGTGTTTCTCAAAGCCTTCGTGAGCCACGGTGGTTTCACCGTGGCGTCGGCCTCCACGGCGACGGCCTGTTTCTTTATAGCGAGCGGGTTCACCGGCCTCGTCGTCGGCGCAATGATCGAACGCTATGACGTGCGCTGGATGATTACCGCGGGCGCCTTGATTTGCGGTGGCTCGATGTTTGCCGCTGCGCATGTGCATGAGCTTTGGCAGCTTTATGCGTTTTACGCTTTGTTCGGTGCCGGCTATTCGGCCTGTGCGCTGTTGCCCTGCACGACGCTCATCGCGCGCTGGTTCACACGGCAGCGTTCGCAGGCTTTGTCCATCGGATCGACGGGTCTGTCGCTCGGCGGTATTTTGCTGACGCCGCTGTCGGCCAAGCTCATCGCCACATCGGGGCTCGACGGTGCCGCGCCTTGGCTCGCGCTTATTATGATCCTCGGCATTATTCCGATTACCTGGCTCGTCATCCGCCCTTCGCCACTTGCCTTTGGCATCGGGCCGGACGGTGATCCGATTTTACGCGATGACAAGGGTGTGCCGCTGATGGCGGACGGGATTGGTTTTGACGAAGCCGTGCGCAGTCGCTTCTTCGTGTTGATGACGCTGACATTTATCTTCGCGATGATGGCGCAGGTCGGCACGATTGCGCATTTGTTCAGCCTCGTTGCGGGCCGCACCGGCAGCGAGGACACGGCAGCGGCGGCGCTGGCGACCATGGCGGCGGCGAGTGTTGTCGGGCGCCTGGTCGGCGGCTGGGCGCTTGCCTATATGTCGTCGCGCGGTTTCGTCGTCGGACTTGTGGTGGCGCAGGCGATTGTGTTGGTGCTCTTTGCATTCGCGGCGACGCCGACGGCATTGCTTGGTGTGTCGGTGTTCTTCGGCTTCACGGTCGGCAATCTGTTGATGATGGCGCCGCTGCTGAGTGCGGAAGCCTTCGGCCTCAAAGCCTATGGCCGCATATTCTCGATCAACCAGCTTTGTACAGTCGCAGGTGTGGCGAGCGGTCCTGTTATCATGGGGCAGTTGTTTGGCATTGCCGGCGGTTATGATATGGCGTTTCTGAGCATGGCGATTGCTTCGGCGCTCGCTTTCTTCTGCATCTGGGCCGCGGGTCCGGTGCGTGCATTACTCGACGGACAAACAGCATGACGAGACAATTCGGTAAAGGCGTGACGCTTGATAATCCGGCCTTCATTCACGAGACAGCGCTCGTCTATGGCAATGTTAAAATCGCTGAGGGCGTGTCACTGTGGCCCTATGTGGTGATCCGCAGCGAGATGCATCACGTTGCCATCGGCAAGCGCACGAACATTCAGGATTTTGTGATGATCCATGTTGGCAATACGACGCCGACGGTGATCGGTGCGAATTGCTCCATCACACATCACTGCACCATTCACGGTGCTGAGATCGGCGACAATTGTCTCATTGGCATCAACTCGACATTGATGGACGGTGTGGTGATTGGTGCGAACTCGATTGTGGCCGGTCATTCAATTGTCACCGAGGGCACGGTCATTCCGCCCAATTCGATCGTCGCGGGCGCACCGGCCAAGGTCATCAAGACGCGCGACAACGGGGTCGCCAATGCGATGAACGCGGCCTTCTATTATGAAAACGCCAAAGCCTATGCAACTGGCGACCACCGCGTGACGGACAACAAGGCATTCGGCGAGGCGATGGCCGCCGAGTTGAAGGCTTTAACGGGTTGAAACTGGTAAATGGCTTTTATCCTTGTAGCGTCCTGTAAAAAGCTTAAGTAACCGGTATTCGTATTCCACCGGAGTTTTGAGGCATGAGCGCGCAGGGCGCAACGGGCGGTGCCGATCCCGATCAGGCGCCCAAGAGCCGTTTGTTTTATGGCTGGTATATTGTCGCCACGGTCTTTGTCGTTCAAACCGTGTCCTGCGGGCTGATCTTCTACAACCTGTCGATTGTGCTGAAGGCCTTTGTGGCCGAGAACGGTTTTTCTGTTTCGGCAGTCTCGGCGGCGACGTCGTCGTTCTTCCTCGCCGGTGGTGTTTTCGGGCTCGGTGTCGGTTGGGCGATGGACCGGTATGATCCGCGCATCATTATGACCTTTGGCGCGATCTGTTCCGCAATTGCGCTGGCGTCTGCCGGTCATGTGACCGAGCTTTGGCAGCTTTATGCATTTTACATTTTGTTCGGCATGGGCAATGCGGCGGTCGCTGTCATTCCCGGCACAACGATTGTGGCGCGCTGGTTCACCCGTGAGCGTTCACGCGCCATTGCCTATGCTTCCACCGGACTGTCGCTTGGCGGTATTGTCTTCACGCCCATTTCGGTGACGCTGATCCAGAATATCGGATTGGGGCAAGCGGCCTATTGGCTGGCGCTGATGCTGGTTGTCGGTACGGTGCCGATCCTGTGGATGTTCCTGAAACCAGATCCCGCTTCGATGGGACTTGGGCCCGACGGCGATGCACCGACATTGGGCGAAGACGGGCGCATAAAAGCGCCTGACGGTGTCGCATTCGGCGATGCGATCCGTAGCCGCTTTTTCATTCTCTTCACCAGCGCCTATGTGTTCTCGATGATGGCGCAGGTGGGCTGCCTCGCGCATCAGTTCCGTCTCGTGTCAACCCGCACGGGTGACGATCACGTTGCTGCGCTTGCTGTGTCGGTCATGGCGGCGGCGAGCATCGCCGGACGGCTTGTCGGTGGCTCGGTTTTGTCGCGTGTTTCATCAAAGAGATATCTGCAAGCCGTGTTTATTTTGCAGGCCGTGTCTTTTGTGGCTTTTGCCTATGCGGAAGGCACAACGGCGTTGCTCATCGTCTCGGTGATGTTCGGCGCGACGGTTGGTAATCTTCAGATGATGCAGCCGCTGATGATGGCCGAAGCCTTCGGGCTCAAGGCCTATGCGCGCATTCTGTCGCTCGCCCAGATGATCACGACTTGCGCCAATGCGGCCGGTCCTCTGCTCATCGGTTTGCTCTACGAACGTTCCGGCGGCTATCTCGTCGCCTATTTGTGCATTGCTGTGGCATCCGTTATCGGCATTGCCTCGCTGACCGCGTCCGGTCCTGTGAGGGCGTTGATCGACAAGCCGCAGAACTGAGCTAAACTGCCCTCTCCGCCTTTGAACCGACCATTGGATCTGTCCCATGAAACTGCCGACCAATTTTTATAAGCCGCTCTCGATTGGCGCTCCCGCCCCCTACCGCGAATTGCCGGTGGCGCTTGAGCGGATGGTGCATTTTTTCCCCGGTCATAATGAAAAAGTGCGCGCCAAAGTCGGCGAGATGATTCCCAAATGCGACGTATTGCTGGGCAATCTTGAGGACGCCATTCCCGCCGACGCCAAGGAAGCCGCGCGCAAGGGTTTCATTGAAACCGCCAAGGCACATGACTTCGGCCAGACAGGCCTCTGGACGCGCATCAACCCGCTGAACAGCCCGTGGATGCTCGACGACATCACCGAGATCGTCGCGGAAGTGGGCAACAAGGTCGATGTGATCATGCTGCCTAAGGTCGAAGGCGCGTGGGATATTCATTATCTCGATCAGTTACTGGCGCAGCTTGAAGCCAAACACTCGATCAAGAAGCCGCTGCTTATTCACGCCATTCTGGAAACCGCTCAGGGCGTGAAGAATGTCGAAGACATTGCTGCGGCCTCGCCGCGTATGCATGGCATGAGCCTGGGGCCCGCTGATCTTGCGGCCTCACGCAAGATGAAAACCACGCGCGTCGGTGGCGGGCATCCGCGCTACGGTGTGCTGGAAGACCCGCGCACAGACGGCGAGCCGCGCGCCTATGCGCAGCAGGACCTGTGGCACTACACATTCGCCAAAATGGTCGATGCCTGCGTGTCGAATGACATTCGCCCCTTCTACGGCCCTTTCGGTGACATTCAGGACAATGACGCTTGCGAGCAGCAGTTCCGCAATGCGTTCCTGATGGGTTGCGTCGGCGCTTGGTCGCTGCATCCGGGCCAGGTGGATATTGCCAAGCGCGTGTTCAGCCCCGATCCCGCAGAAGTGATCTTTGCCAAGAAGATTTTGGCCGCCATGCCCGACGGCACAGGCGTCGCGATGATCGACGGCAAGATGCAGGATGATGCCACCTGGAAACAGGCGAAGGTCATGGTCGATCTGGCGCTGAAAGTTGCTGCGCGCGATCCGGAGATGGCGACGGCTTACGAGTTTTAGGATCGAGTCGGCTGCGATGATTCACCTCTCCCATAGGGAGAGGTCGAAACGCGATAGCGTTTCGGGTGAGGGGTTTGCCTAATCCAAAGTCCCTCACCCTTCGCTCACTGACGCTCGCTCTTCCCTCTCCCATCGGGAGAGGGCTTCATTTTAAGACAGCGACGCGAGCGCGGCCGGATTGAACGGCATCAGATCGCTGAAGCGGCCTTCGTGGACCTTGCGTGCCCAAGCCGGATCGACCAGCAGCGCGCGGCCGACGCCGACGAGGTCGAATTCACCGGCTTCGAGACGTTCGAGCAGATCGTCGATACCAGTGGCTTCCGAGGCTTCGCCCATGAAGGAGCCGATGAACTCGCCCGACAGGCTAACGCTGCCGACCGTGATGACGGGTTTGCCTGTGAGCTTCTTCGTCCAACCTGCGAGATTGAGCGTGGAGCCTTCAAATTCCGGTTCCCAGAAACGGCGTGTCGAGGCGTGGAAGCAATCGACGCCGGCGTCGGATAGCGGCTTCAGGAACGCGCCGAGTTCTTCCGGTGTGGATGCCAATTTCACAGCGTAATCCTGCTGCTTCCACTGCGAGAAACGCAGGATGAGCGGATAGTCCTTGCCGGTTTCGCGGCGGATGGCTTCGATGATCTTGACGCCGAATTCTGTGCGGCGGCGCATGTCGCCACCGAACTCGTCTTTGCGCTCGTTCACGCCTTCCCAGAAGAATTGATCGACGAGATAGCCGTGTGCACCATGCACTTCGACACCATCGAAACCAATTTCGCGTGCGTCAGCGGCGGCGCGACCGAACGCGTCGATGACGCGCTGGACGTGATCTTTGGTCATCGGTTCGCTGACCTGCTTGCCGGGCTTCACGAGGCCGGAAGGACCGGCACTCGGCAATTCAGGAAAGGGTGCTTTCTCGGGATTGCGGGCCATGCCGACGTGCCAAAGCTGAGGCATGATCTTACCACCGACAGCGTGGACTTCATCGACAACATGCTTCCAACCTTTGAGGGCTTCGGCACCGTAGAAATTCGGAACTTTAGGATCCATCGTCGAAACTGGATCGTTGACCGTTGTGCCTTCGGTGATGATAAGGCCGGTTTCATTTTCGGCGCGGCGGCGGTAATAGGCGGCGACATCGGCTGTCGGAACACCATCAGGTGACTGCGAGCGGGTCATCGGGGCCATGACAACGCGGTTTGGCAATTCGAGGCCGTTGATTGTAAACGGGGTGAAAAGCGGGGCGACGGAACGGCTCATCGAATTCTCCAGTTGAATTTCGTGGTTCCATAAGGACCACTGTAATGACGGGTGGTGCCATATTGGTCATGATGAGCGCTGGCGCAATCCAGCATTGCAGAATAAAGACGACAAAAATGAACAAGGGGGCCAAATGAACGTCAATCCGGCGATTGAAAAGCTCGGTTTTTCCGGCAGCGACAAGGTGGCCATCCTGCATGTCGATGATGTGGGCATGTGCGGCTCGTCGCTGGAGGCCTTTGCCGATCTGTGGGAACGGCAATCGGTCACCTGTGGTTCGGTGATGGTGCCTTGCCCGTGGTTTCGCGCGACGGCCGCCTGGGCTCGTGAGACGCCGGGGGTAGACCTCGGCGTTCACGCCACGCTGACCTGCGAATGGGAGGGCTATCGCTGGGGACCGATCTCGACGTCGGATATGGCGAGCGGGTTGATGGACGGGGAACGCGCCTTTCACAAGACATCGGAAGCGGTGGCGCAATTTGCGGTGCCTGCAGCAGCCAAGCGTGAATTGCAGATGCAGATTGAAGCGGCACTTGAGGCAGGCATCGCGGCCACGCATCTCGACACGCATATGGGATCGGTGATGCACGGCAAGCTGTATCAGGGCTTTGTCGATGTGGCCCTTGAAGCAGGTCTTGCGCCCTTTGCGTTGCTGCTCGAAGAGCCGCAATGGAACAAGAAGCTCTACGATGAAGAAACGATCAGTGTGTTTTCCGAGGTCACGCGGGCCCTCACCAAAGGTCAGGTGCCGATGCTCGACCGTATCGTCATGCTGACCCTGCAAGGTGGTGAAGAGGACCGCGCGGCCAAGACCATGGCGCTTCACGACAGAATCAAGCCGGGGCATATTTCATATCTGATCTTTCACCCCGCTCTAGACACGCCGGAGCTGAGGGCCATCTGCCCTGACTGGCGCTCGCGCGTTGCGGACTATGAAATGCTCGCTTCGGGCCAAATCCGCGACCATCTGGAAAAACAGGGCGTAAAGCTGATTGGTTGCCGCGAATTGCAGGATTTGATGCCTAAAGCGGCCTGAAGCGCAATTACCCGATTATTCCCGAAATGGTGCGGGGAAGGCTTTGCGACAGGCCCCGCCTCCGCTACCTTGGGGAAAATATTCTGGTGTGAGTTGAGGGTGATGGAAGTCAATCGGCAGGCGAAATTTCAAATCGGACAGGTGGTTCGTCATAGGTTCTATCCCTTCCGCGGCGTGATTTTCGACGTCGATCCAACCTTCAACAACACCGAAGAATGGTGGTCGTCGATTCCGGAAGAAGTGCGTCCGCGCAAGGATCAGCCCTACTACCACCTGCTGGCTGAGAATGCTGAGACGGAATATGTCGCTTATGTCTCGGAGCAAAATCTGCTGGCTGATGAAACCGGTGAGCCGGTACGCCATCCGCAGGTGGCCGAGTTTTTCGGACCGATGCGCGACGGTGTCTATTCTATTCTGAGCAAGACCACGCACTAAAGAGCGCGGTAATCATCGACAAGCGGGAGTGCGCGGAGCGTGCGGGGTGACTGGCGACCTTACTCAATTCGTCGTCTGCAGGACGCGATGACGCGGTTCTATGTGAACCGCTTTATCGTACCCTGCTTTGACGAAGTTGGCGGCGGGCTGAGCGTGAGCTGTCCGCGCAGTCTGGAAATTTTTGGCGGCAATATCCGTATCGGTATGCACGCGCATATCAACGCGGCCAAAGGCTCGCTGACGCGCCTCTGCACCTGGGCGACGGACGGGCGCGAAGGAAGAATCACTTTCGGCGATTATGTTCTCGTCAGTCCTGGCACACATATCGTTGCGTCCGAAAGCATCAGCGTCGGCAGTAACACGATGTTTGCCAGCGGTTGCTATGTGTCGGACTCGGACTGGCACGACACCTATGACCGGACGCGTGAACTCGACAAGCACCGACCGATTGTGATCGGTGAAAATGTTTGGCTCGGTGTGCGCGTGATTGTCGGCAAAGGCGTCACTATCGGCGACAACAGCATCATCGGTGCGGGTTCAGTTGTGACAAGAGACATTCCTGCCAATTGTATCGCAGCGGGTAATCCGGCGGTTGTCGTACGTGAGCTTGATCCGGCGCGCGACTTCATCAAGCGCGAAGTGCTGTTTGAAGCACCCGACATCCATGCGCGCAAGATGGATCAGATGATGCGCTATCTCTTGAAAGACAACACGCTGCGGAGATGGCTCCGCAGCGTGTTGTCACCGACAAGGGAAGATTGAGCGCGGGGGGCTTTAGCCCTTTTTCGCCGGCGGTTTCGGCAATGAATTGAGAGCGGCGGAAAAGCCTTTCAACTCAATCGGAATCTTTACGACGCCCTGCCCCATCAGACGGAACAGGATTTCCATCGACTTGCCGGATTTCAGCGATTTGACTTGTGCGTCCGTCAGTTTGATTTCTGCCTGACAACCCATTGGGATGCAGAAGGCGTATGCGCCGCCAAATTTTTCTTTTTCGTCAACATTGAGCCCGACACCGGGCGGCAAAATGCTGCCGAGCGGTGTTACGGCGAAAGCAAAAAGTTCACCACCTTTGTTGGGGATGTAGCCGACACCGAGATAAAGGACCTGGCGCTTATCCTCGCCGGAGCGGACATCCACGAAAGCATGGCAGGCTGTGGGCGTTTTAGTTTTGGGATCCTCGTCGCAACGCGTGCTCCATGTTTCAAACCGTTTGATTGTCGGCTTGGCAGCGGGAGCAGCGGCGGCGGGCGCGGCGGGGGCAGGATCGGCAGCCATGGCACCTGATGACAGGCTGACGGCGAGCAATGCGGCAGAGGCAACGGCCAATGCTGCGCGACGGAACGACATAGAGAAGTCCTTTCTGGAAGCCGGATGGCGGACACTCAATTTAAGGCGTCTCGTCTCATCGGCCCGGTAGCGACCCCAACTTTGGTCGCAAAAAATTATAGCGTGATCCGGAGGCCTTTGCGCAGTCCCGAATCCCTTCATGATAGAACTATTCGGCGAATGTGATCAGGCGGCCATATGGCGAGCTCAAAAAGGCCAAATAAAGGCGTGGCATTGCGTAATAAAGCGGCAAAAACCTCTCTGCGCAGGGTTGCGGTTAACCTTGTCGGATTGGCGTATGCCGTTTTGTGTCTTGCAGTCCTGCCTGTTTCGACCGTCGAGGCCGCGCCGCGACATGGCATCGCGATGCATGGTGAACCTCTCTATCATGCCAGTTTTACCCATTTTTCTTACGTGAACCCTGACGCGCCCGTTGGCGGCACCGCGCGTTACGGTGCGATTGGCACGTTCGACAGTTTCAATCCGTTCATCGTGCGCGGTACGGCGGCAACCGGATTGCGCGAATATGTTTTTGAAAGCCTGATGGCGCGCAGCTATGACGAGCCGTTCAGTCTTTACGGCTTGCTCGCCGAGAGCATTGACGTGCCAGACGACCGCAGCTCGGTGACATTCAGGTTGCGCGCGGAGGCAAAATTTTCGGACGGGGTTCCGGTCACTGTTGAAGATGTGATTTTTTCGCTGGAGGTGCTTCGAGACAAGGGGCGTCCGAATTACAAATCCTATTTCTCAAAGGTTCTGCGAATTGAACGGCCGGATGCGCGCAGCGTGCGTTTTGTGCTGGCGTCTGAGCCGGATGGCAGCGGACCTGATCGTGAATTGCCTCTGATCCTTGGCCTGATGCCGGTGTTGCCGAAACATATTTATGCGGCGCGTACCTTTGACCAATCGGGTTATGCGATGGCGGTCGGTAGCGGGCGCTATACCGTGCAATCGTTCAAGCCCGGCGGACAGGTCATCTATCAGCGCGATGCCAGTTATTGGGGGCGTGATCTCGCAGCCAATCGTGGCACGGGTAATTTCGAGCGGCTGGTGTTTGATTATTACAGTGACACCAATGCGTCATTCGAAGCCTTCAAGGCGGGACTTTATGATGTGCGGCCGGAGGATGATCCCGGACGCTGGACGACCGGTTTCAATTTTCCGGCAGTGAAGGACGGGCGCGTTCGGCAAGTGTCATTTGAAACGGGCTTGCCTTCAGGCATGAGAGGGCTGGTGTTCAATACGCGCAAGCTTGTGTTTGCCGACCGGCGTGTGCGCGTGGCGTTGACGGCGCTGTTTGATTTTGAATGGGCGAATAAATCGCTCTTTCATGGTGTCTATGAACGTACGCAGAGTTATTTCGATCATTCTGAATTGTCGTCGCATGGCCGCGCGGCGGACGCCCGCGAACGCGCCTTGCTGAAGCCATTTCCCGATGCTGTTTCTGCACCCATTATGGCGCATGGCTATGAGGCGCCGCGGGGCGACGGCACGGGGCAGAACCGCGCCAACCGCGTTAAGGCGCTGCAACTGCTTGACGCGGCGGGATATGAAGTGCGCGGCGGACGCGTGGTTGCGCGTGCCAGCGGCCGTCCGCTTGATTTTGAAATACTCGTGGCGCGGCCGTCCGACGAACGGCTGGCACTTGTCTATAAGAACATGCTGCATCGGGCGGGCATCGACGTGCATGTGCGCAGCGTTGACCCAAGCCAATATCAGGGGCGGCTCGATGCCTATGATTATGACATGATCTTTTTCAACTGGGCGGGGTCGCTGTCACCGGGCAATGAGCAGAGCTTTCGCTGGGGGAGCGCGTCGGCGGATTTGCCGGGGTCTTACAATTTCGCAGGTGTGAAGGATAAGGCGGTCGATGGAATGATCTCTGCCCTACTCGCGGCGCGGACACGGGGCGAGTTTGTGAGCGCGGTGCGTGCGCTGGACCGTGTGTTGCTGAGCGGCAATTACGTGGTTCCGCTTTATTATGCGCCCGCACAATGGGTCGCCTTGTGGGACGGACTTGCCTATCCTGATACCACGTCGCTTTATGGCTATCGCAGTGATACGTGGTGGATGAAAACCGACAAAAAATAAAAGAGGGGGAGCCTTTGAGTTTGCCGTTGGAATGGCGTGCGCGCCTGAAATTGCCACTGGTCGCCGCACCGATGTTTTTGGTGACGGGACCGGATCTCGTCATTGCACCCTGTCGTGAAGGTGTCATCGGTACGTTTCCGACGCCGAACGCCCGCAGTATCGAAATCCTTGATGAATGGCTCGACCGGATTTCGACAAGCGTCAACAAGACGGATGCCCCCTGGGGCGCGAACCTTGTCGTGCACCGCTCCAACGCGCGGCTCGATGAAGACATTGCGCTGCTTGAAAAATACAGACCTGAACTCGTCATCACTGCGCTCGGCAGCCCACAGGCGATTGTTGATCGCGTGCACAAATGGGGTGGCAAGGTTTTCGCTGATGTGAACTCGGTGGCTTTTGCCCGCAAGGCTGTTGCCGCTGGTGTGGACGGGTTGGTGTTGGTCGCCGCCGGTGCCGGTGGGCATACGGGCAATATGACAGGGTTTTCGTTTGTGCCTGCGGTACGCGAATTTTTCGACGGGCCGGTCATTCTTGGTGGCGGCATCACCAATGGTGCGGGGATCCGCGCAGCGGAAGTACTGGGCGCCGAACTTGCCTATATGGGCACGCGGTTTATTCCCTGCGTCGAAAGTCTGGCGAGTGACGCCTATCGCGCCATGCTGGTCGGGGCGACGATTGACGACCTGATCCTGACGCGTGCCATCACCGGCGTAGCTGCCAACTGGCTCAAACCAAGTATCGCTAATGCGGGCTTTGATCTTGATGCGATGGAAGCGCGGCCGGATATTGACTTCACCGATCCGCAAGGCGGCGCGAAACGCTGGGCGCAGGTATGGTCAGCGGGCCACGGCGTCGGCTCGATTGATCGGGTGGAAACAGCGGCCGAATTGATCGCACGGTTGAAAATTGAATATGCCGCTGCGAGGGCCGCATCATGATCCTCGCCCCGCAAGAACAGATCGAAGATTACACCGAACGCGGTTGGTGGGGCACGGACACGCTGGACGATGTGTTCCGGCGCAATGCGGAGAATGCACCGAGCAGGCTCGCCGTTGCCGACCCATTGAACCGGTCCGACATTGACGGCCACGCACCGCGTCGCCTCACCTATGCGGCGCTCGACAATGAAGTGGCGCGGTGCGCGACGGCACTCCTTGACCTCGGATTGGTGCGGGATGATGTGGTCGCCGTGCAGCTTGCCAATAGTGTTGATCTGTTGGTCGTCTATCTCGCTTGTTGGCGGCTGGGGTTGATTGTGTCACCCACCCCGGTGCAATGGCGGGCGCATGAGCTTGGCGACATTTTGGGTTTTGTGAGGGCCAAAGCGGTTGTCACCACAGGTCAAATTCGCGGGCATGACCATGCTGCAATGATGGAAACGGTGCTCGCGGGGATCAGTCCGCGCCCTGCCCTTGTTGTGGTTGGTGTGGATGAATGGCCGGCTGCAGATGATGCACGGTTGCGCGCTCACATGGGCACTGAGCCTGTTGACGCTAATGATGCCGCGACGATCTGTTGGACCTCGGGTACGGAGGCGCGACCCAAAGGAGTGCCGCGCAGTCACAACCATTGGCTGGTTGCCGGAGTTGCTTGCGGCGATGCGGCTGACATCAAGGATGGTGACAAAATCCTGATGCCCTTCCCGCTCATCAATATGGCGGCGATTGGCGGCATCCTCATGCCATGGCTCATGTGTGCGGGCACGCTCGTCCTGCATCACCCGTTCGATGTGCCGGTTTTTCTGCGGCAACTCGTCGAGGAGAAAATCAATTACACCGTCGCGCCGCCAGCCATCCTGACCATGCTGCTGAAAGAGGAAAAGCTGCTGGCGAGCCTCAACCTCAAGGCGCTGCGTAGCGTCGGCTCGGGGTCGGCCGCGCTGTCGCCTTGGATGGTGAAGAGTTGGCAGGAAAATCACGGTATCTCGGTCATCAATATTTTCGGGTCGAATGAAGGTACTTGCCTTATTAGTGGTCCGGGCGACGTGCCAGACCCTGAGGACCGCGCCAACTTCTTTCCGCGCTTCGGTGTCGAGGGGATCACATGGCCTGCGCGGATTGCCGGATGGATCGAAACGAAGCTCGTTGATTTGCAGACGGGTGCGACGATCACCGAAGCCGGTGTGCCCGGCGAATTGCTACTCAAGGGTGCCACTGTTTTTGCGAGATATTTCCGTGCCGGCGACGGCGGGCCGGAAGGCGCGATTGACGCAGACGGGTTTTTCCACACGGGCGACGTGTTTGAGATCGCCGGTGTGGGCGACCGCTTCTATCGTTTCGTTGAGCGGGCCAAGGACATCATCATCCGTGGCGGCATGAACATTTCACCCGGTGAACTCGACGGACTTCTCGCAGGCCACCCCAAGGTTGCCGAGGCGGCCGTGGTGGGATTACCGGACGACACGATGGGCGAGCGCATCTGCGCGGTCGTCGTGCTGAAGGAAGGCGAGACGCTGGAGCTTGATGAGTTGCGCGCGCATCTCGCGGCTCAACAGGTGGCCGCTTACAAGCTACCGGAACGGCTTGAACAGGTGGACGCCCTGCCGCGCAATCCGGTCGGGAAAGTGCTGCGGCGGATACTTCGGGAGAAACTCGGCTCTTAACCGGGGACCGGTATCGGCGTGAGGGACCTGCTTGTTAGAAATTTTGCTCGCCAATTTTAATATGTTTCTATATACTTGATTACTCAATAATATGGAAACAAGAACATGGCGACCGTACACATCATTTTTGGACCGCTTGGCGCGGGCAAATCCACGCTCGCGAGGCAGTTGGTCGCGGATCATCAGGCCATTCGCTTTTCTATCGATGAGTGGATGCATCACCTCTATGACGCGGACCGGCCGGAGCAGTTAGGTCTGAACTGGGTGTGGCCAAGGGTGCGCCGCTGCGAAACACTCATCTGGCAGACCTGCCTTCCTATTCTTCAGGCCGGTAACGACGTGGTGCTGGATTTCGGTTTCATGACTTTTGAAAGTCGGCAGCTTCATCGGACTCTGGCGCTCGAAGCCGGTTTTCAGGTTGCCGGTCACTTCGTCGATGCAGACCGGCAGTTGCGGCGCGAGCGGGTTCTGCAGAGAAACAAAGTCAAAGGCGAAACTTTCACGTTTGAAGTGACCGGTCCGATGTTCGACGCGATGGATGCTGGTTTCCAGCGTCCGACGGATTTGGAAATGAAGGAATGTGTTGGTGCGTGAAGTCGGCAAGAAGAACAAATCCGGCCCCAACTCGGGGGCGCTGGATTTTTGCGTTCAGATTTCGCGCGCCTATACAGAGGCCATTCGGCGCATTGATGGAAAGTTGTCGAGCGTCCATGGCTTGAGCTTTGGCGACTTCACGATCTTGTATCATTTGAAGCTGGCTCATGAGTCACGCTTGCGCCGTACCGACCTAGCCGAACTCATGGGACTGACCGCATCTGCGGTGACAAGGTCACTTTTGCCGCTTGAGAAAATCGGTCTCATTGAACGGCAAAGTGATCCGCGCGATGCCCGCGTGGGATACGCACGTCTTTCGTCCGCCGGGCAAAAGCTCTTTGCGCATGCCAGCGTCACGGCTGAGAGCGCCTGCCAAGACGCCCTTCAAGCCGTGCCGCCTTCATTTTCTCCGATGCTCAAGCAAATGTTTGGGCTGAGCGCGAAGTGACGCGAAGGGTTAGTCGGCCGCTTTGAAGAGGCTGAGTTTGGCTTCCTTCAAGACGCGCGTTTTTTCGCTCCATTGCTTCATCACCGCTTGAGCCTTGGAGGCCTCGTCGGCGAGGATCGCATCGTGCTTTGCATCCTTTAAGGTAATTTCGCAGGCCAAGCCATTGGGATCAAAAAAATAAATGGAATGGCAGAAGTGGTGGTCGATGGGTCCGAAGACCGGCACCTTGGCTTCCTTCAGACGTTGGATGAAGGCGTCTTGCTCGGCCTTTGTCTCTACTTCGAAAGCGAAGTGATAGTCCTCAATCCCGTCCTTCATCGTGAAGACATCGTCGGAAGCTGTTGCAGGTGCATCGAAAAACGCGATGAAGTTACCGTCACCCATTTCAAAGAACAGATGCATGTAAGGCCGGTCACCACCGGAGGGATCTTTATCGAAGGCGAGCGCGGCTGATTGTTTGAGGCCCAACAGATCGACGTAAAACTTCTTCGTCTCGGCGGCATCGCGGCAGCGATAGGCCATGTGGTGCATGCCTTTGATCTTCGGCGCCGGGGTCTTCACTTCGTTGAGGTGATCGACCGTACCCAGAAATTCATTGGTCATGTTGTCTCCTCCCAGAGATCAAAACCTGTGTTTCGCTGAGTCTACGCCCCGTCCGGATTTTTGGCCAGACCCTAGTCCAGCGGGCTTTCAGCGTGGCGTCTTGGCGAAAATCGCCTCAAGGCTCGTCATGTTCGCGCCGTGCTTCATGTAATTGTAGGGCGTCACGTTCACCGATTTGATGATGGCGCGTTCGATCTCGGTGCCGAATTTGCCGTCGGCGCGCGGCACCATGTCGAAGTCGATGACGTTGATGCAGGCGGGGTCTTGTTCAAAGGCGCGCACGGCGGCGAGACCGCTGCCTTTGGTGCCGATGGCAGCCCAGCCGAGGATCAGGCGGTTGATGCCTTCATGTGCGGCGATGAGCATGGTCGCCCAATTGGGTTCTGACAGTAGCTTGCGGATGGCGGCTACTGCGCGAGTTTCTGCCTCGGCAAAAACCTCGCCTTCTTGGAGCATTGTCGCACCGGGAACGGCGGCCTGTTCGAAATAGAAGGCCATTTCGGCGGCCAGCTCGGTGCGGGATTTGGCTTTGACGAAACCGCCGCCGTGGATCTCGACAAGATCGTGCACGATTTCGAGTTCGGGCTTCTGGTCGACGGGTTGGGCGTCTAGCACATGGGTTGCTGTCTGGAGGGTGCGCGGCACGCCGGAGCAGACAGCGCGGTCAAAGCGGACATGGGCAAGTGCCGCCCCGCCCGCTTTGGCCTGTTCCTGACCAAGCGGGGTCAGCGGCACCACTTTGGTGTCGCCGCCCGCCGCCTGGATTTCACGTCCGAAATAATCGACATGGCCGTGCCGCATCAGATAGATGCGGCGGCGACCGGTTGTGCCGGGAAGTGCGCTCAAACTGCTTCTGCCTTTTTGAGGGCGTCGATGGCAGCCGCCGAGAAGCCGAAGTCTTTGAGCACGTCGTCATTCTGCTGGCCGACATTGGGGATGGGGCCGTTGATCTTGGACACGGTGCGCGAGAAACGCGGCGCGATGTTGGGCTGGGCCACGCCGTCGATTTCAACAATCGTCTGGCGGTCCTTGTTGTGCTGATGGTCTTTGGCTTCCGAGATGGAGAGCACCGGCGCAAAGCAGATGTCGGTGTTTTCCATGATGGCGCACCATTCATCGCGCGTTTTGGTTTTGAAGACGGCGGTGATCTTGGTCTTCATTTCCGGCCATTTGGAGCCGTCCATCTGGTGGTCCCAGATATCTTCGGTCAGGCCCGCCTTTTCGCGCAGGATGGCGTAGAACTGCGGCTCAATGGAACCGAGCGAGATATATTTGCCGTCTTTGGTTTCGTAGGT
>JAUSLL010000017.1 GCA_030649335.1 Parvibaculum sp. | reverse complement strand
CCGCAATTTCTTCACTGCCATGCGTCTCTGGTCCTTCGCCTAGGCTTCCGCCGCATCATCTTCGTCGTCGGAGGATTCATCCACACGCTCGACGGAGACAACGCGTTCATCCGCCGTGGTACGGAAAATCGTGACGCCCTGTGTCGGGCGACCGGCCACACGCACATCATCGACCGGGCAGCGGATCAACTGGCCCGCATCCGTCACCAGCATGATCTGGTCCTGATCTTCGACAGGGAACGAGGCGATGAGTTTGCCGTTACGTGCCGTCACCGTCATGGCAATGATGCCCTTGCCGCCGCGACCGGATGTTCTGTAATCGTAGCTCGACGAACGTTTGCCGAAGCCCTTCTCGCTGATGGTCAGCACGAATTGTTCGCGCGCACCAAGTTCCGTGTAGCGATCCGGCGTCAGCGTCAGCTCCTCAGAAACTTCATCTTCGGCATCATCGGCTTCAATGACTTCGGCTTCAGGCTCATCGCCCTCGCCAGTCACCGCGCGGCGCATGGCGTTGGCTTGTTTCATATAGGCGCGTGCTTCTGCAGGCGTCACATCGACATGGCGCAAGATGCTCATGGCGATGATGCTGTCGTCGCCTTCAAGACGAATGCCGCGCACGCCGGTCGAGCTGCGACCCGAGAAGACACGCACCTGAGTTACGGGGAAACGCACACAGCGGCCATTGGCTGCTGTCAGCATCACATCGTCGTCTTCGGTGCAGGTCTGGACGCCGATGATTGAATCATCCTCGTCCTCGCCCTCAAATTTCATGGCGATCTTGCCATTGCGATTGATCTGCACGAAGTCGGACAGTTCGTTGCGGCGCACGCTGCCCTTGCGTGTGGCAAAGACCACATGCTGTTCGGACCAGCTCGCTTCGTCTTCCGGCAACGGCATGATGGTGGTGATGGTCTCACCCTGCTTCAGCGGCAGAATGTTGATCATCGCCTTGCCGCGCGCCTGCGGTGTCGAGGCCGGCAGACGCCAGACCTTTAGCTTATAGACCATGCCGATGGACGAGAAGAACAGCATGGGCGTGTGCGTATTGGCCACGAACAGGCGCGTGACGAAATCTTCGTCCTTCGTCGCCATACCCGCACGACCGCGTCCGCCGCGCCGCTGGGCGCGATAGGTTGAGAGCGGCACGCGTTTGATGTAGCCCTGATGACTGACGGTGACGACCATGTCCTCGCGCTGGATCAGGTCTTCGTCTTCGAAATCATCTTCGATATCGGTGATCTCGGTGCGGCGCGGCGTCGCAAATTCAGATCGTATCTTGGTCAGTTCATCGCGGATGATCGTCAGCACACGTTCGCGCGAACGCAGAATGTCGAGATAGTCGGCAATCTTTTCACCGAGCACAGTCAGCTCGTCGCCGATTTCGTCGCGGCCCAGAGCCGTGAGGCGCTGCAGACGCAAATCGAGAATGGCGCGGGCCTGTGTTTCGGAAAGTTTATAAGTGCCGTCTTCCGCCAGCTTGTGGCGCGGATCGGCGATCAGCACGATCAGCGGTTCAACATCCGAGGCGGGCCAGTCGCGCGCCATCAATCGTTCGCGTGCCGTCGCCGGATCGGGCGCTGTGCGGATCAGCCTAATCACTTCATCGATATTGGCAACGGCAATAGCGAGGCCGACCAAGACATGAGCGCGGTCACGTGCCTTGCCGAGTTCAAACTTCGTGCGCCGCGTCACAACTTCCTCGCGGAAATTCGTGAAAGCCGCGATGAGCTGCTTGAGGTTCATCAGCTCGGGCTTGCCGCGATCAATCGCCATCATGTTGGCGCTGAAGGAGGATTGCAGCGGTGAGAAACGATAAAGCTGGTTCAGCACCACATCGGGCACAGCGTCACGTTTCAACTCAATGACGACGCGCATACCGTCGCGGTCGGATTCATCGCGCAGATCGGAAATGCCTTCGATGCGCTTGTCGCGCACCAGTTCGGCAATGCGTTCGATCATCGTGGTCTTATTGACCTGATAGGGAATTTCACTGATGACGATCGAGATTTTATCGCGTTTGCCTTCTTCGAAGCTGACGCGACCGCGTACCACGACCGAGCCGCGGCCGGTGTGATAAGCCGCGCGTGCGCCCGAACGACCCAGCATGATGCCGCCGGTCGGAAAATCAGGCGCAGGGACAATCTCGATCAGGTCTTCGATGGAAATTTCGGGATTGTTGATGAGCGCGATGCAGGCATCAACGACTTCGCCAAGGTTATGCGGCGGCACATTGGTTGCCATGCCGACGGCAATGCCCGACGCGCCGTTGACCAGCAGATTGGGAAACTCAGCCGGCAGAACCTTGGGCTCGCTTTCGGAGCCGTCATAGTTGTCCTGAAAATCGACCGTGTCTTTATCAATATCATTGACCAGTGCATGGGCTGATTTCGCCATGCGCACTTCGGTATATCGCATGGCGGCGGCGCTATCGCCGTCCACCGAACCGAAGTTGCCCTGACCGTCCACGAGCTGCAGACGCATCGAGAAACTCTGCGTCATGCGCACCAAGGCGTCGTAAATCGACTGGTCGCCGTGCGGGTGATATTTACCGATCACGTCACCGACCACACGGGCCGATTTGCGATAGGGTTTGTTGAAGTCGTAGCCCTGCTCACTCATCGAAAAGAGGATGCGGCGATGCACAGGCTTCAGCCCGTCACGCGCGTCCGGCAGCGCACGGCTCATGATCACGCTCATCGCGTAATCGAGATATGAGCGGCGCATCTCGTCTTCGATGGTGATCGGCGCGACGTCTTTTTCGGGCGGCAATCCGCTGCCTGCCGGCGGCGGTACCGTGCCCATACCGTCTCCGTTGCCCGGGGTCGGCTCTTCGCCCGGAATGTCGTTATCTGTTGTGTCGGACAAGGGTTCTTCTGACGTTTGAGGGCGGCGGCGCTGGTCGGCCGTGTCGCCCGTTCGGACCTGAAATGCCGGAATTCAGCCTGCGCCGAATCCCATCAAATTTGCTGTTCGCAGCTTATCAGGTCCACCTTGCCGCAGCAACCCGAAACACCACCGCTGAACGCCTGTAAGACTTTGATATTATTGACAAAATAACAGTGTGTTTGCCGCTTTTCAGGGCTAGACAGGCGCGGCGCGAAAAAGCAGCGCCGTGGCGTCGTCGCTACCCTTGAAACGCGGATAAATTTTCATCTGCGGATCGTCCTCACGCTCGAATTTCCGGATCGCTTCGACCACCGCGCCCAGCCCCTCGTCGCGCGCCTTGGTGATGAGTTCCACAGGCGTCAGCTGTTTGTAGTCATATGTGAGCGAGGCAAAGCCGTCGCTCATCAGCAGGCCTGTGACAGGCGTAGTGAGCGGGACGGTCCATTGCGGCATATGTTCGACCGCCTCAGGATCTAGCCCAAGGATCCAGTATCCATCCGCACGATTCTGATAGCTCCGCGCCTTGCGCAGATAGGTCATGATCTCGGGCAGCACAAAAGGATCGCCGTCCGGCCCCACCTTCTCAAGCAGCGCCGCTGTGCGGGCTTTTGATTTGGGCGAGCGATCGCCGTGTCGCTCAGTGTAATCGGCAAAGCGGCCATCGTCGCCCAGCAGCAGCAAACGACAATCCGCGAAATTCGCAATATGCAACGCGCTTCCGTCGTCATGCACCAAGATCATCGCCGCGCTCGGCAACTCATAGCGTCCGTTTGGCGCGCGTATCGCCTCGCGATCGAAACGGCCCCTCATGGTTTCAATCGCGGAACGTGTGAGACCTTTGAGGTCGCTACCAAATCGCGCGACCTGTTGCGCAAAATGTTCACTGACGCCATGCGACAGCCACCTTGCATCGCTCGCGCCCGCCAACAATTCGCTGTCGGCCACACCCGTCGCGCCGTCAATGACCCAGGCGTGCGTGTCGGTGTGTCCGAACGCATCTTCGTTCGGTTTACCGGCGCGACCGCCCTCAGAAATTGAGTCGAGGATTTGGAGCATGGGCTCCGCTCCGTTCGCGCAAAATCAGAACGGAATTTCGTCGTCGAGGTCTTGCGCGAAATTGGCTTTGCCGCCGCCGCTTGATGCGCCTGCGCCGCCGGCTTTGCCGTCAAGCATGGTCAGTGTCGAGTTGAAGCCCTGCAACACAACTTCGGTCGAGTATTTTTCAACACCGGCCTGATCGGTCCATTTGCGTGTCTGCAGCGCGCCTTCGATGTAAAGCTTGGCGCCTTTTTTCACATATTGTTCGATGACTTTGCACAGACCTTCGTTGAACACGACAACGCGGTGCCACTCGGTCTTTTCCTTGCGCTCGCCGGAGTTCTTGTCGCGCCATGTTTCGGACGTCGCGATGCTCAGATTGGCGATCGGGCGACCGTCCTGTGTACGGCGGATTTCGGGGTCTTTGCCGACATTACCGATCAGAATGACTTTATTGACGCTGCCAGCCATCGAATTATTCCTTCATCGTTCCAATAACCACGGGAGACCGATCGATCTCCCTCATTTTCATTCCGGCAGCCGCAAACTACCATCCGCTTCGAGCTTGAAGCCCGGATTATAAGCGACTTCCCAGGGGTGGCCGTCAGGATCGGCGAAATAGCCGCTGTATCCACCCCAGAACACTCTTTGTGCCGGTTTCAGAATGGTCGCGCCAGCGCGGCGAGCCTCTTCCAGCAATTGATCCACAGCTTCTTCACTGCCGACATTCTGGGCGAGCGTGATGCCGCCAAATCCGGCCCCGCTATCCTTCATATGGGCATCCTCGGCCAGTGATGCACGGCTGAACAGACCCAGCGCCATGCCACCGGCCTGAAAAAACGTGACCTCCGCCTGACTGGCGCCAGAAGCTTTCCAGCCAAGCCGCTCGTAAAAAGCCCGCGCCCGCACCACATCTGCAACGCCGAGGGTGATCAGGCTGATCCGCGTATCCATCTGTTTATTCCGCCCTGTTGTTCTCTTTATGTTCTCATAAAGCGCGACTCAATGCAATATGTCCATGACTTCATGTCCATGACTTCCGACCGAAACCGCCGCTTCCCACTTTCGCCTATTCCACGCGCCACGGGGCCGACGCATACTTGAAGCGGCCCCTTGCCGCCTCCATACAGTACCCGACGACTTGATTGGCGCATCCCGACGCGACCTTGCCGCCATCTGCCCCCATCTGTTTTGTTCCAAGGTTCCCATGAGCGCCCCAGCCAAGCCGATTGCCACCCGCCCGCCGCGTGACCCCCATGCCAAAATGCTGTCAGTACGCGGGGCGCGCGAACATAATCTCAAGAACATTTCCATCGACCTGCCGCGCGACGAGTTGATCGTCATCACCGGCCTGTCGGGCTCGGGCAAATCCTCGCTGGCGTTTGACACGATCTATGCCGAAGGCCAGCGCCGCTATGTCGAAAGCCTCTCGGCTTACGCGCGGCAATTTCTGGAAATGATGCAGAAGCCGGACGTCGATCAGATCGACGGTCTGTCGCCCGCCATTTCCATCGAGCAGAAAACCACTTCGCGCAATCCGCGTTCGACGGTGGGCACAGTCACCGAAATCTACGACTACATGCGCCTGCTGTGGGCGCGCATCGGCGTGCCCTATTCGCCCGCCACAGGTCTGCCGATTGAGAGCCAGACGGTGACGCAGATGGTTGATCGCGTCATGGCCCTGCCCGATGGCACGCGGCTCTATTTGCTCGCGCCGATGATCCGTGGCCGCAAAGGCGAATATCGCAAGGAGCTTGCCGACCTTCAGAAGAAAGGTTTCCAGCGCGTCAAGGTGGACGGCACGTTCCACGAGATCGACGCCGTGCCTGCGCTCAACAAAAAACTGAAGCACGACATCGACGTGGTCGTGGACCGCATCGTCGTGCGCGAAGACCTCGGCAACCGTCTTGCCGATAGTTTTGAAATTGCCCTCGGCATCGCCGACGGCATCGCGACAGTTGAGTATGCCGACGCGAAGAAGGGCGAAGAGCCGGAGCGTATTATTTTCTCGTCGCGCTTCGCCTGCCCCGTCTCAGGCTTCACGATTGACGAAATCGAGCCGCGTCTCTTCTCGTTCAACAATCCGTTCGGTGCCTGCCCCGCTTGCAGCGGCCTCGGCACGCAACATTACATGGACCCGGATCTCGTCGTGCCGGATCACGGCCTATCCCTGCGCAAAGGCGCCATCGCGCCCTGGTCGAAATCGACTTCGCCCTATTACACGCAGACGCTCGACAGTCTCGCTAAGCATTACAAGTTTTCGGTCACCGTCCCGTGGTCGCAGCTTCCTGCCAAAGCGCAGAATGTCATTCTCAACGGTTCGGGCGACGAAGCCGTCACCTTCGCTTACGACGACGGCATGCGGTCGTACAAAAATTCCAAACCCTTCGAAGGTGTTATTCCCAATCTCGAACGCCGCTGGCGCGAGACGGACAGCACATGGTCGCGCGAAGAGATCGAACGCTTTCAGGGTATCACGCGTTGTGATGTATGCGACGGCTTCCGGCTGAAGCCAGAGGCGCTCGCGGTCAAGATCAACAAGCGACATGTCGGCGAAGTCACCGACATGTCGATCCGCGATGCCGATGCGTGGTTCCGCGATCTCGGTCCGCATCTCACGGACAAGCAGAATGAAATCGCCGGACGCGTGTTGAAAGAAATCCGTGACCGTCTGCACTTCCTCAACAATGTCGGACTTGAATATCTCACGCTGGCGCGTAATTCTGGCACGCTGTCGGGCGGCGAAAGCCAGCGCATCCGGCTGGCCTCGCAAATCGGTTCAGGCCTCACCGGCGTTCTCTATGTGCTCGACGAGCCCTCCATCGGCTTGCACCAGCGCGACAATGATCGCTTGCTCGAAACGCTGAAACGTCTGCGCGATCTCGGCAACACGGTGATCGTTGTCGAGCATGATGAAGACGCAATCCGCATGGCTGATCATGTCGTAGACATTGGTCCCGGTGCCGGCATCCACGGCGGCGAAGTCGTGGCCGAAGGCACCGTCGATGACATCATGGCCAATCCGAAAAGTCTGACGGGCCAATATCTCACCGGCATGTTGCAAATCGCCGTGCCGCCGGAGCGGCGCAAGGGCAATGGCAAGTCGCTCAAGGTGACAGGCGCGAAGTCGAACAACCTCAAAAATGTCAGCGCCGAAATTCCGCTCGGCACATTCACCTGCGTCACAGGCGTCTCAGGCGGCGGCAAATCCACGTTGCTCATTGAAACCATTTACAAAGCCGTGGCCCGCCGCCTCAACAACACGCGCGAGCATCCGGGCCAGTTCGACGACATCATCGGTCTTGAATATCTGGACAAGATCATCGATATTGACCAGTCGCCCATCGGCCGCACGCCGCGTTCCAATCCGGCGACCTATACCGGCTCCTTCACTTTCATCCGCGACTGGTTTGCTGAACTGCCTGAGTCGCGCGCGCGCGGCTACAAGCCGGGTCGTTTCTCCTTCAACGTCAAAGGCGGGCGATGCGAAGCCTGTCAGGGTGACGGCGTCATCAAAATCGAAATGCACTTTCTGCCGGACGTCTATGTCGAGTGTGATGTCTGCCACGGCCATCGCTACAACCGCGAAACGCTGGAAGTGAAATTCAAGAGCAAGTCGATTGCTGACGTTCTTGAAATGACGGTCGATGAATCGGCGGACTTCTTCAAAGCCGTACCGGCCGTGCGCGAAAAAATGGAAGTGCTCCAGCGTGTCGGTCTCGGCTATATCAAGGTCGGCCAGCAGGCGACGACGCTTTCAGGCGGCGAAGCCCAGCGCATCAAGCTCGCCAAAGAACTCGCCCGCCGCGCCACAGGCCGCACCATCTATATTCTCGACGAGCCGACCACGGGTCTGCATTTCCATGACGTCGCTAAATTGCTCGAAGTGCTCCACGAGTTGGTCGAGCAAGGCAATACGGTCGTCGTCATCGAGCATAATCTCGAAGTCATCAAAACCGCCGACTGGATCCTCGATCTCGGTCCCGAAGGCGGTGACGGCGGTGGCGAGATCGTGGCCGCAGGTACACCGGAAGATGTGGCGAAGGAGCCTCGTTCCTACACCGGCCACTACCTCGCCGAATTGTTCAAACGCCGCCCGGGCCATGCACCTGCCGCCGTTGTTTCAGCCAAGCCAAAGGCCAAGCCGGTGAAGGCTGTTGCGGCAAAGGCGAAAGCCAAGGCCACGGTGAAGAAGCGGTAGCAGATGAAGTCCGCTTGTGACGTTCCCCAAGCCCGACAAACCCCGTATAAAGGCCCGCAAAGAAGTGCCGAAAATACGGGGGACGTGATGAAGGGTTTAGATCGCCGCGAGTTTCTGAAACTATTTGCGGCGTCGGCTGGCTGTTTTGCTATCACGGCCTCTTCCGTTCCCTTTGTATCGAGCATCGCTCGGGCGGATGTGGCGGGCGGTCCGTTCCACTTCCCTCAAGGTCTGGCGTCGGGCGATCCGCAGCCTGATGCGGTCATGCTCTGGACCCGCGTCGAGGCTGTTGCGCTACCGACCGGCAATGACAAGCCGATTGATGTTGTTTTGCTGGTCTCCGAATACGAAGACTTTTCGAGCGTGCTGGTCCACCAAACCTTGCAGGCCGATCACGTCAACGATCACACGGTTCGCGTCTATCTGACCGGCCTCAAACCCGACAGCACCTATTTTTATCGTTTCTTCGCGGGCGGCAATGTCACGCCTCTCATCGGTCGCACGCGCACAGCGCCTTTGCCCGATGCCACGCGACCCGTGCGCTTTGCTTTCGTCAGTTGCCAGAATTACGAACAGGGTTTCTACGGCGCGCTCCGCCGTCTGGTGAATGACGACATTGCTGCCAAGCTCGACGACCAGATCGAGTTCGTTCTGCATCTCGGTGATTTCATTTACGAGCACACAGGCGACGTGCCGCAGAACGAAACGCCTGCCCGCCTCGTCGGCCCCATGCCGGACGGTTCGAAACCGTGGGTGCCTGATGGTACGCATTCGTGGTGGCAGGCCGGTGGTCAAACTCCACAGACGCTCGCCGACTACCGTTTTCTCTACAAGACCTATCTCACCGACCCGGACCTGCAAGCCGCCCGTGCGCGTTTTCCTTTCATCCACACATGGGACGATCACGAATTCACGAATGATGCGTGGCAGGCGCATGACACTTATTTCGGCGATGGCGAACCGGCGCAGGTGCGCAAGCTTGCGGCCAATCAATCATGGTTTGAGTTCATTCCGGCGGTCCTTTCGGACGCGCCCGCTTTTGCCGGTGTGCCTTCACCCGCGCGGGATTTCAAACCCGTCGCACTTGCCAATAGCCCGATGGGCGAAACAGATGGCAATCTACTCTTTCAGGGTACGGATAATCTCAAGGCGCTCGCGAGCCTCACCATCTACCGCTCCTTTTCGTGGGGAAGTCTGCTTGATCTCGTGATTACCGATCTGCGCAGCTACCGCAGCCAGCCGGTAATGAGCGAGGAGGTCAAAGCTTTCATCAAAGGCGCACCCGTACCGCCTGTGCGTATCGTCAAACTGCTCGACGCAGGCCGCGAGGCCAATGATGGCGCTCCGCCCGCCACGCTCACCTATGCCGACCGCACCCTGCCCAATCCGCGCCTCATCTCTCCGGCAGGCACCTGCATGGGCGGGCCGCAAAAGGCGTGGTTCAAGGACGTGATGAAAAAATCGGGTGCAACGTGGCGCATCTGGGTGAACAGCATTCCCGCGCTTTCCATGCGTCTTGATTTTGAAAACCTGCCCTTCGCCGGTCTTGAAACCGGCTATCTCGGCACCGACGCATGGCAGGGTTATCCGCATGAATTGTCGGAGCTTATGAATTTTCTTAAATCCGAGAAAATCACCAATGTCATTTCCTGCGCGGGCGACTACCACACCCACGCCGCCGGACGCCTGCCGCTCGATCCCGATGCGGAGGTGCTCTCCTATGCCGCCGTTGAGTTTGCGACCACCGGCATCAGTTCCGGCGACATGTTTTCCGGTGCCGATCGGGCCTCACGCACCAGCGGCTTTTTCCGCCGCATGGTTATGATCGAGGATGGTGCGGGCGGCGTGCAGGAAAATTTCAACAACACGGTCGTCAACGGTCTCCGCGCCGGTGTGCTCACCAATTACACCAACTCGCCCACCGTCGGTGCCATGTTCCGCAACGAGCGCGCCAGTCCCGGCCTCTCTTATCTCGACACCCATTCGCATGGCTACGGCCTTGCCCTCGTCAGCGCAGACAAGATGCTTGTCGATCTCGTCAATGTAGGTGATGTGTCGCGAGATATGGGTCCTGAAGGCGCAGCGGTCCTGCGCCGCACGCGGTTTGAAGTCCCCGCATGGGGACCGGACGGCGAGCCGCAACTCGGCGAACCGACATTTGAAGGCACTCCGCCCTTCCCTCATCAGCCTCCATCTGCCTAAGCTAGCGACCAGCAAAGCGGGCCGTCTCAGAGCCCGCGGTCTGAAGCCGAGGGGGTATCGATGACGCTGTCCGATTATTCGTCCTACGACGGGCTGGGTCTTGCTGCCCTCGTCAAAGCGGGGGACGTGACACCCGCCGAGCTTGCCGAGGCCGCTATCGAGCGTATCGAAAAGCACAATCCCGCCCTCAATGCCGTCGTTCTGAAACTCTACGATGAAGGCCGCGCCACTGCCAAAGCGCCGCCCAAAGGCCCGTTCCACGGTGTGCCCTTCCTGATGAAGGACGCATTCGGCGACATGAAGGGTTCGGCCACGCGCGACGGCTCGCGCTTCCGCTCCGGCGAACCGGCCACGCAGGATTCAACACTGGCCGCGCGGTTCAAGGCTTCCGGCGTCGTCATATTGGGCCGCACCAATGTGCCGGAATACACGTTGCTTCCCACCACCGAGAATGAGATTTACGGCGCGGCCTGCAACCCGTGGAACCCGCTGCATTCGACCGGCGGCTCGTCCGGCGGTTCAGGTGCTGCCGTTGCCGCCGGTATCGTGCCGATGGCCCATGCGAATGACAGCGGCGGCTCCATCCGCATTCCGGCGTCGGCTTGCGGCCTCGTCGGGTTGAAACCCACACGCGGACGCAATCCTCTGGGGCCGGATTACGGTGATGTGGTCGCGGGTCTTTGTTCAGAGCATGTCGTCACGCGTTCGGTACGCGATTGCGCCGCTATGCTCGACTGCACACATGGCGGCGACGTCGGCGATCCTTATGCCGCCCCGCCCGTCGAGCGCCCTTATCTCGACGAGATCAAACGCGATCCCGGCAAATTGCGCATCGCGGTGTTGTCAAAGGACGCCTCCGGCAAAGCTTTCCACGCTGATTGCACCGCAGGTGTCGCGGCCACTGCCAAACTTCTTTCCGGCCTCGGCCACGAAGTCGAAGAGGCCGCCCTGCCCATCGGGGCCGATGAGGCCGCCGGATTGTTCCTGCCCATGTGGGCCGCTTACCTTGCATGGGACATTGACGCCGAGGCCGAGCGCCGTGGTCGTCCGCCCAAGGACGACGAGTTGCAGGGCCTCACATGGGGATTCTACGAAATCGGCAAGACTGTAACCGCCTCGCAATTTTTGGATTTGCGCACCAAGGCGCAGGCCATGTCGCGCCGCATCGCGCAGTTCATGGTCAAATATGATGTGACGCTCACCTCGACACTCGCCATGCCGCCGATCCGCAACGGTGTCATTGATTTGACGACGCGCGATGCGATGACCGGCTTCCTGCCGCTCGCCGATTATGTGCCCTATACACCAGTGCAAAATCTCACGGGCCAGCCTGCCATGTCCTTGCCGCTGCATTGGTCCGCTGACGGATTACCCGTCGGCATGATGTTCGCCGCCCGCTTCGGCGACGAAGCCACATTGTTCCGCCTTGCTGCGCAGCTTGAAGCCGCGCAGCCTTGGGCGGGCCGCCATCCGAAGATCTGGGGATAAGGGAGATACCGATGAGCTTTTCCGATTACACGAAATACGACGGGCTTGGCCTCGCCGCGCTGGTGCAAAAGGGCGAGGTGACACCCGCTGAACTCACCGAAGCCGCCATCGAGCGCATCGAGAAATACAATCCCGCGCTCAACGCCGTTGTCTACAAAGGCTATGACGACGCCCGCGCCGCCGCCAAAGGCCCGCTGCCTGAAGGTCCGTTCAAGGGCGTGCCCTTTCTCATCAAGGATCTCGGTACTGAGGTCAAAGGCTGGCCGCGCACCAGCGGCTCGCGCTTTGTGGCCGACATCCAAGACGATCACGACAGCGAACTCGTGAAGCGTTACCGCGCGTCCGGCGTCGTACTCGTCGGCAAAACCAACACGCCGGAATATGGCATCACCGGCACGACCGAAAGCGCCCTTCTCGGCCCTTGCCGCTCGCCCTGGAACACCAACCACATCGCGGGCGGATCGTCGGGCGGTGCGGCCTCGTCAGTTGCCGCAGGCATTGTGCCGCTGGCTCATGCCAGCGATGGGCTTGGCTCCATCCGCATTCCCGCCGCCTGCTGCGGCCTCGTCGGCATGAAGACCACCCGCGACCGCAACCCGCAGGGCCCGAATGATTACGACCGCGCCATCGGCTTCAGCGTCGATCATGTGGTGAGCCGCACGGTGCGCGACAGTGCCGCGATGCTCGATGCCACCGGCTATCCCGAACGTGCTTCGCCCTATGCGCCGCCCGCCAAAGCGCGACCCTATATGGAAGAGGTTCAGGCCTCGCCCGGCAAATTGCGCATCGCATGGTCGAGCGAGACGCCGAACGGTCGTCCGATTGATGAGGAAGTCCAAGCCGCACTCGAACGTACAGCCGACGCGCTCAAACATCTCGGTCACGAGATGGTGCCACGCGGATTGGGCGTCGATTACCGCACCTATTATCAGGCCCAGTCTGCGGTCGGCGCATCGAACTTCGCCGCCGGCATGGGACGGCGCATTGCTGCTAAAGGCCGCGAGCCGGAGCCGGATGAATTGGAAGGTCTTACATGGGCCGCGCTCAAAGGTGGTCGTAAGGTGACGGGCGAGCAAGCCATGTGGGGCTGGCAGACTTTGCGCCTCATCAACCGTCAGGTGCTTGAGACATTCGAGGAATTCGACGTCTATCTCTCGCCTGTCATGGGCACGCCGCCCCCCGAAATCGGCTATGTCGATCCGGTCAATCTGGAAGCCCGCGAAGTCAACAAACGGCAGGGCAAAACTTTCCCGTTTACCCCGCCCTTCAACTTTACCGGCCAGCCCTCGCTGTCGCTGCCGCTGCACATGAGCGCGAGTGGTTTGCCCATCGGCATGATGTTCACGGGACGTTATGCCGACGAAGCCACGCTTTACCGTTTGGCAGGACAGCTGGAGAAGGAAATGCCTTGGGCGGATAGGCATCCGAAAATCTGGGGCTGAGGCGCCCCCACCAAAAAAATCTAAGTCGATTTTTTGACCTCCCCACAAGGGGGAGGTAATTCCGTCCTTTTCTTAACCTCCCCCTCGTGGGGAGGTCAAAACGCGCCTCGCGTTTTGGGCGGGGGGCGCGGTGGTCATTGAGGCCCCCGCCCGCCTATGCTATTTCCTCCCCCATGACCCAGACCCCAAAACCAGTTCACGTTATCGGCGCCGGCATGGCCGGATCGGAAGCCGCATGGGCGATTGCCAATGCGGGCGTCCCCGTTGTGCTCCACGAAATGCGCCCCGTCGTCAAAACCGACGTACACCAGACCGACGGCTTTGCCGAACTCGTCTGCTCCAATTCCTTCCGCTCCGATGATGCGGAACAAAATGCAGTGGGTCTGTTGCACGAGGAAATGCGCCGTGCCGGATCGCTCACCATGGCCGCTGCCGAAGTCGCCAAAGTGCCTGCCGGTGGCGCGCTCGCCGTGGACCGCGACATTTTCTCGAAATTCGTCACGGAAAAGCTCACCGCCCATCCGCTCGTCACCGTCGAGCGTGGCGAAGTCGCGGGCCTGCCGCCTGCCGATTGGGACAATGTCATCGTCGCTTCCGGCCCGCTCACGTCAGCGGCACTGGGTGAAGCCATTGCCGGTCTCACGGGTGCCGAAGAACTCGCCTTTTTCGATGCCATCGCGCCGATTGTCTACCGCGACAGTATCGACATGTCTGTCTGCTGGTTCCAGTCGCGCTACGACAAGATCGGTCCCGACGGCGACGGTAAGGATTACATCAACTGCCCGCTCGACCGCGATCAATATAACACATTCATCCGTGAGCTGATCGAAAGCGAGAAGGGTGATTTTCAGGAATGGGAAAAAAACACGCCCTATTTCGACGGGTGTCTCCCCATTGAAGTCATGGCCGAACGCGGCCACGAGACTTTGCGCTGGGGCCCGATGAAGCCTGTCGGTCTCACCAATGCGCATAATCCGACTGTCAAAGCCTATGCCGTCATCCAGCTCCGTCAGGACAATGCACTGGGCACGCTCTACAACATGGTCGGTTTTCAGACCAAGATGAAGCATGGCGAACAGACGCGCGTGTTCCGTACCATTCCGGGTCTGGAAAAAGCCGAGTTCGCACGTCTCGGCGGCCTGCATCGCAACACGTTTCTCAACAGCCCCAAGGTTCTCGACGGCACGATGCGTCTGAAGAACCAGCCGCGTCTGCGCTTTGCCGGTCAGGTCACAGGTGTTGAAGGTTATGTCGAGAGCGCCGCGATGGGCATTCTCGCAGGCCGCTTCGCCGCCGCCGAGCGCCTCGCACATGACATTTCCCTGCCGCCGCGCAATACGGCGCTTGGCGCGCTGCTTGCGCATATCACGGGCGAAGCGAACGTCGAGACATTCCAGCCGATGAACGTCAATTTCGGTTTGTTTCCCGAAGTTGAAACCCCGCTTGATGCGGAGGGCAAAAAGCCGCGCGGCAAGGCCAAGGGTCCAGCCCGCAAACGCGCGCATACGGCGCGGGCATTGCGTGAGGTTGATGCATGGCTCTCACCGCGTGTGGATGCTGCTGAGTAGTTCTCAATCATCTGAAATACTCCGACCTGGCCCGACTTGATCGGGCCATCCATCTTCGCGGCGGCGTGTGAAGTTAGATGGGTGCCCCAGTCAAGCCGGGGTAAGACGGAGAATTATTGCGGTTTGAGCATCAAAACCGTCCCGCAAATTTCCGACCCAGCAACCGCAACTGCCGGCGGAACACAGGCACCTCCACCGCCTGCCGGAACGGATCAAATCCCGGCGCAGTAATGCGATCAAGATAAGCGTCACACAGAGACGCAGGCCATAGTGCCGCCAGAACATTTCGCGGTGCATTGGGCGATACCGCCCGCGCCGCCTTCAGCCGTTCGCGCGCCTCAGCCGCCACAACACCGATGATCGCGCGCAAGCCGTCGCTCATCTCACCGGCAAAGATCGTATGCGGATCAACATTATGTTGTCCCAGCAGATCAAGCGGCAAATAGAGCCGACCCTGCGAGGCATGAACCGGCAAGGCCCGCAGCAGTCCTGTCAGCGCATAGCCGATACCGGCATTGTCGATGATGTCGTCTGCCACACCATGCGGCGACAGCGCCCGTGCCGCCAGTCGCATCAGGCCCGAAGATGTTTTTGAGCAATACTCATTGAGCGCCGTCATATCGGCGAAAGGTTCGTCGTCGAGGTCGCGTTCGCGTGCGTCGATGAGCGCGGTCAATCCGGCAACATCGAGATCTTCTGCGCTAAAGGCTTCGGCCAGTCCCACCGCCGCTTCATGGCCGCGCACCTCGCCTTGCGCGATGCCTTCCAGCGCCTCGCGCCACCATTGCAGACGGATCTGGCCGAGCATCGGCTCGCTCACCATTTCGCGCACGCGGGCGATTTCGGCGTTGAAGGCATAGAGCGCAATGAGCTTGCCGCGGGCCGGTGACGGCGCCAGCAAGGCGGTCAGATAGCGGTCATGGTCCATCCGCCTCACATTATCGAGGCAGGAGATCATGGATTGATCGGGTCGCAACTCGCTCATCGTCTCTTACTTCTGCTTCATCTGAAAATAGCAACGGGGCTGCCTTGCGACAGCCCCGTATGTCTTTGTCGCCATTCCATCAGGATGGCAAATCAAACCGTGCTCAGAAAGCGAGGTTCTGTGCCGCGACCATCGAAAACAGCATCGGGATCGAGAGCAGCGTGTTGGTGCGCGAGAAAAGCATCGCGGTGCGGCCGGCGGCCGGCTTCTTGTCTGCCGGTGCGTCGATCAGGCCGAGAGCGATCTTCTGGTTCGGCCAGATGATGAACCAGACGTTGAACCACATGATCGTGCCAAGCCACATGCCGATGCCGATGAATGTGTCTTTCGGCACAGCGAAGCCTTCGGCGGCGCCCAGCGTATAGGCGTTGAGCAGATAACCGTTCAGGTGGGCAAGGATGATGCCGAAAACGATTGTGCCCATGGCGCCCCAGCGGAACCAGAACAGGGCTTCCGGCGCGATCACTTTGCCGATGGCGGGTTTCTGTTCATCCGGAATTTTCGGCATGGACGGAATTTGGACGAAGTTGAAATACCAGAGAATGCCGATCCACATCACGCCGCAAAGCACATGCGACCAGCGGATGACGAAGGTGAAGAAGTTGCGATCGAGTGCGCCGCCGGAATTCATGTAGATCAGCAGCATCACCACTGCCAGCACGAAACCGGCAATCACTGTGTTTCGCAGTGAGGTCAAAATGGCAGCCATGTTTGTTCCCCTATGAGTAATCTTGGTGGTCGCGGCGCGGGCATTTGGCGGACCATTGGCTAAGGATGGTGCGCCGCATAACCCCCGTGACAGAGAGTCGCGACCTTGCACCGAAACTAGAATTTCCGGACCCAAAAGCCAAGCATTCCGGTGAGCAATTGCTCAAAGAACCGCAATTAGCGCAGCGGCAACGCGGCGATCTTCGGCGCGGAGCACATTGTAGGTCCGTGCTGCTGCGCCTGTGTCCATAAAATCGGGGATGATTCGCAACGCCTCGAGATGAGCGGTGATGTGTTTGGGCCAGCGCGCCATCGTCAGACCGGTGCCGACAATCAGAAAATCGAAGGTGTCGGCAGCGGCGATCACAGCGGCAAGACCGTCAATGTCGGCGTCTTCGATGCGCGTCACAGCCCAGGGGTAAACGCCCTTGGGTGTGAGCAACATCGAGCCGTCGAATTCCTGCGCCGCCAGCCGGAACTGATTGTTGCCATAAGCGTCAATCAACGGCTGGCCCTCAAAGCGCGGAACGGCCATTTATTTGCCGGTGGCGTTCTTCGCGCGCGTCAGTTGCACCGCGCCCCATTCGCGTGTGATGCCAATGGCCATCAGCACGGGAGCGGCGACATAGATCGACGAATAGGTGCCGATCAGAATGCCGAAGATCATGGCGAAGGTGAAGCTGCGGATCACTTCGCCGCCGAAGACGAAGAGCGAGATGAGCGCGATGAGCGTCGTCGTCGAGGTCATGATCGTGCGCGACAGCGTTTCGTTGAGCGACAGATCGATCAGATCGCCGAGATCCATCTTCTTATATTTGCGCAGATTTTCGCGCATACGGTCGAAGACGACGACGGTGTCGTTCATTGAATAGCCCACGATGGTCAGCAGCGCGGCGATGGTTGTCAGGTTGAATTCCAGCTGGAACAGCGAGAAGACAAGGATCGTCGCCATCACGTCATGGACAATCGACAAAACGGCACCCAGACCGAATTGCCATTCGAAACGGAACCAGATGTAAGCGAACATCGCGACGACGGAAACGAGCACGGCAAGCACGGCGGCTTTGATGAGCTCGCCCGAGACCTGCGGGCCGACGCTTTCGATACGGCGGTAATCCACGCTGTCACCCAGTTCGGCTTTCACCTTCTGGACAATCATTTCACCGGTTTCGGATTCAGCGTTTTCAGTGGTCGCACCAACGCGGATCAACACATTGTGATCGTCGCCGAAGCGCTGCAACTGCACTTCGCCAAGATTGAGCTTACCGAGGCGGGTACGCAGATCGGTCAGATCGGCCACATCCTTGGTGGCGATTTCAATGACGGTACCGCCTTTGAAGTCGATGCCGAAGTTGAAGCCCTTGGTGAACATCGCGGCGAAGGCCGCAACCACGATCACCAGCGAAAAGCCGACGGCGATATGTCGGAATTTCACAAACGGAATCTTTGTGCCTTCCGGGACGAGTTTAAGACGCATCATAGTCATAGTCCTCGATCAGAGCACGATTGACTTGGGACGCGTGCGGCGTACCCAGGTCGAAACAATCAGGCGGTTGACGGTCACGGCAGTAAACACCGAAGTGACAACGCCGATGGCAAGCGTCACAGCAAAGCCGCGCACCGGACCCGAACCCAATTCGAACAGCACAGCCGCCGAGATAAAGTGGGTCACGTTGGCGTCGATGATAGGTGCCAAAGCGCGGTTATAGCCCGCGTCAATTGCCGCGATCACGGTTTTGCCGGAACGTAATTCTTCACGGATACGTTCGTAAATCAGCACGTTGGCATCGACGGCGGTGCCGATGGTCAGAATGATGCCCGCGATGCCCGGCAGTGTCAGTGTCGCCTGCAGGAGCGACAAGGCCCCCATGATCAGGACGACGTTGACGATCAGCGCGATATTGGCAAAGACGCCGAACAAGCCGTAGGACGCCATCATGAAGATGACAACGGCAACCGAGCCGATAATCGAGGCGATGACACCGGAGCGGATCGAGTCCGCGCCGAGGCTCGCGCCCACTGTGCGTTGCTCAAGAATTTTGAGCGGTGCGGGCAAAGCGCCGGCACGCAGCAGAATGGCAAGGTCGTTGGCTTGCTGCACGCTGAAGCTGCCGCTGATCTGGCCGGAGCCGCCGACGATGGGTTCGTTGATGCGCGGTGCGCTGATCACCATGTCGTCGAGCACGATGGCGAACGGCTTGCCCACATTGTCGCGCGTGACTTCGCCGAACAAGCGACCACCGGAGCTGTTGAACGTGAAGTTGACGACCGGTTCGCCCGTGCGGGAGTCAAAGCCGGGCTGTGCATCGGTCAGGCTGTCGCCGCCCACCATGACGCGGCGTTTGACGAGGATCGGCGTGTCCGGGCTCTCGGTCATATAGAGAACTTCCGAGCTTGCCGGAATGACGCGGCTCTGGAGCGCCTGCTGCGCGGTCGTCGATGTGTCGACGAGGCGGAAGTTCATTTTCGCCGTCTTGCCGAGAAGTTCGATCAGGCGTTGCGGATCATCGAGACCCGGTACCTGCACGAGAATACGGTCAAGACCCTGCTGCTGGATCACAGGCTCGGTCGTGCCCATTTCGTCGATACGGCGACGGACGATTTCCATCGACTGCTGAATGGCCGACTGTGCGCGTGCGAGGACCGCCGCTTCGGTGTTTGTCACCGTGATGAGATTGCCTTCGGCGACGACGGCAATGTCGCGTTCACCGAGACCGCCTGTCAGCAAGTTTGCGGCGATCACATTGCCAAGGCCCTCGATGGCTTCGACTGATTTCTCGACATCTTCGTCTTTGGTGATGCGAACGGTGATGCCGTCGCTTTTCATCGCGAGACCGGTGTACAGCACCTTCTCGTCGCGCAGCGCCTTGCGCACATCGTTGAGCTGCGCCTGCAACCGTTCCTTGTTCAGGTTTTCGGTTTCCACCTGCAACAGCAGGTAGGAGCCGCCGCGCAAGTCGAGGCCGAGGTTGATCTGCTGGCTGGGCCAGAAGGCCGGGAATTTCGCCAGAGTTTCCTTGGCGACGAAGTTTGGAGCCGTAAAGATAACGCCCGCGAGCGTCACAAGTGCAATCAGCACAATCTTCCAGCGTTCAAAGTGAAGCATAACGGCTCATTTCCCCCGGAGTGTCCGAGCAAAGGCTCAGGACGGCGTGTTCGCGTTGGCCGGCACCGGCTCGGATTTGGACCGCACTTCGGTCAGCGTGCTCTTGATGACGCGGATTTTGACGCCTTCGGCCACTTCGACCAGAACTTCTGCGTCATCCACCTTGCTCACCTTGCCGATCATGCCGCCTGCGGTCACGACAACGTCGCCCCGGCGCACATTGGCGACCATGTTCTGGTGCGCTTTCAGGCGGCGCTGTTGCGGCCGCAGCACGAGGAAATACATGATCGCGAACAGCGCGATGAAAGGAAACAGTGAGATCAGAAAGTCGCCGCTGCCGCCGCCGGTACCACCAAACATATTCTTCTCCAGTTGTCGCGCCGGTCCCTTTGCGGGCGGGCGCGTCGTCATATTCCGGCGGGACTATAAAGGTCAGTTGCCGATTTGCAAACCGACCTTGGCCCTCTTTCGACAGGCCTTAACGCTATATTTTTAGGGCATTTTCCTGTAGATCGCAGCGGTGCTAGGGTCCGCCCTTGCCCGATTTGGCTAATAAAACGCGAGAATGTGCTTATGGGACAAGATCAGGGTCTGACGCCCTTGCTTACGCGCATCGCCGAGGCGCTGGAACGGCTTGCGCCGCCGACCGCCCAAAGCGCTGATCTGAGTGCTGCCGACGCCTTTGTCTGGGGCGGCGCACGCGGCGTGCTGGATCCTGTGCCCGCCGTGTCGCGGGTCGACCTCAGCCTCCTCAAAGGCGTCGATCACGTCCGCGATCTGCTGATGGACAACACCAACCGCTTCGCCAAAGGCCTGTCGGCCAATAACGCGCTCCTCTGGGGTGCGCGCGGCATGGGAAAAAGCTCGCTGGTCAAAGCCGCCCATGCGGCGGTCAACAGTGACGCGCCCCGCAGCCTTATCCTCATCGAAATCCAGCGCGAGGACATCGAGAGCCTGCCTCAGCTCATGGCGCAGCTTCGGGGCCGGTCCGAACGCGTCCTCATTTTTTGCGACGACCTGTCCTTCGACCATGATGACTCGATTTACAAGTCGCTCAAGGCCGTGCTTGACGGCGGCATCGAAGGCCGCCCCGCCAATGTGCTGTTTTATGCGACCTCGAACCGCCGCCACCTGATGCCGCGCGACATGATCGAGAACGAACGCTCAACCGCCATCAACCCATCCGAAGCGGTGGAAGAGAAAGTCTCGCTGTCAGACCGTTTCGGCCTCTGGCTCGGCTTCCACAAATGCACCCAGGATGAATATCTCAGCATGGTCGATGCTTATGCCGCGCATTTCGGCCTGAAAGCGTCCAAGGAAGACATCCATGCAGGTGCCATCGAATGGTCGGCCACGCGCGGTGCGCGGTCGGGTCGTGTGGCATGGCAGTTCATTCAGGATCTGGCGGGCCGCTTGGGCCAGAAGATCAGCTAACCGCCGATCTCTAGCTGCCGATCACAGTCCTCGGGTCCACCGCCTTCGCACCCTTGCGCACTTCAAAATGCACCTGCGGGGCGGATACGCTGCCGGTCGAGCCTGCCAGTGAAATCGTCTGGCCGCGCACCACTGTGTCGCCGCGCTTCACCATCAGCTTGCTGTTATGCGCGTAAGCCGTCATCCAGCCGTTTGCATGGCGTACCAGCAACAGGTTCCCGTAGCCTTTGAGTTCATTGCCCGCATAGGCGACGACGCCGTTTTGTGCAGCTTTCACGGGCGATCCGGCGGGCACGGCGATGTTGATGCCGTCATTATGCGTGCCGCCTTCTTTCGCGCCGTAGTTGGAAATGACACGACCTTGCGCGGGCCAGATGAAATCACCCGCCGCCGCCGGTGGCGTGGGCAGAGGCGCTTTATATCCAGCAGTCGGTTTGGCCGCCGGCACAGCAGGCGTATTCGAAACATAGGTGCCGTTGTTGGCTGGTCGTCCGATCGGCACGCCGGAGGGTGAGCGATCGCCGCCGCCATCCGATGACGCCACCTGATTATTCACCTTCGACGGCAGTTGCAGCCGCTGGCCGAGCTTGATCGTATAGGGCTGCGAAATGCCGTTGGTCGATGTCAGCGTCGCCATATCGACACCATAGGTGCGCGAAATGCTGTAGACCGTGTCGCCCGACACGACGGTGTGATAGCGCGCCGACGGAATGGTCAGCTTCTGTCCCGTGCGCAGCGCATAAGGCGGCTGCAGATTATTGGCCTCGATCAGCGAGCGCAGCGGCACGTGTTCGTCGCGCGACACCTGATAAAGCGTCTCGCCGCGTTTGACGATGTGAACGCCACCATTGCTGCTACCGCCCGAATAGCCGCCGCGATCGGGCGCGGGCAAAGGCGTTCCGGCCACATAGCTGCCGTCCCGGTGACGTGCCGCGCCGTTTTCGTCCCACCAATTATTATTGTTCGCGCAACCGGCCAGCAACAGCGCCAACCCCACAAGCCACATCGGCCCGCCGGATCGTTTCATCGCGCTCATTGTTTGCTGACCTGTCGTCAACTTCCTGCTCCTCAATTCGGCACCGGAGGCGGCCTCAAGACTCTTTGGCCACGCCTTCGACCAGCGGAACGAATCGCACCGGCATCAGTTCTTCGCGCTTTATACCTTCGTCGGTTCGCTCAATCCGCACAAGATGTTGGTCCTCGCGGCCGCCCGCCAGCCCCACGGGCACAATCATGATGCCACCCGGCTTCAATTGCTCCACCAGCTTTTGCGGCACCGAGGGGGCCGCCGCCGTGACGATAATCCGGTCAAAAGGCGCCTGTTCCGTCCATCCGTCTGCGCCGTCACCGACCTTGGTGGTGACATTATGGAGCCGCAGGTCATCAAAGCGTTTCACCGCATCGCGCAGCAAAGTCCGGTAGCGTTCAATCGTGTAAACGCGGCGGCAGAGTTTCGACAGCACCGCCGCCTGATAGCCGGAGCCCGTGCCCACTTCCAGCACCTTCATCCGCTCGCCCACCTGCAATTGCTCGGTCATATAGGCGACCACAAAAGGCTGGCTGATCGTCTGCCCGCATTCGATGGGCAGCGCGTGGTCTTCGTAGGCCTGCTTGCGGAAATTCGCGTTGATGAAAATCTCGCGCGGGATGCGTTCCAGCGCGTTCAGCACGCGCTTGTCGCGGATGCCCTGTCGGCGCAGCGACATCACAAGTTCGATCTTGCCTTGTTCGAGCGCGCCCAGCGGCGAGCCATCGGCGCCCTCCGGGTCATCGTCGCGGTCGGTAGGATCGCCGTTCATGCGGGGTTACTTTCCGCCCAGCGCGTCCACCAGCGCGGCGCGCGTGCGGGTGTGCGTGAGATTCATATGCAGCGGGCTCACCGAAATATAGCCATCGTAAATGGCGCGCAGGTCCGTGCCTTCCGGCGGGTTGCTGGCTATGCGTTCAAAGCCGAACCAATAATAGGCCTTATCGCGTGCGTCGATGCGCGGCTCGACGGTGACGAGCGACTGGTCGCGCTTGCCCTGCCCCGTCACCACCACGCCTTTGACGGCGGCGGGGATCACATCGGGGAAGTTGATGTTGATCAGTACGTCGGTCGGCCAGCCCGCTTTCAGCAGCTTCTTGATGATGCCCGGTGCGTGTTGTTCCGCCGTCGGCCAGTTGATCTTCTTGCTCTTTGTGAAGCCGAAGGCCTGGCTCAGCGCGATGGAAGGCACGCCCAATTGTGTGCCTTCCATCGCGGCAGCAATGGTGCCGGAGTAGGTCACATCATCGGCCACGTTCTGGCCGCGGTTGATGCCGGACAGAACGAGGTCGGGCTTGCTGTCTTTCATAATGTATTTAATCGCCATCAGCACGCAGTCGGTCGGTGTGCCTTTGATCGCATATTTCTTCGGCCCGATTTTGCGCAGGCGCACGGGCACGGCCAGCGACAGCGAATGTCCCGCGCCACTTTGTTCTTCTTCGGGGGCGACGACCCACACATCGTTCGACAATTTACGGGCGATGCGTACAAGGGCGGCAAGCCCCTGCGCGTGGATGCCATCGTCATTTGAAACAAGAATACGCAAACCGGATTTAGCCATTGGAGATTGTGTCCAGTCCGCCCATGTAAGGCTTCAACGCATCCGGCACGGCAATCGAGCCGTCCGCCTGCTGATAGGTTTCGAGAATAGCGACCATGGTGCGACCCACCGCCAGCGCCGAGCCGTTGAGCGTATGCACAAAGCGCGTGTTCTTGCTGCCCGTCGGCTTGTAACGCGCCTGCATCCGTCGCGCCTGAAAATCGCCGCAGACCGAGCAGGATGAAATTTCGCGGAACGCGTCCTGCCCCGGCAACCAGACTTCAATGTCATAGGTCTTGCGCGCCGAAAACCCCATGTCGCCCGTGCAGAGTGTCATCACGCGGTAATGCAGATCGAGTTTCTTGAGCACTTCTTCGGCGCAAGCGAGCATCCGCTCGTGTTCGTCCTGTGCCGCTTCCGGTGTCGTCACGGACACAAGCTCGACCTTCGGAAACTGATGCATCCGTATCAGCCCGCGCGTATCGCGCCCCGCCGATCCCGCTTCGGCGCGGAAGCAAGGCGTATAGGCGGTGAAGCGTTTGGGCAGTTCTTCTTCTGAGAGAATGCTCTCGCGCACTAGATTGGTCAGCGGCACTTCGGCGGTCGGGATCAGCCAGAACTTGTCCTGCTCGTCGGTGGACGCGCCTTTGTAAACGGCAAACTGATCGTCAGCGAATTTTGGCAGTTGCGCCGTGCCGAACATCGCCGCGTCTTTCACCAGCAGCGGCGGCGACACTTCTTCATAGCCATGCGTGCCCGTGTGCAGATCCAGCATGAAGCTCGCAATGGCGCGTTCCATCCGCGCGAGCTGGCCTTTCAGCACGACAAAGCGCGAGCCGGACATTTTGGCGGCCGCCTCGAAATCCATCTGGCCAATGCCTTCGCCGAGATCGAAATGCTCTTTCGGCGCAAAGTTCATGGCGCGCGGTGTGCCGACGCGGTGGCGCTCCACATTGCCGTGTTCGTCCTTGCCGACCGGCGTTTCGTCAAACGGAATATTGGGAATGGCGGCAAGTTCGGTGTCGAGTTCACCGGTCAACCGGCGCTCGTCTTCCTCGCCCTGCTGCAACGCGCCTTTCAGCGCTGTCACTTCATCCATCAGCGATTGCGCCAGCGCCTCGTCCTTCTTGGCCTTGGCCTGACCGATCAGCTTGGAGGCGTCATTGCGCTTGGCTTGAATATCTTGCAACGAGGTGATGACCGCGCGACGGCGCTCGTCAATGTCGAGCAGGCGCGCTGACTGAGGCGCAATCCCGCGCGTCGCGAGCCCCTTGTCAAAGGCTGCGGGGTCGTCGCGGATGATCTTGATATCGTGCATGGAATCCGTCGCAAGTCAGGTGTTTGGCGGCGGCTTCTGTATACGCGTAAGGGTCAGAGTCGTCTACGCTTGGTGGGTGGCCTGTTCCCTGCCCCCAAATTCCGTCATGCGCGGGCTTGACCCGCGCATCCACGTCTTTGCCAAATCCGGCGACCGGAAGACGTGGATGGCCGGATCAAGTCCGGCCATGACAAATGAGCGTGAAGCAAGCCTCCTACTCCGCCGCTTCTTCCGCCTCCTCCGCAACCTTCCTCCTCCGCTCCACCATCACCACGGACAAGATCGACAGCTCATACAGAATGAGGATCGGCACCCCCAGCATGAACTGGCTCAGAATGTCCGGCGGTGTCAGCACGGCTGCCACGAAGAAGGTAATCACGATGGCGTAGCGACGCCCCTTGCGCAGCATGGGGGCGTCCACCACGCCGATACGCGCGAGCAGCGTCAGCACCACGGGCAGTTGGAAACAAGCGCCGAAGGCCAGCATGAAATTCATGATGAGGCCGAGATATTCGCTGACGCGCGGCAGGAGTTCGATAGTGGCCTTGCCCTCGCCGCCCGGTTGTTCCATCGACATGAAGAAGGACAGTGCCAGCGGCATGACGGCGAAATAGACGAGCGCCGCGCCGATCAGAAACAAGATCGGCGTCGCAATGAGATAAGGGAGAAAAGCCCCGCGCTCATTCTTATAGAGGCCGGGCGCGACGAACATATAGATCTGCGAGGCCAGAATGGGGAATGCCAGAAAGATCGCGCCGAAAAGTGCGAGCTTGATCTGGGTGAAAAAGAATTCCTGCGGCGCGGTATAGATGAGCCGCACCAGATGGTCGCCCGATGCCAATTCATAGGGGTGCAGCAGCAAATTAAAAATATCGCCCGCGAAATAGAAGCAAATGCCGAAGGCAATCGTGATGGCGATCAGCGCCTTGATCAGGCGTGAGCGCAATTCGATCAGATGATCGAGCAAGGGCGCGCGGCTGGCGTCGATCCCGTCGTCCATTTCATGCTCGCTCATGCCGAACCCGTATCTTTTTTGGCGTCGGGTTCTGCCGTCGGCAGCGCCGGCGTCGGGTCGGCCTCATCCTCCGCCGCCTTGCCGCGCCCTTCAGTTCCGACATTGTCGAGGGCGCGTTTCATCTCGGTCATGGGTTCGGTCAGCGGCTTCATGGTGGCGCTATGCAGGTCAGCGACCTGCTTGCGCAGTTCTTCCAATTCGGATTCACGCGCCAGGTCTTCGAATGAATTTTGAAATTCGCGCGCCATCGACTTCATCTTGCCGACATATTGACCAAGCGTCCGCATCACGCGCGGCAGGTCTTTCGGCCCGATGAATACGATTGCAAGCACCGCCACAAGCAGCAGTTCTGACCAGCCCAAATCGAACATGAAGGGTCTTCCCGAAAAGGGTCAGCCCGCACTCATTTGCGCGGGCTTGGTAATTACTCTCCGGCGTCAGCCGTTGGCGGTCTTGTCCTTGGCGTCGGTCGTCTCGTGCGTCGCCTTGCCGTCGATGACCTTGGCGTCGGCGTCCGGCGTCGTCGAGGATGGCATGTCATCATCGGCAAGCCCCTTGCGGAAGCTCTTGATGCCCTTGGCCACATCGCCCATCAGATCGGAAATCTTGCCACGGCCAAACAGCAGCAGAACGATCACCGCGATCAGAAGCAGTTGCGGAATGCCAATACCCATTATCCATACTCCCTGAGGCTCGCGCCCAAATACGGCCGTCAGCCGCGCATGTCTGTCACAGCGTCAACACCGGCAAAGACATGACAATCAATTTCTGATCGCCAGCCTATCCCAGATATAGGGCGGCTTGTGGCCTTTTTTGAGGGTGCGGCTATTCGGCGTCTTCGTCGCCCGAACCCGCCAGATGTTCGTCAATCGCCGTGCCGTATTCCTCGGCAGGCTCATCTTCGAACTCGCCGTCGCCTTCGACGCCGCCTTCGGTCGGGATCGGGATTTCAAATCCGGGCGGCAGACGTCCGTCCAGCAGACCCGCCGATTTCAGATCATCAAGCCCCGGCAGGTCGCCGACCGCCTCAAGACCGAAGTGGACGAGGAAGGCTTCCGTCGTGCCATAGGTCACGGGACGACCCGGCGTCCGCTTGCGTCCGCGCAGGCGCACCCAGCTTGTTTCCATCAGCACGTCGATGGTGCCCTTGGACACCGAAACGCCACGGATTTCTTCGATTTCCGCGCGTGTCACGGGCTGGTGGTAAGCGATGATGGCCAGTGTCTCCATCGCCGCGCGCGACAGTTTGCGCTGCTCGATGGCCGAGCGTTCCATCAGGAACGACAGGTCCGGCGCCGTGCGGAACATCCACTTGTTGGCCACACGGACCAGATTGACGCCGCGCTTCTCATAGAGCGCCTGCAAGTCTTCGATCACCGCGCCCACGTCCGCGCCCGTCGGCAGGCGTGTCGTCAGCGTGTCGATGTCGAGTGGTTCGGCGGCCGCGAACAGGAGTGCTTCGGCCATGCGGATAAGTTCAGCATGGTCGGTCGCGTTGGCGGGGAAGCTCACAACGTTCTCGGCGTCGCTATCCCCGTTTTCTTCGGTGTCATCTTCCGCATCGGAGTCCTCGTCGGCGTCATCACCGGGGGACAAGTCATCGTCACCCTCGACGTCACCCTCGACATGGATCACCTCGGATTCGACATGACTTTCGACAGGAAAAGGCTCGGTTTCGAGGTCATGTTCCGAGGTCTCGTCCGTCATGGTTTCTTCTTTTGTCATTGGTCGCTCTGCTCGTCATCGGCGTCTTCAGCCGGGGGCGTTTCAGCACTCGCGGGCTTACGACGCATGAACAAAGGCTGGTAAGCCCCTGATTGTCTTATCTCTACTTCGCCATTCTTGGCCATCACCAGCGCCGCGCTGAAAATGCTCGCCAAAGCGGAGCGCCGAAGCTCCGGTGACATGTTTTCCGTGGGCAAATAGGCTTCAATCCGGCCCCAGTCGAACATCATCCCGAGCATATTCTCAAGTCGCTTGCGGGCGATCTCGATGGCCATGATCGGCAGGCGTTTCGGTTCCCAGGTGACGTTATGCGTCTTGAGCCTCTGGTCCGAATAGGACTTCAGAAGTTCGAAGAGAGTTCCCTGATATTCACTTGTTTTTACAACACGAACGCCTTCCGGCATTCCGCGTTGAAACAGGTGTACGCCGAGCCTTTGGCGGGCAAAAATGGCTTGCGAGGCATTGCGCATCGCCTCAAGGCGCTGCAGTTGGAAGGCCAAACGCGCGGCCATTTCCGCGCCGCTCGGGCCTTCTTCCACGTCCGGCGGCGGCAGCAGTAGTTTCGATTTCAGATAGGCAAGCCAGGCCGCCATAACCAGATAATCGGCGGCAAGATCAAGCTCTAACCGATGGGCGCGATTGATGAATTCAAGATATTGTTCGGCCAACGCAAGGATCGAAATGCGGGTCAGATCGACCTTTTGGTTGCGCGCGAGCGTCAGCAGAACATCGAGCGGACCTTCAAAACCGTCGAGGTCAACGACCAGAGATTCAGAAGGCTCCGCCTCCGGCTCGCCGCGTGGCGCGCCCTCCACAAAAGCATCGGACGCCGCTGGCGGGGCGTCGGCCTCTGTATGTGGTGTTGTTTCCTGCATCAGCCCTTATACCTTGACGTCAAAGGCCGCGACACCCCGTTTTAGAATTATCCCCAGATAGTGCCTGTCAGGGAGGCAAAACGGGCAATCGCCGCCGCCTCGTCGAAGTCCTGCGGCAGACCCGTCCGGTCGAGCGCCGCCGTTGAACGCCGCAAAGCGTCACCCGCGAGCATCGGCACCTCACCTGCGACGGCTTCCATCTCGTCCATCTTGCCATTGCAGTGGAGCACGAGGTCGCAACCGGCTTTGAGGCTCGCACGGGTCCGCTCGGCGAGCGTGCCACTCAGCGCCTGCATGGACAGATCATCGGACATCAGCAAACCGTCGAAGCCTATGATCCCTCTGATAATATCGGCGATCACCGCACGCGATGTCGTCGCCGGTGCCGCCGCGTCAATCGCCTCATAGACGACATGCGCGGTCATCGCGAGCGGCATGTCGGCAAACGCCTTGAAGGGCGCGAAGTCCGTTCGATCGAGGGTTTTCACATCCGTCCCGACGCGCGGCAGGCTTAGATGACTATCGACGCCCGCACGGCCATGACCGGGGATATGTTTGATAACCGGCAGAACGGCGCCTTCCAGCAGCCCCTCAGCCGCCGCCCGCGCAAGAGCGATCACCACCTCCGGCGTGGTGCCATAAGCGCGGTCACCGATCACATCATGCGCCCCTTCAACCGGCAGATCGAGAACCGGTAGGCAATCCACATTGACGCCGACCGCCCGAAGCTCCGCCGCGATCAGCCGTGCGCCAAGCCGCGCTGCTTCAAGTCCGTCTTCGGTTGAACGGGCATAGACCTCGCCATAACGGCGGCCTGCGGGATAGCTGCGCCAATGCGGCGGGCGCAAACGCGCGACGCGGCCGCCTTCTTGATCAATCAGAATGGGCACATCACGGCCCGTCAGGCCCCGCATCTCAGCCGTTAAAGCCGAGACTTGCGCCGGATTTTCAATATTGCGCGCGAAGAGGATAAAGCCCCAGGGATCGGCATCCGCAAAGAAGGCCCGCTCGCTGTCAGTCAGTTGCGGACCGGCGCATCCATAAATGGCGGCGCTGACGGGCATTATTTGGTCCTGACGAAACAGGCCTGACCCTTGGCATCCAGATCAGCGCAGAGCGACTGAGCTTCGGCTTTGGAGAGATAACCCGCCCGCAGCCGGTAATAGATGCCCTTATCCCCCAGATCGGCGCGCTGGATATCGGCACCAAAACCGGCGAGCGAGGGATATTTGCTCTGGAGTTTGCGGAAGGCGTCACGCGCCGCAGGTTCATCGCGGAAGGCTGCAAGCTGCACGACATAGCCGCCGACGGTCGAGGACGCGGCGGGAGCGAGTGCCATCGGGGTCGCAGGTGCCACGGTTTCCGCCACTTTCGGCAATTCAGCAGGAGCCGAAATGACAGGCGATACCGGTGCCGCCTCAACTGCGGCCGTCTCCGGCACTGTCATCGGTGTCTGGGCCGCAGGGGCCTTCTCCATTGCCAGCGGCTCTTCCGCTTTGGGCAGCAGGTGTTCAGCGTCATCCGCTTCCGGCTCACCGCTGCCGGAAAGGCGGTTGTAGACGTCGCGATCCTGATGAGGAATTTGCATCCCGCCGGGATTGGTCGGAGCTTCCTTGGCGGGGCTGTTATCGGCGCGGATAATCGGTGGATTATCGAGCGCGCCTTGTCTTAAACCCTGCTTGTAAGCCAGAAAAACGACGACAGCGAAGATGACGATCAGCGCGACAATGGCGAGGATAACGATCGGGCGACGACGGCCCTCGTCCTCCTCGTCGGTGGCGTCATAGGTGTAATATTCGTCATCGTCTTCGGCGTAGTCATCGCCGTAGCCGTTGCCATATCCTGGCTCCACCCGTCCGCCTTGCGACATCAGCGCATTTCCTCCGCCGGTTTCACGCCGAGAACACCGAGACCTGCCGACAATACAAGAGCGGCGGCACGAATCAGCGTCAATCTTGCAATGGTAACATCCCGATTGTCAGCGAGGATAAATCTCAGGCCCGGCTCGTCCTTGCCCTTGTTCCAAAGACCATGAAAACTTGCCGCCAAGTCATTGAGCGCAAAGGCGATCCGGTGCGGCTCATGCGCTTGTGCGGCCTGTTCGATGGCGCGGGGAAATGCGCCCATTTGCTTCACCAGTGCCAGTTCCGCTTCGTCTTTGAGCAATGACAGATCGGCTTTGGCCAGCGATGCCTCAGCAATATCAATGCCTTGTTCGGCGGCGTTGCGCAGCACCGAGCAGATGCGCGCATGGGCATATTGCACATAGAACACCGGATTATCGCGCGACTGCTCCATGACCTTGGCAAAGTCGAAATCGAGCGATGCGTCGTTCTTACGTGTCAGCATCATGAAGCGCACGGCATCCTTGCCGACTTCATCCACCACATCACGCAAGGTGATAAAATCGCCAGCACGCTTGGACATTCTGAAAGGTTCGCCGTCGCGGAACAGGCGCACCATCTGGCAGACCTTCACGTCGATCTCGGCCTGATTGTCGGTGATTGCCGCGACCGCCGCTTTGACGCGTTTGATATAACCCGAATGGTCCGCGCCCCAGACATCAATCAATGTCGTAAAGCCGCGCTGGAACTTATCGTAATGATAGGCAATATCGGGCGCGAAGTAGGTCCACGACCCGTCAGATTTCTTCAGCGCACGGTCTTGATCGTCGCCGAATTGCGTCGAGCGGAACAACGTCTGCGGGCGTTCTTCCCAATCCTCGGACGCGTCGCCCTTGGGCCGCTCCAATACGCCGGTATAGATCAGACCCTTCTCATCGAGGAGCTTCAGCACAGCCTCGACCGCACCGTTCTGATGCAGCGTGCGCTCCGAGAAAAAGACTTCGTGGACGATGCCCAAAACCGCGAGATCGCCGCGGATAAGGTCCATCATCATGGCCATGGTCGTGTCACGCACGACGGGCAACCACTCCGTATCCGGCGCTTTCAGCAGCTTGTCGCCATGCGTTTTCGCAAGCGCCACGCCGACCGGCACCAGATAGTCCCCGGGGTATAAGCCTTCGGGAATGGTGATCGTTTCGCCCAGTGCTTCGCGGTAACGCATGAAAGCGCTGCGGGCGAGGACTTCGATCTGGCCGCCTGCGTCGTTGATGTAATACTCGCGGCAAACGCGGTAACCGACCTTTTCTAAAAGGTTTGCCAGTGCGTCGCCGAACACCGCGCCGCGCACATGGCCGACATGCATAGGGCCCGTCGGGTTCGCGGACACATACTCGACGTTGACGTTCTTGCCCGCACCGAGAGTGCTCGCGCCATAGGCCGCGCCTGCTGCCAGTACATCAAGAATGCCGCCGAGCCAGATCTCACTCGTCAGGCGCAGGTTGATGAAACCCGGTCCGGCGATAGTGACTTCGGTGACAGCTGCTTCGCTTTTGAGCTTTTCGACAAGCTTTTCCGCCAGCGCACGCGGGTTCATGCCTGCGGGTTTGGACAGCACCATGGCGGCATTGGTGGACAGGTCGCCGTGCGAGGCATCGCGCGGCGGCTCGACCGCTATGCGCGAAAAATCGAGACCGGACGGGAGAGTGCCTTCGGCCACGAGCGCATTCAGCGCCGCTTCGATCCGTGTTTCAAAATGCCGAAATATATTCATTATGTCCGTCGCTTAGCCTCACTTGTGCGGGCGCACTCTATCTGCCTGTCCGGTGGCTTTCCAGTCGCATCTCCGCGATTTGAGCCGTCCGGCGCGCCCGCGCGACAAAATGTGCCTTTCCCAAATCAGATGGTCGTGCGATCAAGACTCATGGTCATGGGGGCACATATCGACAGCATTACGTTTGCAACGGTCCGTCACCGGTCCGTCGGCCTCGTTGCGCTCTTCGCCCTCCTCCTCCATATCGCCATCCCGACGCTCTACGACCTCGCGCCGCCCGCCGTTCAGGGGCTGATGCAGGTCACGATCTGCGCCGGCGGCGAAGCCAAGCAAGTGCTGGTGGACGAAAGCGGCAAACCCGTCAAACAGGTGCCTGCCGACAACCACAATTGCCACTCCTGCATGAGCCATTGCGGCGTTCTCGCTCTGACGGCCACCGCCGCCCTCGTCCCGCATCTGTTCGCGCCTGCCGTTTTCGGACCGATCAGCAGCCTGCCGCAGGGGCATTACGACACTGTCGAAAACGCCCGCGGGCCGCCTCTTCTCTGACTGAAGCCACATTCCATAACGCTTCCCAGTGATCGCGCATGATTCCATTGGCCTTTCGGCTGAGGACATCCGCGCTTCCAGTCAGAGAATACCAATGAAAAAATATCTCGCCCTCGGCGTCGTCTTGCCGTTCGCCTTTCCCATGTCCGCCGCCCATGCCGACGACAATGCCGTGCCGCTTTTGCCCGCACTCGTCGTCACAGGCACAGCCTCTTCGCCCCTCAAAGGCCTCGGTGCAACTGACGAAAAAGCCGGAACGTTGACCGCCCCCGGCGTTGCCGAGACACAAACGAACCTCTCCAAAATGCCGGGTGCCGTCGCCGTCGTGCCCGCCGACAAATTCAAAGACAAATATGCCGCCAATCTGGAAGACACATTTGCCTTCACACCGGGGATATTCGCCCGCAAGCGCTACGGACAGGAAGTCCGCCTCAGCATTCGCGGCGCTGGCCTCAGCCGCGGCTGGCATTTGCGCAGCATTGAATTGTTGCAAAACGGCGTGCCGCTCAACGACGCGGACGGCAGTGGCGACTTTCAGGAAATTGATCCGCTGACTTTGCAGCATATCGAGGTCTATCGCGGCGGCGACGGGTTGCAATATGGCGGCGCGAGCCTTGGTGGTGCGATCAATCTTGTGACGCCGACAGCCCATACCGCGAAAGCCGAAAATCTGCTGCGCGTGGACGGCGGCAGCTTCGGCACAATACGTGGCCATGCGGAAGTCGCGCGGATTATCGATAATGTAGATTTTTTTGCTTCGATGACCGGTCTCAAGTCGGACGGCTATCGTGATCACTCAAAAGAAGACACGGCCCGCTTTGCAGGAAATCTTGGTATCCGCCTGAACGATATCGCAGAAACCCGGTTCTACCTCAGCTATAATTCAGTTACTCAGGAGTTGCCGGGCACGACGTCGCTTAACGCCGCGATCAACAATCCCGAAGCTGCATCCGCCGGTGCGCTCGCCGGTGATCAGCAGCGCAATGCGCGTTCGGTACGCTTCGCCAACAAGACAAGTTTTGCGATCGGCGACAACGCACAGCTCGATATCGGCGCTTACGCGGGATACCACTCTCTCTTTCATCCTATCTATCAGGTGCTGGATCAGGGCAGCAGCAATGTCGGTGCCTTTGCGCGCTATACCGATGAAGGCGCCTTGCTCGGCCATCGTAATGTCGTGACAGCGGGTATGCGCTATGGCTATACGTCGCTCATCGGCAATAATTACGTCAATGTCAGCGGCAGTCGAGGCGCGCTTCTTCAGGAAAGCCGCCAGATTTCAACGACCGCGGTGCTCTATGCTGAGAACGCCTTCTATGTTGTCCCCACAGTGGCACTTGTCACCGGCCTGCAAGGCATCAACGCAACACGCACCTACAACACGACGTCTGCTACCACCGGAATTTCGAAAAACGATGACGCTGACTTCACCTCCCTCAGCCCGAAACTTGGTGTGCTGTGGGATATAGCTCCCTCCATGCAGGCTTATGCCAATGTGACGCGCAGCTATGAACCGCCGATCATGAGCGACCTCACGCAGACACTTGGCGCGGGTACGCAGTTCACACCGATGGACCCACAACGCGCCGTAACTTACGAAATCGGCACGCGCGGTACAGCGAAACTTGTCGCCTGGGATGTGGTGGCTTATCGCGCCAAGGTCGAAGACGAATTGGTGAACTTCACCACCGCACCGGCCATTCCGGCGGCGACCTTCAACGCGCGACACACTTTGCATCAGGGCATTGAAGCTGCACTGACGCTTGACCTCGGTGAATTTGTTATGCCGGGCGCACTGCCGGACGGCGACATGCTTTCCTTCGAGCAGGTCTATACATATTCACAAGCACGCTTTGAGGGCGACGCCGTCTATGGCGATAACGCTCTCGCTGGCTCCATCCCCCATCTTTATGCAGCGGCTCTGTGCTACCGCTCGCATCAGGGTTGGGACATTGCGCCGAAGATCGATTGGGTGCCGCGCGGTGGTTACGTTGACTACGCCAACACGAAAAAAGCTCCCGGATACGCCATGCTCGGCATCGAAGGCGGCGTGGATGTGACACCTGCGCTGCGTCTCTTCGTTGAAGGCCGCAACCTCACGGATAAGCGTGCTGTCACCAGCTACACGACCGTCGCCACTTATGTCCCCGGTTCGGAAATTTTCTATCCGGGCGAAGGCAGTGCCGTGTTTGCCGGTTTCACTGCAACATTCTGAGGAAACGACAGATGAAGAAAATCTCACTCATGTTCGTTGCGATGAGCCTTATCGCACTTGCCGCTCCTGCTTCCGCGCATGTGACACTCGACAATGGCATGTCGAGTTGGGGAGCCTACTACAAAGCCGTTCTGCGTGTACCGCACGGCTGCGACGGGGCAACCACCACGGGGCTTGCGGTAGATATCCCCGAGGGTGTGATTTCGGTGAAGCCGAAACTCATGGCCGGTTGGACGATCAAGACCACCAGCGGCACTTATGCCCGCACATATACAATCCACGGCAAGCCGGTGAGCGAAGGCGCGAAGCGTGTCGAATGGAGCGGCGGCGAAGTGCCCGACGACCGCTTTGACGAGTTCGCCTTTCAGGTGAAGCTGCCGGACGACAGGGACATTATGCGTATCTACTTTCCGGTGACACAGATGTGCGGCAGCACAATTGTTCATTGGAATGAAATCGCCAAACCCGGCGAGAACGCCCATGCGCTGAAATATCCCGCCCCTTATGTCGATCTCATGCCCGAGCACGACGGCATGGAGGGGATGCAGCACTAACCTCAGGGTCGTCAGGCGCGCGGGTCGCTCAGATCGAACAGTCGCCTGTGTTCCTCGATGGCAAATTTGTCGGTCATGCCGGCAATAAAATCGCAGACGCGGCGTGCGGATTTCATACCCCGCACGCCGTCGCACCCTGCCTGCCACTCCGGCGGCAACAATTCCGGTTCCGCATGCAGCAATGTGAAGAGATCGGCGACAATTCGCTTGGCCTTGCTCATAGAACGGTTGACGCGGAAATGGCGATACATGCGCTCGAACAGGAATTTCTTGAGCGTCGCATTGTGGCGGTTCATCTCCGGTGAAAAACTCACCAGCGCCTGCGACATGGCCCGTACATCAGCTGCGGATTGCGGCTTGGCGGCTTCAACGCGGCGGCGCGTTTCCGCGATCACGTCACCAATCATGCTGCCAATGAGCGCCCGCACGCTCTCATGAATCACGCGTGTTTCTTCCAGTGTCGGATATTTATCCATTACACCCTGAAATGCTTCGCCGACATGCGGCAGCGCTAGCAAATCATTGATCGTGAACAGACCGGCGCGAAGGCCGTCGTCAATGTCGTGGTTGTTATAGGCAATGTCATCGGCAAGTGCGGCCACCTGCGCCTCGGGTCCGGCGAAGGTCGCGAGCTCCAGATCCTGAATCTCTGCATATTCGGTGAGCGCGCGCGGCAGGTCTTCGGCGCGAACTTCTTTCGTCAGAACGGGGCCGTTGTGTTTGACGAGACCTTCCAGCGTTTCCCACGACAGGTTCAGCCCATCGAATTCGGCGTAGCGATGTTCGAGCTTCGTCACGATGCGCAATGTCTGGGCGTTGTGATCAAAACCGAGGAAATCTTTCATACAGGCGTCGAGTGCATCTTCACCCGCATGGCCGAAAGGCGTGTGGCCGAGATCATGCGCCAGCGCCAATGTTTCGGCGAGGTCCTCATCAAGGCCCAGCACGCGGCTGATCGAACGGGCGATCTGGGCGACTTCCAGCGAATGGCTGAGTCGTGTGCGGTAATTATCGCCCTCGTGATAGACGAAGACCTGCGTCTTGTATTTCAGACGGCGGAAAGCACCCGAATGGATGATGCGGTCGCGGTCGCGCTGGAAGGCCGTGCGGGTCGCGCTTTCCGGCTCTTCGAAGAGACGCCCGCGGCTTTCCTCGGCTTTTGTGGCAAATGAGGCCGTGGCGGCGGGATTTGACTGCGACAAGGGGGGCCTCTTTCGACACCGGGGATTTGAATTCCGGGATAAGAATACCTAAATCAATGCTAGGCTATAACCAGAATGGTTCCAGAGTGCCAGTTCAGTAGCATTAGAAAGCGGCCCTTTGATGAGTGAAACAGCAACAGACCTGATGCCGGGCACCGGCCAGCCGATCACGATGAGTGAACGGGCGGCCAAGCGCGTGGCGGAAATCCTGTCCAGCGAGGACGAGGGTGTGATGTTGCGTGTCTCCGTGTCTGGCGGCGGCTGCTCCGGCTTTCAATATGGTTTCACGCTCGACGACACACGCTCCGGTGATGACCTTGTGCTTGAAAAATCAGGCGCAACGGTGCTGATCGACTCGACGTCGGTGATGTATCTGGAAGGTTCGCAGATTGATTTTGTGAACGACCTCATCGGCTCGTCCTTCAAAATCATTAATCCGAACGCCACCGCTTCCTGCGGCTGCGGGACATCATTTTCAATTTGATTTGCTGGCGGGTCAGATCTGACCGAAGGTGCAGAGCATAAATCCGCCGATTGAGAGCACCGGAGATGCCACGAGCAAGGCCATGGCGATCTTGTCGCGAATCATCACACCGACAATCGACGCGAAAATGGCAATCGCCGGTGCCCAGATGCCCAGCACCGCAACCATCCAGTAGGTTGTGAATTCGCCGCCTGTGGTCAGCGGCAAAGTCTGCACGGCGACCATGCCCTGAACCAGTGCCATGAAACCGCCAAGCACCCCCACGATGCAAAGCAGACAACGCTGAGACAGATTAGCTGGCGCCACATAGTGGCGCGCATGTGATCGGGCGGTCATCCGCCCCGCAACTCGTGTACCCATTTGTACTCCCTCCCCAGAGCGGACAAATAGCAATGGCTCATGCTGGACTTCGCTTACACGATCGTCAAACCCCTTTTGTGCTGATGGATTTAACCACGCCAGACCGTGCTAGGATTTGCCTGTTGGCAGGCGATAACATGCTTTGCTGCCTAGTTGCGCTGAACCGTCTCGAAAGCCCCGAAATCCTATGAAAATAGCCACGTTCAACGTTAATTCGCTCAAGGTACGGATGGAAAATCTCAAGGTCTGGCTGAAGGAAGCTGATCCGGACGTCGTTTGTCTGCAGGAGACGAAATCGACAGATGAGACCTTCCCGCGCGCTGAATTGGAGGACCTTGGGTACAATCTCGCGATTCACGGGCAGAAGACTTACAACGGCGTGGCGCTGATTTCGAAGCATCCGATGGAGGATATTCGCATCGGCTTGCCCGGCGACGATAGCGACGAGCAGGCCCGTTACATCGAGGCGGTCATTCCGGCTGGCGACACGGTTTTGCGTGTCGCGTCGATCTATCTGCCCAACGGCAATCCGGTCGACACGGAAAAATTTCCCTACAAGCTGCGCTGGATGGAACGTTTGAAAGCTCATGCGGCGGAACTTCTCACCTACGAAGAGCCGTTGGTTCTGGCCGGTGACTATAATGTTATTCCGACAGCAGATGATGTTTATGACGAGAAGGCATGGGAAGGCGACGCGCTTACCCAGCCGCAAAGCCGCGCCGCACTCCGCGAGATTATCAATCTCGGTTTCACGGACGCGTTCCGCGCCTGTCACAACGAGCCGCACCGCTACACATTCTGGGACTATCAGGCGGGCCGCTGGCAAAAGGGTCAGGGCATCCGCATCGATCATTTGCTGCTTTCGCCGCAAGCCGCTGATCGCCTGACCGGTTGCGACATTGATATTGATCCGCGCGGCCGCGAGAAGCCATCAGACCACACGCCGATCTGGGCAAAGCTCGCTTTCTAGCTGCCGAATGGTTTGCCCTGCGGCATCACACGGATGCCTTGGCGGAGGTGCTTATAAGGCAGCTTGGTCAGATCCGCGATATTCGGCCCCGAGCTTTCAACGATCAGCACTTCGCTTGAGATAGGCTGGAAGTCCGCGCGGAAATGCACCGAACTTTTGACGACCAATATGGCGAGCTTCGATGGTTCGATGCCCGTGTGGCGCAGCATTTCCTGATCTGCGCATTGCGCCTTGCGCGAGGCGACGACGATCTCAACACCGCCGGAGCGCAATCGCGCCGTGGTGCCGAGCGACATGTATGAGCCGCCATAAAAAGGTCCTGTCGCCAAAAAATCTCCATCGGTAATTTTGACGACTTCGAATTCGGCGTCCACGGGCTCTTCGTCCGCTCCGCCCGTTTTCGCACCTAGCTTCAAACGCACTCTCGCGCCCTCGCCTGCAGCGGCGGCTTCGGCGGCGGATTGCGGATCGAATAAAACCCCGAGTGCTGCACGGGTGGCCTTTTGCGACAGCAATTCACGCAGCACGCCGACTGTGTCGCCGTTACCACCCGCGCCGGGATTATCCTGCGTATCGGCGAGCACCACCGGGCCACCGGTGCTGTTTTTTTGCATCGCATAAGCGACTGCATCACGCGGCGACCAGAGCTTTTCGCGGAACAGCGCTTCGCTGTCCGCCAATCGCTTTGCAATCTTGTCTGCCGCTTCGTTGGCGGCTGCTTCCGTATCGGCATAAGCGACAACAGAAGCGCCGCAGCCAACGAAGTCAGCAGGCGGAAACCCGGTAGACAGAGAGACCGAACTCACGCGCCCGTTGCCCAGCACATTGCCGTCGAGAGCAGCCACCTCGCGGTAGAGCCCTGCAGCCGGTTCGCTCATAGTGCATTGCGCGGTGAGTGGAATGAGGTAGTCGACCCGACGGAAGGCTTTAGCTTGTTTCGGCATGCCTTTGAAAATGGCTTCCATATGCGCCGCCGCGCGTGCGCCTGTCGTGCCCATATCGATGTGGGGATAGGTACGATAGACGATGAGCGCATCGGCGTTCATCACCATCCGTTCGGTCACATTGGCGTGAAGGTCGAGGCTCGCCACCAGCGTCACATCGGACCCGATGGCCCTACGCACGCGCTCCAATATTTCGCCTTCGCCGTCGTCCACATGTTCACAAACCATCGCACCGTGCAGATCGAGATAGACCGCGTCGTAAGCACTCTTGTTGCGCAACCCCTCGACGATCATGCCGGTGATCCGCTCAAAGGCGTCTTCCGTCACATGCGCCGATGGCGTCGCATGGCACCATGCGAGCGGCACGAATGTGTGTCCCGCTTTTGAGGCTTCGGCGATGAAGCCGGCAATGGGTATATTCATACCGGCATTAAAAGCCCCAACAAGCGAGGGGCCGTGTTGCAGCGCGGGCCACGAATCGGCCTGTTCAAATGCGCGGTAGTCGGCCATGGTCGGCGCGAACGTATTCGTTTCATGCTGGAAACCACCAATCGCAATCCGCATACTTCGCTCCAACGGCATAAAAAAAGGATGACAGAGATGATCAAAATTACATTCTGTCTGACACGCAAGTCAGGCATGACGCGCGAGGCATTTCAAGACTACTGGCTGAACAAACATGCGCCGCTGGTAAAGAGAGTCCGCGAGCCTCTGCACATTGCGCGCTACGTTCAGCTTCACACCGGCACTTACGAGATGACGGATGCCGTACGCATGGCCCGCAGCGGTTCGCTCGACGCCGCACCCGCCATCTATGACGGCGTCGCCCAGCTTTGGTGGAATTCCCTAGACGAATTGATGACCGACACGCCCGAGTCGCGCGATGCGGGCCTCGCGCTTCTTGAGGATGAGGCCAAGTTCATCGACTTTGCAAAGTCGCCACTCTGGTTCGGTGAAGAAAAAGTGATTTTCTAATTCGGCGCAAATTCAGCGATCCAGGCGTCAGCCTCTTTCGCGGCGGCTTCCTTCTCACCGGGCTTCATGCGCTTGCCGTATTTGTCCATCACGGCATTGACCTCTTTGCCTTCGTCACCATCGGCAAAGCGGCTGGCGAGTTCGATGTAGGACCAACCTTTGACACGGTCGGCGAGCACGCCCTCGCCTTCGAAATAAATACGCGCCAGTGCGACGTGGCTCGGCGCATATTTTTTCTTCGCGGCGAGGATCAGCCAGCGCAAACTTTCTGTGCGATCACCGTTGACGCCTAGCCCGCGCCGGTACATGTCGGCGAGCATGTATTGGGATTCCGGCCATGAGGCGAGTGCGCCGATCTCAAAATATTTGATCGCCATTTTGTAATCACGATCAATGTCGAGGTCTTTGTTACCGGTCAAATAAATCTTGCCGACTTTGACACCGGCCTGTGCCTGACCTTCGTCGGCGGCCATCTGATAATATTTGAAGGATTGATAGTCGGATTGTTCTACGCCGCGTCCTTGCTCATAAAGGCGACCGAGCAGAAAGGCTGACATCGGGTGACCGCCATCGGCCGAAGTGGTCCAGGCCGCCACAGCAGCGTCGAGATCACCGGTGCGGTAGGCCTCGATGCCGGTTTCAAATGCGCTGTTGGCTGCCGCTGAGGGCGCTGCGTGCAATTGAGCGCCTGTGACAAGTGCGAGGGCGCAGACGGCGGCGGCATAACGTAATTTCATCACTCAACTCCGGTTGGCGGGATCGCATTGTGGCACAAATCATAGGGGCTTCGCAGCCTTGTGTTCAGCCAGAGATTGACCGGATGGCCTCCATCGGGCCAACATCGGGACAATCCGGCATCAGCCAAAAACAAAAATCCGGCCTCAGGGAGAATTGAACATGAAAGCGGCAGTATTGCGTCAGGTGGGCACCCCGCTCACCATCGAAGATGTCCAAATCAACAAGCCTGGTCCCCACGAAGTCCTGATCCGCACTATGGCGGCGGGCGTCTGCCATTCGGACCTGCATTTCGTCGAGGGGTCATACCCCTATCCCCTGCCCGCCGTGCTCGGTCATGAGTCTGCCGGTATCGTCGAAATGGTCGGATCGGAAGTGCGCACAGTGAAGCCGGGTGACCACGTCATCACCTGTCTTTCCGCTTTCTGCGGCCATTGCGATCATTGCCTTGAAGGCCATATGTCGCGTTGTGTGAGTCCTGAAACAAAACGTCAGGCGGGCGAGGAGCCACGCCTCGGCAATGGCGTGAACCAGTTTCTCAATCTGTCGTCCTTCGCTGAGCAGATGCTGATCCATGAACACGCCTGTGTCGCCATTCGCAAGGACATGCCCTTTGACCGCGCGGCCCTCATCGGTTGCTCGGTGACGACAGGCATCGGCGCGGTGATCCACACGTCGAATGTGCGGCCGGGTGAAACGGTTGCTGTGCTCGGTTGTGGCGGCGTCGGCCTTGCGGCCATCAATGGTGCCGCCATTGCGGGCGCGGGTCGCATCATCGCCATCGACATGCAGGGTTCGAAGCTCAACCTCGCCAAACAATTCGGCGCGACAGATGTGATCAACGCCAAAGACGGCGATCCGGTCCAGCAGTTGATGGACCTGACCGGCGGCGGCGTGCATCACAGCTTTGAAGCCATCGGACTCAAGGCGACCGCCGAGCAATCATTCAAGATGCTGCGTCGCGGCGGCACCGCCAACATCATCGGCATGATCCCCGTCGGCGTGAATATCGAACTGCACGGCGCGGACTTCCTCGCCGAAAAGCGCATTCAGGGATCGATCATGGGCTCCAACCGTTTCCCCGTGGACATGCCGCGTTTTGTCGATTTTTATATGAACGGCAAGCTCAAGCTCGACGAAATGATCTCGCGCCGCATCAAACTTTCGCAGGTCAACGAAGCCTTTGACGAGCTGAAAAAGGGCGAACTTGCGCGCTCTGTGATCGTTTTCGACGCGTAGGCGAAACACATTTTCAATCACAGCGGGCGGCTCCAAAAGGGTCGCCCGTTTGTTTTTAAGAACAATCGACATGCGACATCTTGACCCCGACGAGATCATTACTACCTCTGATTTGTGTTCAATGTGAACCTCACAAAGGGAGAGAAAGATGCCCACCGCCGCTATGCTTGACGACATGCCCAAAGGCGCATGGATCGCGCTGATGGTGATCGGCTTCGTCCTGTTCTGGCCGGTCGGACTTGGCGTCCTCGCCTATCTGATCTGGAGCGGAAAAATGCATGCTTGGAAGCACGAACGGAGCGAGCACCGGTTTGGGCGTCATTGCGGATCGTCGCATCGCCGTAGCCGCCACAGCACCGGAAACTACGCCTTCGACGCCTACCGCGACGAAACCCTGAAGCGGATGGAAGAAGAGCAAAATGCTTTCGGCGAATTCGTTGAGCGCCTGCGCCGGGCTAAAGATCAGGCTGAGTTCGATCAGTTTATGACCGAGCGCCGGACGGCAGAGAACGGATCGTCTGCTAACTGATGAAAAAAAGGGCGACTCATGATTGAGTCGCCCTTTTCCAATTCAGGCATTTCGCTTAGTTCGTCAGCGGAGCCATTGCTGTCGGTGAGACAGCCGCTGTCGGGTTTTCAACTGCCTGCAACGTGATGTCCATTTTGGGGTCATACTTGTTGCTGGCGCCCGTCGCCAGGTCGGTGATGATGCCAGGAACGCCACCGATAATGATGTTCCCGAAGCTTGCCGCGGCAACGTCAGACTCATTGAGCATCGTGGCCTTCTGATAGCCCTCTTTCTCGCACTCGACTGTGATGTCGTGTTTGTCCTTGCGGATGATTGCCGAACCCGGCGTCGGATTGACTTCGGCGATCTTCTGGCCCCCACGCATGAAAACGCAGGCTGCACCACTGGGTGTTGTGCTCACTGAAATATCCTGACGCACGCCTTCGGTCAGAAAAGAGCAGCCGGCGAGCGCAAAAGCGGCGACGCCGAGTGTCAGCACTCGAATCATTTTATTTCCCCCTTAAAATGGCTACCCCCGTAGCCATCAAGGAAGTCTAGGAACCAATATCGACGAGAACAATACTACAAAATAATTATTTCATACTTGCTCAAATAGCTCCCTCGAGCATCTTGACTGCAACAGTCAATTTTGCTTTGGCAGCTTCCGCTTCCGCTTTACGTTCGCGCTGCTCGTCGACGACTTCTTCGGGTGCTGAAGCCAAAAATTTTTCGTTGCCGAGCTTCGCGTCGATTTTGGAAATCTCGCCGTCGAGTTTGCCGATTTCTTTCTTGAGGCGGACAGTTTCGGCTTTCAGGTCGACCACATCGGCAATCGGTAAAAGAACTGTCGCTTCGTCGAGCACCATCTGCAATGCGCCTGTCGGCACCGTGTCGCTCACATCGGCTGTTGAAAGGCGAGCAAGGCGGAGGATCAGATCCTTGTGACGTTCAAAGCGCGTGAGGTTTTCGGCACTCGCACCTTTGAGCATCATCGGAATTTTGGCGCCTGCGGGCACGTTCATTTCCGAACGCACGGAGCGGATGTCCGAGATCAAGCGGATGACCCAACCCATTTCAGCGTCGGCGGCTTCATCACCAAGCCCTTTGAGCACCGGCCACGGCGAAACGACGAGCAATTTTTCACGCTTGGGGCCTGCTGTTGTTGCCCAGAGTTCTTCCGTCATAAACGGCATGAAGGGGTGAAGCATCAACAGTATTTGATCGAGCATCCACGCCGCCGTCGCCCGTGTTTCGGCAATCGCGGCAGCGTCATCACCCAGCAGCACGGGTTTGATGAGTTCGAGATACCAGTCGCAGAAGACGTTCCAGACGAAACGATAGGCGGAGCCCGCCGCCTCGTTGAAACGGTAGCCTTCAATTTCGCCTGTGAGGTTGGCAGTGACACGGGAGACTTCGCCGACGATCCATTTGTTGACGTTCTGCTTCAGCGATGCGGGATCAAAATCTTCGACGCGGGCGCATTCGTTCATTTCGCAGAAGCGCGCGGCGTTCCAGAGTTTGGTGCCGAAATTGCGGTAGCCTTCAACACGATTGGTCGCCAGTTTGATGTCGCGGCCTTGAGCCGCCATCGCCGTCAGTGTGAAGCGCAAAGCGTCGGCGCCATATTCGTCGATCAGCTTCAGCGGGTCGATGACATTGCCTTTGGTCTTCGACATTTTCTGGCCGCGCTCGTCGCGCACCAGTGCATGGATGTAAACATCCTTGAACGGCACTTCCTT
>JAUSLL010000060.1 GCA_030649335.1 Parvibaculum sp. | reverse complement strand
GAGATATTGCAGAAGACGCCGGCATTCTTGTTGCGGGCGGCGAGTTTGCGCACGACCTGAATGCAGCGGAACAGAAGGATGTTATCAACCGTCGGCATCATGCCGGCGGGCTCTGCCACGCGCATATAATCGCGCGGCATGATGAGTGTGCCGTCTTCCGAACGCAGGCGCGACAGGCCTTCATAATAGCGCACTTTGCGCTGCGGCAGCGTCACGATGGGCTGGAGATAGAGATCGACGCGGTTGCTTTCGAGCGACCGGCGGATGGTTTCGAGAAGTTCGGTGTCGGTGAATGTCGAGATGTCGCGTTCGGGCTCGACAACGGTCGGTGTGAACGCCTTGGCAAGGTCGGCCTGCACGCGCGGCGCACCGGCTTGGACAGGCATAGGCGGCGCTTCGCGTGTTTCAGCGAGGCGCTTGACGAGAGATTCAACGACGCGGATTTCAGAGAAGATGCGTTCCATGCGCGCGGTGGTTTCGCGCTCGAAGCGTTCTTCAAGTTCGATGATGCGTTCGCCTGCAAGATCAAGCTCGCGTGACAGGCTCTGGGCGACGCTTGTGAGTTCGGTCAATTCTCCGCGCACCTTGTTGCGCTCGATACGACGCGAATAGGCGGCATGGGCTTCCGCGCCAAGCAGGCAGGCGATGAGACCGGCCAGAATGGCGAGTTTCGGTTCCAGCAGCCCGAGATTGGCGAGGCCATAAGCCATAGCCAGCGAAGGCAAAGCATAGAGCGCGGTGGCCAGCAATGTTTTCAAACTCGACATGGAAGATGCCCCAACAGGTCACAAAACCCGCATTCCGGAATTGATCCTGCGTTTACCTTGACCCAAAGGTTTTGAGGAAAAGTTAACCAAGGAAGACGGAATCGTAAGTTTTCACGCCTTAGAGTTGCTGCATTATGGAGATTATGCGGGCATTTTGGCCAAACGGGCGAGTTTCTGCCAATGCATACGGTAAAGAGGCGAGGGCTGGTGACGGGCGCGGACGGGCACGGCCTGAACCAGTTCGAGCCAGCTTCGTTCGGCTTCATCCGCCTCTTTCCAGATGGCGCGCGACAGCGCACCGGCCTCTTCAGCACTGCCGCCACGGGCGATGAAGGCCTCGACACGGGCGATGAAGCCCGCCTCCAGCCGGTCGCGGCGGGCGGCATAGGCGGCAAGGCGGGGCCTGTAATCTTTGAGCACGGCACGGTGCAGCTGTTCATGCGCCCACCAGCGGGTGGCGGGGTCGAATGTGCCGCCGGGCAAGGGCCCGAAATCGGGGAGCGTCGCGCCTTCAAAGCCGGGGCCGAAGAAGACGGGTTTGAAAATCGATGTGTCGGGCGATGAACTGGCGGTGAGCCAATGGACCGAGCGGCCTTCGCCCAATTCCGCGACCCATGAGCCTGTCGTCTGGCCGTGGCGGCGGATGGGGCCCCATGAAGCATGGGCGCAAATGGAACCGCCCATGACACCATCGGGCTTCCAATTGGCGTCGCGCGCGGCCTGCGGGCCCTGGTCGCGCAGGATCTGCATCATGGCGGCGGCGTCCTGTTTGGGACGCGCGGCCATCAATGCGCTGGAGCGGCACCAGCGCGCGCTGCCTGTGGCGAAGTTTGAGCGGTGGCGGTTGGCGTAAGCGTCGGCGAAATGGAAGGGCGCGCCGTCCGTCGCATAGCCGCGCTCGATCGCTTGCGGCACGAGGCCCTGGCTGGCGCGGGTAATGTCGGTGCCGATTGTATAGGTGTTGGAAATCGAGCGCCGGTCGCTGACGCGTTCGACGACCCAATCGCGCCCGACGGTTTCAAGCACGAAGGCTTCGCCCGACGCATCCGCGATGAGAAAGCTGTTGTGATATTCAAAGCGGCCGATATGGGCGCAATTACCGCCCTGACCGAATTGTTCGAGCAATGAGGTGATGACGGTGACAGCTTCGTCGGCGCTGCGGGCGCGCTCCAACCCCAGCCGCACAAGGTCCATGCCGATGAGGGCTTCGTCCTTTTGCGGCGCGATCTTCGCAAAGACCGCTTCATTGCCGATGATGAGACCATATTCGTTGGTGCCCATCTCCGCACCCCACATCCAGAAGGGACGCGACAGCAGCACGGCATGGGTTTCTGCGATCTGCGGGATGGTGATGTAGGTGCATCGGAGCGTCGCGTCGCTCGCATGGCGGTGGGCGGCGACATGTTCGATATATTGCGCCTCATTGGCGCCGCGGTCGGAGTTTTTGGCGAATAGCAGCGCGCCGGATTTGCTCGCCTGTGGCCGCGCCACCATTGTATCGCACATCTGTCTCACCCCGTTGGACCTGCCGATCATCTTAGCCGCAGGCCCCGCGCCCATGCTAGGCTCGGCGGTAAATACATATGCGGAAGGATCACACGATGAACGCTCACCAGTTTGAATTTGCCACCATCTCGGGTCAGGCCCTGCCTTTGTCGCAATACAAGGGAAAGGCCGTGCTGGTCGTCAACACGGCAAGCCGCTGTGGCCTCACGCCGCAATACCGCGACCTGCAAGGACTGTGGGAACGCTACAAGGCGCGCGGCCTCGTGGTGCTCGGCGTGCCTTGCAATGATTTCGGCGCGCAGGAACCCGGCACGGAGGCCGAGATCATGTCGTTTTGCGAATTGAATTATGACGTTGATTTTCCGCTGACCGCCAAACAATCAGTGATCGGCGGCGCGGCGCATCCGTTTTACAAATGGGTCGCTGAAGTGGCGGGCGAGGACGCGCTGCCCAAATGGAATTTCCACAAATATCTGATCGGACCCGACGGTGATCTGGTGCAGGTCTTCGGCAGCAAAGTACCGCCGCTGGATGAGGCACTGGTGAAGGAAGTCGAGGCCTTGCTGGAGGGGTGAAACAAAAAATGCCCCGCACGATGGCGGGGCATTTTCATTTCGTCAGACGGTGCTGATCAGTTCGTCAGCGGCGTCAGTTTGATTTCGACGCGACGGTTCTGCTCGCGACCGGCCGCTGTATTGTTCGAGGCAATCGGCTGGCTCTCGCCCGCGCCGCTCACAAGGAAGCGCTGTCCGTTGAGACCCTGACTGGCGAGATAGCGCGCGACAGAATTGGCGCGGTTCTGCGACAGGACCTGATTGGTCTGGTCGCTGCCGGTCGAATCCGTGTGACCCGTCACATCGATCATCGTCTTGTCATATTTTTTCAGGACGATGGCGACCGAGTTCAACACGTCATAAAAGCCCGCGTTGATATTGTAGGAATTGGTGGCGAAAGTCACATTGCCCGGCATGTTGAGAATGATGTTATTGCCGACGCGTGTGACGCTGACGCCCGAGGAGCGCAACTGGTTCGCCAGTTCTTTTTCCTGGCTGTCCATATAATAGCCGACGCCGCCGCCTGCGAGTGCGCCGATGCCGCCGGCGATCATCGCGCGCTGGCGACGATCCGTGCTGTCGCCGCCGCCGATCAGAGCGCCGCCGAGCGCACCGACGACAGCACCAATCCCGGCGCCGTATGTGGCTTTGCTGGTCTTTTGCTCGCCCGTATAGGCATCTTGCGTCTGGCAGGCTGCGAGCGCGAAGGCACTGCACATGACGGCAATGATAGTCCGTTTCATCAGCATATTGATTTCCCAATCTCGGTAAGACGGTTTTGTGGATCGCCGGTCGGCGCACCCTTTAGCAAACCGCACTTGATGGTGTAGAAAGACATCAGACTTCGTGGACCCCGCGCTCCATAACCTAGCAAAACGGCGCGGACACGAGAATACAAATCGGCATAATCCGTAACCACAGATTGCGGCCATAATAGGGAGAAGTTTGATGTCACTGTTCGATCTGACAGGCAAAATTGCCATTGTTACCGGTTCCACCAAAGGCATCGGCGAGGCCATTGTCCACCGTCTGGCCGAACACGGCGCAAAAGTCGTGGTTTCATCACGCAAGGCGGACCAATGCGACAAGGTCGCGGGCGAGATCAACGCAAAGTTCAAGAACGCGGCGATTGCCGTGCCTTGCAACATCGCCGACAAGGGTGATCTGCAGCGCCTCGTTGACACGACAAATGCCAAATGGGGCAAGGTCGATGTGCTTGTTTGCAACGCCGCTGTGAACCCCTATTTCGGTTCCTCGCGCGACATTCCCGACGATGCTTTCGACAAGATCATGTCGTCGAACGTCAAGTCGAACCATTGGCTGAGCAATATGGTCCTGCCGCAGATGATCGAGCGCAAAGACGGCGCGATCATCATTGTGTCCTCCATCGGCGGTCTCAAAGGCTCGCCCGTGCTCGGCGCCTATTGCCTGTCGAAGGCGGCAGACTTCCAGCTTGCCCGCAATCTCGCTGTTGAAAACGGTCCGCATAATGTGCGCGCCAATTGCATTGCGCCGGGCCTGATCAAAACGAAATTCGCCCAAGCACTGTGGGACAATCCTGAAATCCTCGAACGCTCAACATCGGGCGCACCGCTGAAGCGCATCGGCATGCCCGATGAAATCGCCGGTGCGGCGGTTTTCCTCGCAAGTTCAGCCGGTGCCTTCATGACCGGCCAGAGCCTCGTCATCGACGGCGGCGCGACAATTTCCTGATCGGCACAAAATGAAAAACCCGCTCCACATCCGTCCTCTCGTCGCCTCCGACCGGCCCGATTGGGACGTGATGTGGGCGGGCTATCTCACTTTCTATAAGTCATCGCTGACGCCTGATATTTCCGACGACACATTCGCGCGTCTTCTGTCGGGCGAGTTGATCGGCCTCATCGCGGAAGATGCGCAAGGCCGCGTGCAAGGCTTTGCCCATGCCATCCTTCATGCTGGCACATGGAGCCCCAAGCCTGTGTGCTATCTGGAAGACTTGTTCGTGCGCGACACGGCGCGGGGCCAAGGCGCGGGCCGTGCGCTCATCGAGGCGCTCGCCGCGCGGGGACGTGCCGAAGGCTGGCTGCGGCTCTATTGGCAGACAGCGGATGATAATCACACCGCGCAGGTGCTCTACGACAAAGTTGCCACCCGCACGACATGGCTGCGCTATGAGCTTGAACTTTGAGCGCGAATGACCACTTCTAGCAAACGGGTCATTCAATCGGGGGCGGAACTATGAAAAGCGTTGTCATCACGGGCGTATCGACGGGCATCGGCTGGGGTGCCACAAAAGTTCTGATCGGCAAGGGTTTTCGTGTGTTCGGTAGTGTCCGCAAGACGGCCGATGGCGAGCGCCTGAAGAAAGAATTTGGCGCGAATTTTGTGCCGCTGCTGTTTGATGTGACCGACGAACCGGCCATCAAACGTGCCGCCGAAGAAGTCCGTGCAGCGCTCAAGGGCGAGAAGCTCTTCGGGCTCGTGAATAACGCGGGCATTGCCGTGTCAGGCCCATTGCTCGACCTCAATGTCGATGACTTCCGCCAGCAGATGGAAGTGAACGTCACCGGCCCCTTCATGGTGACGCAGGCATTTGCGCCGCTGCTTGGTGCTGACACCTCGCTCAAAGGCACGCCCGGTCGCGTCGTCAATATTTCATCCGTCGGCGGCAAACAGGCAGCGCCCTTCATCGGACCTTATGCGGCCTCGAAATTTGCCCTTGAAGGCTATTCCGAAAGCCTGCGCCGCGAGCTGATGTTGTTCGGCATCGATGTCATCATCATCGGCCCCGGCTCCGTCAGAACCGAGATTTGGAACAAGGCGGAGGAAGTGGACATCACGCCTTTCGCCAACAGCGCCTTTTATCCCGCGCTCGTGAAATTCCGCGACTACTTCCTCGCGTCCGGCAAGAAAGGCCTTCCGCCCGAACACCTTGGCCGCGCCATCCATAAGGCCCTGACGACCGAGAACCCCAAAGTGCGCTATGCGGTTGTGCCCGGTCGGTTGATGAACTGGACCATTCCGCAACGGCTGCCCAAACGCTTCCTCGACCGCACCATCGGCAAAAATCTCGGGCTGCTGCCGAAGTAGTTCCGCCTCGCGGAATTCATGTCGATGGCGCTCGACGGGCCGGATTTGCAGGCCGACACTCCCCTCAACCAATACATAAGTGAGGGGAAGTGCCGTGGCCGATCTGTTGGCTCTGTCTGCGAAATTCATCGACAATGACATTTACGAAGGCGCGGGCCTCGTCAACCGCCCGACGATGGAACTGTCGGAACTCGGCAATGGCATCGCGCTTATCGAAGCTTTTTCGCATGTCGTGACCTTCAAGACCGGCGACGGGCTGGTGCTGTTCGACACGAGCCTTGAGGCCTTCGGCGGCGGCGTTCTCCAGTCCTTGCGCAAATGGACCGACGAGCCAGTGTCGAATATTTGCTACACCCACGGCCATGCCGACCATGTGGGCGGCACCAATCATTTCGTCTGCGAGGCCTGCGACAAGGGCCATCGCCGCCCGCGCATCATCGCGCATGAAAACGTGTCGCCCCGCTTCCGCCGCTATGAAGCGACCAACGGCTATAATTTCACGATCAACGCGCGTCAGTTCGCGCCCGCCACCGAATTGCGCATGGGGCAGACGGGCGGCGGCCCGCGCCGCTTCGGCCCCGATCCGTGGATCGATCCCGACACGACATTCCGCGACAGTCTCGATGTGAATGTCGGCGGCACACATTTCGAGTTGCATCACGCCATCGGCGAGACGGACGACCATCTCTGGGCCTGGGTGCCGGAGCACAAGGCGATCTGCTCGGGCGATTTCGTGACATGGGTTTTCCCCAATGCGGGCAACCCGCAAAAGGTTCAGCGCTATCCGCTCGAATGGGCGAAGGCCTTGCGCGAGATGATTGCCAAGGGACCCGAACTGCTGCTGCCCGCGCATGGCCTGCCCATCGGCGGCAAGGCGCGCATCGCCATCGTGCTTGATCACATTGCGACCGCGCTTGAAACGCTGGTGAGCCAGACGGTTGATATGATGAACAACGGCGCGCGTCTGGATGAGATCATCCATTCGGTGAAAGTGCCGGCGCACCTGATGGACAAGCCGTATCTCAAGCCCGTCTATGATGAGCCTGAATTTGTCGTCCACAATATCTGGCGGCTTTACGGCGGCTGGTATGACGGCAATCCGGCGAATTTGAAACCGGCGGCAGATGCTGTGCTGGCTGCTGAAATGGCGAACCTTGCCGGTGGCGCGAAGGCGCTGGCCAAACGCGCGGGCGAGCTGGCGGCGGCGGGCGAGTTGCGGCTCGCCTGTCATCTCGCTGAGATGGCGGGGCTGGCCGCACCGAGTGACATTGAAGTGCATGGCATCCGCGCGGAAGTCTATGGCGCGCGACGCAAGGCCGAAGCCTCGCTCATGTCGAAAGGCATTTACGGCTTTGCCGAGCGTCAGTCGCAGCAGATCATCACGGAACATAATCAGCAGAAGGCGTAAGACCTTCGCGATCTTGGGGAGCGTCCAAGGGAAAAGGGCCGGACTGTGAAAACAGTCCGGCCCTTTTTGCATCCGTATTCTCTTCACCTCCCCTCAAGGGGGAGGTTAAGCGGTAGTCAGCCCGCGATCTTATCCATCACCTTTTCAAAGCGTTCAAAAATATCCGTGATCTCAATATTGGAAATGATCAGCGGCGGTGAGAAGGCGATCGTGTCGCCCGACACGCGCACCATCATGTTGAGATCGTGGAAGGCGGTGCACATGGCATCGAAACCGCGCTTGCCGGGCAAGCCCTCGACGGGTACGAGATCGACCGCGCCCGCCAAGCCGATGCAGCGGATGTCGGCGACGAGCTTGTGGTTTTTCAGGCTCATGATCGCTTCGGAGAAATGCGGTTCCATTTCGCGGGCGCGCTCGAAGAGTTTTTCGTTCTTGTAGAGATCAAGCGTGGCAAGACCGGCGGCGGAGGCCAGCGGGTGGCCTGAGTAAGTGTAGCCGTGGAACAGGTCGATCATGTGATCGGGGCCGGTCTGGAACGCGTCATAGATGTGCTTGCGCACAACCGCGCCGCCCATTGGCACGGCACCTGATGTGATGCCTTTGGCGAATGTCAGAATATCGGGTGTCACGCCGAAACGTTCAGCTGCGGTGGCGTAACCGAGGCGGCCATAGCCGGTGATGACCTCATCGAAAATCAAGAGGATGCCGTGCTTGGTGCAAAGCTCGCGCAGGCGTTCGAGGTAACCCACGGGCGGCGGCAGCACGCCGGTCGAGCCTGCCATGGGTTCGACGATGACGGCGGCTATGGTGGAGGCGTCATGCAACTCGACGAGACGCTGCAACTCGTCGGCGAGATGCGCGCCCCATGCGGGTTGGCCGATGGTGAACTTCTGTTCGGCGCGATTGTAGGTGTGCGAGAGATGATCGACACCGGCGAGCATCGGCCCGAAGAATTTGCGATTGGCAACCATGCCGCCGACCGAGATGCCGCCAAAGCCCACACCATGATAGCCGCGTTCACGCCCGATGAGACGGGTGCGCGAGCCCTCGCCATTGGCGCGGTGGAAGGCGATGGCGATTTTGAGCGCGGTGTCGGCGGCTTCCGAGCCTGAGTTGCAAAAGAGCACATGGTCCAAGTCGCCGGGCATGAGATCGGTGATGCGGTTGGCAAGCTCGAAGGCTTTGGGATGGCCGAACTGGAAGCTCGGCGCGAAATCAAGCTCGGCCGCCTGATCCTGAATGGCTTTGACGATTTCCTCGCGGCAATGACCGGCGTTGGAACACCAAAGCCCCGCCGTCGCGTCGAGCACCTCGGTGCCGTCCGGCTTGAAATAGGACGTGTCCTTGGCGCGCGACAATAGGCGCGGTTCGCGTTTGAACTGGCGGTTGGGTGTGAAGGGAAGCCAGTTGGCGGACAGGTCATTGGGGTGGGCAGAGCCCTTGGCGGCGGTGTCGGCGCTCATCGAAATCTCCGGTCGGAACGGGGTACATTTGCGGGGTACATTTGAGAGTGATCAGACCGCCGGACCCGAAGGAAATCAAGGGGGGCACGGCGCGTCACTTCGGCTGAATGTTGAATATCCTAAACACGTCGATTATCGTCTGTCGCATGGCAAAAGACACGAACCGACCCTATCGCCGCGCGCATGGTGGCGAAGCGCCACCCGCCGGGCTTGAAGCGGCACTGCCCGACATCGGCCAGCGCCTGCGCGAGTTGCGCATGATGCACGGGCATTCGCAGCGCGAACTCGCCAAACGCGCAGGCGTGACCAATGGCACGATCTCGCTCATCGAACAAAACCGCATCAGCCCGTCGATCGGCTCGCTGAAGAAAGTGCTCGACGGGTTTCCGATTTCCATTGCGGATTTTCTCACTCTCGACCTGCGCCATAAGGCGAAGGTGTTTTACGCCGCCAAGGAGTTGCGCGAGATCGGCTCAGGCGCGATTTCGTTCAAGCTTGTGGGCCGCGACACGCAGGGCCGCGCGTTGCAGATGATGCATGAACGCTATCAGCCCGGTGCCGACACCGGCCCCGACATGCTGTCGCATACGGGCGAGGAAAGCGGCATTGTGGTGGCTGGGCTTATTGAACTCACCGTGGGTGGCGAGACGCGGACACTGACATCGGGCGACGCCTATTATTTCGACAGCCGCTTGCCGCACAGGTATCGCAACACGGGCACGATTGACTGCGTGATCGTGTCGGCATGTACGCCGCCGAGTTTTTGATTATATAAAAATGACCTCCCCACGAGGGGGAGGTGCTTCGTTCAAGCCGCAACGGTCGGCTGATGGATCTGAATATCCGTCGGCGGTTTGGAGAAGGAAGGTTCGGTCGCGTCGAGCGCGGCCAGTGCCTCTGATCGGTCGGCCGCGTCGAAGGCGCCTGTTGTCAGGCAGAATTCAACGAAATTGTCGTTCGGGTCCTTGGTGTAAACCGAGTAGCACCAGTTGTGGTTGATTTCGAGCACCTGAAGCCCGGCATCAAGCCAACGCTGTTTGCGCTTCTGCAATTCCGCCATGTCTTTCACGTCAAAGGAAATGTGGTTGATGTGGTCCGGCACGCCAGCGGCTTTGGAGAGATTGGTTTCGAAATTCTCCGTGCCGGGCATGTCATGCATTTCCCAGAAGGCGATGAATTTGGAATCGTCTTCCATGCGGTAGAAAAAATGTTTCGCCCAACCGCCTTGCGGTGACGGTCCGACTTCGACCTTCACAAGCTCGAACCCCATCACGCCTTCGTAGAACGCGTGGATGGCTTTGATGTCGCGGGCGGCCAGCGCCAGATGATGGTATCCCATTGCTCAATCTTCCTTCTTGTTCGTGTCGACCATGCTCATCACGTCGATTGAGCTGCCTGTCGGTGCAGGAATTTCAACGATGCGTTCGTCCACATCGTCATATTCCAGCCGCAGTGCACGGCTCATGGTGGCGTGCATATCGTAGGTGCAGGTGACATAGGTGAATTCGAGAATTTCTTCGTCCGAAAGATGCTTCTTCATTTCATCGAACACGGCTTCGGGCACGCGGCCACCCTGCAGCACAAGACAATCGGTGTAAGCGAGCAGCGCGCGCTCAACGGGGCCGAAGCAAGTGGCGACCTGCCAATGCGGGATGGCCGCAATCTGTTCTTCGGTGAAGCCGACATCGCGGCAGGCTTTGCAGTGTTGCGAGAAGACAAACTGCGAGCCGCGCGCAAAGCCTGCCCTGATCTGACCCAGCTCGCGCAGCTTGGGAGAAATCTTGCGGTCGGGGCTGCGATAGAACTGGAAACCCTCGGTCGTGTGCTTGAACGCATCGGGCACCAGCGCGAAAACCGTCCACCAATTGCCGGGCGTGCCCGTGGCCGTGCCGGGCTCCTTGACCGGATCACGATCACCGAACAGCAGCTTGTAAATCTGCTGCGCCAGCGGATCTGCGTCCGCCTTTCCAACCTGCCTCAATCGCGGCATGGTGTTCCTCCCCTTGCATTGCCTCAAAAATCATGGGAAAAAAACGTAAGAGAAACTTACAATCAACGCAAGCGGGAATTCACTATGGCGCGGCAGGCCGGTCTATTGATGGCGCAGCTTCTGAACCGCTTCATGTGGTTTGACGGGGCGCTGCAACGCAATCTGGATGAGCGCGGCTGGGGTGGCGTGCGCCGTCTTGAATCCATGACCATGATGTATGTCCATGCGGGCATCACCCGCCCGAGCGAACTGGCCCGCCTCATCGGCGTCACGCGGCAATCCATGAACACGGCGCTGCGCGAACTTGAGGAAAAGAAGCTTGTGCGCCTCGTGCCCGACCCGGACGATAAACGCTGCAAGATCGTGGAGTTTGATCCGGCGGGTGCCGCCATGCGGGACGAGGCGCAGCGTGTGATAGAAGCACTCGAAACCTTGCTCGATGAGCGGCTGGGCGCGGGGGCTGCCGACAAGCTGGCGGCGCTGCTGCAAAAAGATTGGGGCAAGGCGCCGCTGCTGGAGGCGGGCGGCGGGAAGAAAAAGAAAGGTGCCAAATGAGCAAGACGAAAACGCTGAGCGAGCTTCTGAGCGAGCCCGGCCTCATCATTGCGCCCGGTGCCTATGACGCGCTATCGGCAAAGCTTGCAGCACAAGCAGGCGCGGCGGCTGTTTATATGACGGGGTTTGGCCTCGCCGGATCGCATCTCGGCCTGCCCGACATCGGCCTGATGAGCGCCGCTGAAATGGTGGACCGCGTGCGGGCGCTGAGCGCGGCGACCGGCGCGACGCCGCTCATTGCCGATGGTGACAACGGCCACGGCGGGCCGCTGAACGCCGCACGGCTTGCGCGCGCCTACGAGCAGGCGGGCGCGCAATGTATTCAGATCGAGGATCAGGTCTTCCCCAAACGCTGCGGCCATATGGAAGGTAAGGAAGTCGTGTCGATGGCTGAGGCCGCGCAGAAGATTGCCGCCGCCGCTGACGCGCGCTCATCCAAAGACTTCAAGATCATGGCCCGCACCGATGCGCGCGCCACGCATGACCTCGATGAAGCGCTCAGGCGCGGCGAAGCGTTTCTCAAAGCCGGTGCCGATATTCTCTTCATCGAAGCGCCGCGCGACATGAAGGAATTGGAAAAAGTCTGCGCGACATTCAAGGGCGTGCCGCTGCTGGCCAATATGGTCGAGGACGGCAAGACACCATTGCTGGATGCGAAAGAACTGGAAGAACTCGGTTTCAAAATCGCGATTTATCCGGTCTCGGCGCTACTCGCTGTAACGAAGCGCTTGCAGGAGGTTTACGCGACGCTGTTGCGCGGCGAGGGACTGGCGGCAAATGAACCGCGCGTCACATTCCAAAAATACAATGAACTCGTTGGCTTGCCGGAACTGCTGGCGAGTGCCGCAAAAATCGCAGGAACCGAATAATGCCGAGCTGGTCGAATATTTTAAAGCGCATCGCGGCAGGCGAAATGGAAAAAGCCCCGCCGCATGTGGCGGCGTTGAAACTCTATGCGGGCAAGCTCACCGTACTGGAACGCGGGCGCATCCGCTATGACTGGCCGGTTGATCCGACCTTTCTCAATCCGGTCGCGGTGTTCGGCGGCTATCTCGCGACGCTCGCCGACCAGACGTGTTCTTTTGCGCTGATGACCATGCTTGAAGATAATCAAAATTTCACGACTTCCGATTTGCAGATGCATTTCTTCCGTCCCGTGACGAAAGGGATTTTGTCATGCGAGGGCCATGTGGTGAATGTGTCGAAGACGCAGGCCTATGTGGAAGCGACATTCACCAATGATGACGGGAAGCTGGCGCTGAAGGCGCGGGCGGTGGAGCGGATTATTGCGGCTTGAGTTTTCTCTCTACCCCGCAACACTGAGCGCTGGCGCGTGGTCGAATGGTGCTCAAACCGCAACGTGCTCATCGGAAAATTGAATTGACCTTGTCGCAAAATCTGTGTGCAAATGATTTCGAGGATTTGCGGAGGGGGAAAATGAAACATTTGTCGATTTTGGTTGTCGTGCTGACATGCCTGCTGAGTGGATCGGCCTCCGCGATAGATACAGATGCTGAGCAGAATGGGCGAGAGGGTTTGGAGGCGCTGCGTGCCGGTGACCAAGAAAAATTCTTCGAGCATGCTCTGAAAGATGCAGAGGGTGGGTTGGCGGAGGCCCAGTTAATGGTCGCCTCGCAGTACGAAAAAGGCGCGCTCGGCGCTCCGCAGAGTAATTCAAAAGCACTCTACTGGTATGAGCGCGCGGCTGCTCAAGGGCAGCCAGAGGCAGAAGTTCATATGGCTGAAATTTGCATTCAGGGAAAACTCAAACCGCGTGATCTGCCTGCATCGGTTGACTGGCTAAAAAAGGCGGCATCACACGGCAGCGCTAAGGCAAACGATTATTTAGGGGATTCTTATCTATCCGGGCGAGGTGTCGAAAAGAATATGAAAGCCGCCATTCCCTATTACAAAAAAGCAGCAAACGCCAACGTGGTGGGGGCTCAGGTTAAGCTTGGTGGGTTTTACCTGACCGGTAACGGCGTGCCTGCGGATGTCAACGAATCCTATTTTTGGCTGTATATCGCGAGTAAAAATCCTGCCAAGTCCCCGTACAAGGGATTAAAGGAAGCTGCGGAAGGCATCCGAAAAAAGCTGTCGCCCGAAGTGGCTTTGGAAGTAGAAAAACGCGCTGACACACTCATCGCTTCGTTTCCGTAAGGACTCTGCCTGCATTTGGGGATCCTGCGTACAGATAGTGACTCTTTTCACATCACCCACTCATCAATCTTCCTCTGCAACGCCCCGATGTCCTTGAAGCGCGTGAGCCATTCATCGACCAGCGCCTTGAGTTCAAGGTCTTTCGGCATGAAGTAAGCCTTCTCGGCATGGTCGAAAGGCGCGTCGGGATGCACCGCGCAGAGTTCAGGGTGTTCCTTCGCCTGCAATCTTGTCTCGATGGCGTCGGTGATCATCAGGTCGGCGCGGCCGGCGATGATCTCGTCGAAGATGGTGAGGTTTTCAGGGTGCAGGATGATCGTCGCGTGATGAATATTCGCGCGGGCGAATTTTTCGTTGGTGCCGCCGGGGTTGACGATGACGCGCACGCCTTCGCGGTCGATCTGCTCAAGCGTTTGAAACTTATCGACATTGGCGCAGGCTGTGATGGGAGTCTTGCCGTCGCTCATCATGGGGACGGAAAAGAAGCCGATTTCTTTGCGCGCCTCCGTGATCGAGATGCCGCCCATGCCGACGTCGAATTTACCGGCGGCAAGATCGGCAGACAGCGTCGGCCAGCTTGTTTTCACGATGACGAGCTTCAACCCCAGCGCACCGGCGAGCGAGCGGGCGAGGTCCACGTCGAGGCCTGCATATTGACTGTCTTTGTTGATGCTGGAAAAAGGCCGGTAATCGCCGGTGAGGCCGATGCGGACCTCGCCTGATTTTTCCATCGCGTCGAGCGTCGGGCCTGCCAGAGCGCCGGTGGACGAGAGGGCCAAAAGGCCCAAAAGGGCGAAAACGGGGGTCAGGCGCATATGCTCTACCGGTTATAATTCGAGGAACGGCCAGTTTAGCCCATATCGCGGCTCAATTATGGCCCTTTACTGGACCTTTAAGGGTCCGGCTGGTAGAAACCTGCCCCATGAGCAGCGCGACATTTCATATATGCCTGATTGGTCGAATTAGCGGCCCGACCGGAGCTTGAGAGGGTATGCCCTTCTCGCGTCGGTCGGGCGTTTCCGCTTATATCTCCGAAATCCCTGAGACCTTGAGAGCATAAATGGCCAGCGACACGACATCTGACGCCTCCGCAGCTGAAGCCCGCGATTACCGCGACACAATCTTCCTGCCGACGACCGATTTTCCCATGAAAGCGGGCCTGCCCGTGCGCGAGCCGGAATGGCTGGCACGCTGGGAAAAGATGGACCTCTATAAGCGCCTGCGCGAGAGCGCCAAAGGCCGCGAAACCTTCACGCTGCATGACGGCCCGCCATACGCCAATGGCGACATTCACATCGGCCATGCGCTGAACAAGACGCTGAAAGACATCATCGTGCGCTCGCAGCAGATGATGGGCAAAGACGCGGCTTACGTGCCCGGCTGGGATTGCCACGGGTTGCCGATCGAATGGAAGATCGAAGAGAAATACCGCAAGAAGGGCCTCAACAAGGACGAGGTGCCGCCGCTTGAGTTCCGCCGCGAGTGCCGCGAATTTGCGCAGCATTGGGTGGACGTGCAGCGCGAACAGTTCAAGCGCCTCGGCGTGTCCGGCGAGTGGGACAACCCCTATCTCACCATGACGTTTGACGCGGAAGCCGCGATTGTTCAGGAATTCCAGAAATTCCTGATGAACGGCTCGCTCTATCGCGGCTCCAAGCCCGTGATGTGGTCGGTTGTTGAAAAGACCGCGCTGGCCGAAGCCGAAGTTGAATATGCCGACCATCAGTCGCGGTCTGTCTGGGTGCGGTTTCCGATACAGAGTATTGTGCGGGATGGTGCCGTTTTAAGTAGCCAAGCTTTGAGAGATGCGACGATTGTCATTTGGACGACGACGCCCTGGACGATCCCGGCGAACCGCGCCATCTGCTATTCACCGAAAATCGCTTATGGGCTCTATGAAGTTAGGGCGATTGGAGAGCACAGCCGTGCTCTGGTTGGCGAGACAATTGTGCTTGCGGATGGTCTTGCTAATCAAGTGAAGCAGGACGCAAAAATTGAAGAGTGGGTTCGTGTTGAAGATGTTTCGGCATCGACGCTTCAAGGGATAGTTTGCAAGCACCCGTTTAATGGTCGGGGCTACGAATTTGGGGTGCCGCTGCTGGCGGGTGACCATGTGACGGAAGAGGCGGGCACGGGCTTTGTGCATACCGCGCCGGGTCATGGTCAGGACGACTATATCATCTGGGTACAGAATTTCGGCCAGAAGGGCATTCCTGAAACCGTCAACGAAGAAGGCGTCTATTACGATGACGTGCCTTTGTTTGCCGGTAAATTTGTGCTGACGCGTCAGGGCAAAGAGGGCACGGCGAATGCGGCGGTGATCGACGAGCTGATCGCTTCCGGCAAATTGCTGGCGCAGGGCAAGCTCAAGCATTCCTATCCGCATTCATGGCGTTCCAAAGCACCGTTGATTTTTCGCAACACGGCGCAATGGTTTGTCTCGATGGATGCGCCGATTGAAGCGGCGGGTGGCGCGAAGTTCCGCGATGTGGCTTTGGCTGAAATCGACAAAGTGCGCTGGGTGCCTGCGCGTGGCCGCAACCGTATTCATGCGATGGTCGAAGGCCGCCCCGACTGGGTGCTGTCGCGCCAGCGCGCCTGGGGCGTGCCGCTGACGATCTTTGTGCATAAGGACGGATCGCTGCTGCGCGACGACAAGGTGAACGCCCGCGTCGTTGAGGCTGTTGCCAAAGAGGGTGCGGACGCCTGGTTTGAAAAGCCGGTGAGCTATTTCTTTGAAGGCTCGACGCACAAGGCTGATGACTACGAGAAGGTCACGGACATTCTCGACGTGTGGTTTGACAGCGGCTCCACGCATGCTTTCGTGCTGGAAGCGCGCGGTATGCCGTCGCCTGCCGACCTTTATCTGGAAGGTTCCGACCAGCATCGCGGTTGGTTCCAGTCGTCATTGCTTGAAAGTGTCGGCACGCGCGGCCGCGCACCTTACAAGCAGGTGCTGACGCATGGCATGACGCTGACCGACAAAGGTCTGAAGATGTCCAAGTCGCTCGGCAATGCGATCGAGCCTGAGAAAATCATCAAGCAAAGTGGCGCTGATATTTTGCGCCTCTGGGTATCATCGACCGATTATTGGGATGATCATTCCATCGGCGATGAAATCCTGAAATCCAATGTCGAAGCCTATCGCAAGCTTCGCAACACGTTCCGCTATCTGCTCGGCAATCTCGAAGGCTTCGACGATACCGAACGCGTGGCGCATGCCGACATGCCGGAGCTGGAACGCGTGATCCTGCATCGCCTTGCCGAACTCGATGGCATCGTGCGGCAGGCCTATAATGATTATGACTTCAAGCGCATCTTCCATGCGCTGACGAATTTCATGAACATTGATCTGTCGGCTTTCTACTTCGACATCCGCAAAGACACGCTTTATTGCGACGCGCCTTCGAGCCTGCGCCGCCGCGCCTGCCGCACCGTGCTGCATGAACTTTTCATGTCGCTCACCGCATGGTTCGCGCCAATCCTCTGCTTCACGGCGGAAGAAGTCTGGCTGACGCGCTTCCCCGATGATGAAGGCTCTGTGCATCTGCGCACCTTCCCCGATCTGCCCAAAGAGTGGATCGACGCGGGGCTGGCCGAGAAGTGGCGCAAGCTGCGCGAGCTGCGCCGTGTGGTGACAGGCGCACTGGAAGTGGAACGCCGCGAAAAGCGTATCGGTTCGAGCCTTGAGTCAGCGCCTGATGTCTATGTTTCAAACGCTGATTTGAAAGCCGCGATGGAAGGTGTGGATCTCGCTGAAATCTCGATCACCTCGGGCGGTCAGTTGCTCGACGGTGAGGGACCGGCGGAAGCCTTCCGCCTCGATGATGTGGCTGGCGTGTCGGTTGTGCCGAAAATGGCGAGCGGCAAAAAATGCGCGCGTTCGTGGAAGATCATGCCGGACGTGGGCTCTGTGGCCGGATTCCCTGACCTCACACCACGCGACGCCGCCGCCGTCATCGAATATGACGCCCGTCAGGCCGCAAAGGGATAGATATGGCCCGTTCGCCCAAGCTTTTCGGCCATCCTCTCTGGGGTGCGTTTTCAACTGTCGGGATGCTGGTCGCCGTGGCGGCTTTTGCGACCGACCGCCTGCATAAATGGTGGTCGCTCCACGTACTCGACATGCCCAATGTCGGGCGCATCCGTGTGAGCGACAATTTCGACATCGTGATGGCCTGGAACAAGGGCGTGTCTTACGGGCTTTTTCAGGCCGATTCGACTATCGGCCTTGTGGGCCTTGTGGTTTTTGCCCTCGCCATCGTCGTTGGCCTCGGATTATGGCTAGCTAAGGCTGAGCATAAATGGCTCGCTCTCGCCATCGGCCTCATCATCGGCGGGGCTTTGGGCAATGTGCTGGACCGCGTTATCTACGGCGCCGTTGCGGACTTTTTTAGTTTTCATGCCTTTGGCTTTTACTGGTATATCTTCAATGTCGCAGACATCTGGATCGCCTTCGGCGTCGGTCTGATCCTGCTTGAGTCCTTTTTTCCGCAAGTGTTTGTGCCGAACCGCCCGATAGGCGAAGCTGACGCAAAACATGACGGTGAATGAACACATGTTTGTCCGGTATGTCGCCGGACGGACCGGCCTCTGAACGGGGTCGTAAAACTGGGTTGAGGAATATGAGAGTGATGCTGATGAGCCCGCGTTTTGCTAAAATCGGTGTTTCCGCAGGGCTTGCCCTCGCGATGGCCGTGTCGCTCTCGGCCTGTGGCGGCGACAGCCTCAAGGACACATTGGGTTACGGCAAACAAGCGCCCGACGAATTCGCCATCATCACCAAAGCCCCGCTCGTCATTCCGCCGGACTTCTCGCTGCGTCCGCCGCAGCCCGGTGTGCTGCGCCCGCAGGAAACACAATTTGAGCCGAGCCTTGTCGCTCAGCGCGCGCTGAGTGGCGACGAGAGCACCGTTGTCACAGACGGGGGCGCGAACAGCGCCGGCGAACAGGTGCTGCTGGCCAAAACCGGCGCCGCTGACGCCAATCCGAAAATCCGTCAGGTCGTGAACAACGAACAGCGCAGCCTCATCGAGCGCGACAAGAGCTTCACCGACGACGTGTTGTTCTGGCGCGAAAAGCCCAATTCGGATGCCCGCACGGTGGATGCCGCTGCTGAACGCCGCCGCATCGAACAGAACGAAGCTCAGGGCAAGCCTGTGACGGATGGCGAGACGCCTTCGATCGCGCCGCCCAAGAAGGGCTTCTTCTCCGGTCTCTGGTCAGCGATTTTCTGAGCTAGTCCGGTACGGTGATCACCATTTCCGCCCAGCGGATGTCTGCCACACGCATGATGATGCGCGTAAGCGCGGCTTGCGCCTTTTTGTGGCTCGCCGGTTGCGCCTCGTTTGAATTGCCCTTTGCCAAAAGCGGGAACACCGATCCCGTCGCGGTGGCAGACGGACCGGCGGCCCCTGAAACGTTCCGCCTCGCCAATGGCATGGACGTGCTGGTGATCCCCGATCACCGCGCGCCTGTTGTCACCCACATGGTCTGGTATCGCGTCGGTGCCGCCGACGAAGTGGCGGGCCACACGGGGCTTGCGCATTTTCTCGAACATCTGATGTTCAAGGGCACGGACAAGCTCAAACCCGGCGAATTTTCCAAGACCGTCGCGCGCAACGGCGGGCAGGACAATGCCTTCACCAATTATGATTTCACGGCCTATTTTCAGGCCATCGCCAAAGACCGGCTGCCGCTCGTGATGGAGATGGAAGCCGACCGCATGACGCATCTGAAACTCACCGACAAGGAAGTGCTGCCCGAGCGCGATGTCGTGATCGAAGAACTGCGTATGCGTATCGAGAACCAGCCGCTGGCGGAATTGCAGTCCAAGATGAACGCCGCGCTTTATGGCGCGAGCCCCTATGGCCGCGATGTGATCGGCTATAAGGCCGAGATCGAGAAACTCTCAACGCAGGATGCGCTCGACTGGTATCACCGCTATTACACGCCCAATAATGCGATCCTGATTGTTGCTGGCGATATCACCGGCGCGGAACTGAAACCGCTGGCTGAAAAATATTACGGCAGCATCAAGCGTCGCGCGCCGACCTTCACGCAGACGCGCCCTGCTGTTGAGTGGCCGAGCGAGCCCAAGCGCATCACCATGCATGATGAGCGCGTCAACGAAGCCTCGTGGCTGCGCTTTTATCCCGCCAGCTCCAGCGCCGACCTCGGCCCCCGCGCCAGCGCCGCCCTTGACGTGCTCGCCGAAATTCTCGGCGGTGGCACAACGAGCCGTCTCTACCAGTCGCTTGTCGTGCGTGACCGCAAACTGACCGCTGTGCAGGCCTGGTATTCCGGCGGCCAGATCGGGTCGGGTGATTTTGGGCTTTACGCTCTGCCCCGCGTCGGCGGCAGCATTGCCGACGCTGAAAAAGCCATTGATGCAGCACTTGTCGCGTTTCTGGCAAGCGACATCACGGACGAAGAACTCACCCGCGCGCGCGCGCAGCTGGCCGCCGGTGCCGTCTACGCCCGGGACCGTCAGCAGACCATGGCTTACATTTACGGCAGCGGCATCATGACGGGCCTCACGCCTGCAGAAATCTACGGCTGGCCGAAAGCCATTGCGGCGGTCACCGCAGACGATGTGCGCAAGGCAGCGGCCTCCGTGCTTGATGCACGCCGCGCTGTGACCGGCGAATTGCTGCCGCAGGTGATGCCATGAAATTTTTCGCAACCGCCATCGCGTTCGCCGCGCTCACCTTCGCCGCACCTGCACAAGCTTTCGAGATCGAACGTGTGGTGAGCCCCGGCGGCATCGAGGCTTGGCTCGTACAAGAGCAAGAAGTGCCGATCATCACGATGGAAGTGTCGTGGGAGGGCGGCTCGGCGAGCGATCCGGCGGCCAAGCTCGGGCTGGCCAATCTCGTCTCGGGCCTGCTCGATGAAGGTGCGGGCAATATGGATTCTGACGCCTATCAAAAGCGTCTGGCCGCTTCCAATGCTTCGCTCTCTTATTCCGAAGACAAAGATTATTTCAACGCGCATCTGAAAACACTGAGCGAGAATCGCGACGAGGCCTTCGCGCTGTTGCAGGTGGCGCTTGCGGCACCCCGTTTTGATGCACCGGCTGTTGAGCGCGTGCGCGCGCAAATTCTCTCGACCGTTGCCCGCAACGAGACAGACCCCGAATACATTGCCTCGCAAGCCTGGTTCAAATCAGTGCTCGGCAAGCATCCCTATGCGCGGCCTTCGGCTGGCACCGCGAAAACGGTTTCAGCCATCACGCAAACAGACCTCAAGGGCTACGTGCAGCGCACCATCGCGCGCGACAATATGCTGATCGGCATTGTCGGGCCGATCACGCCTGCCGAACTCGGCGCACTCCTCGACAAGACATTCGGCGCGCTGCCCGCAAAAGCCATGCGGACGAAAATTGCTGACGCGAAACTGGTGATCCGTCCGGTGACCACCGTGATCCGCCATCCGTTCCCGCAAAGTGTCGTGCTGTTCGGTGGCGCGGGATTGCCACGCAATGATCCTGATTTCGTGCCTGCGTATGTAATGAATTACATGCTGGGCGGCGGCGGCTTTTCTTCGCGTCTCACCGGCGAGGTGCGCGAGAAGCGCGGTCTTGCCTATTCCATCGGCACTTATCTCTATCCGCTGCGCCATGCCGCGCTTTATCTGGGACAGGTCGGCACGAAGAACGCGAGCGTCGGCACGGCCATTGCGCTGATCCGGCAGGAATTTGCCCGCATGGCGGAGAGCGGCGTGAGCGACGAAGGACTCGCTGACGCCAAGACCTATCTCACGGGTTCCTATCCGCTGCGCTTTGATTCCAATGCCAAGATCGCGGGCGAATTGCTGGCGATCCAGCAGGAGGACCTCGGCATCGACTACATGGTCAATCGCAACGACCTGATCAATGCGGTCACCACTGCCGATATCGCGCGTGCTGCCAAGCGGCTGCTGACCAGTCAAGCCCCGTTCATCGCCATTGTCGGCGAACCGGATATGACAGAAAAGCCGCTGCCGCCTGCGCGTACGCCGGACGAGACCGTGTCGCGCCCGCATGAAACCGGCGCTCCGTAAAAGCACGGGCTTTGCGAAATTTTGTCTCCCGTCTGGTTCCCCCTGCCGCTTCTTGATACCGTCTCCGGCAAGCCGCATGCACCGCGGCGCTTCAACCTGTTTCCGGATCGTTAGAGCAAAACATGGCGTTTACATCTCTGCCCTATGCCCAGTCGATTGATGCCTGTTTCGATGACCGGATCGGGGCGACGGGCCTTTCCCGCGCCGCCTATGACGCGGCGCTCGACGCGACGCGCCCCGCGCTTGATTGGCTGAAAGAAGCCCACGCCAAAGACACGCTGGCAATTATGCGCGTACCCGAACGCCGCGACGACCTTGCCCGCGTGCGCGAGGTGTCGGAGTTTCTCCTCAAAGACACGACCGACCTTTTCATCTTCGGCATCGGCGGCTCGTCGCTCGGGGCGCAGGCCGTGGCCCAGCTCACCGGCTGGGGCACGCAGGCGATTGCCAAACAATCGCCGCGCATCCACATCATCGACAATCTCGACGCTTGGGTGCTGCAATCGGCGCTCGATGCTGTTGATATGCGCACGACGCGCTTTCTCGTCGTCTCGAAATCCGGCGGCACGGTCGAACCTGCGCTGCAAATGTTTGCCGCGATGAGCGCCATCGAAAAGGCGGGCGGCGGGAAATATATGAAGCACCATTTCGCGGTGCTGACGGAACCCGCCAAAGACGGCAAACCCAATCCCTTGCGCGCTGTCGCCGAACAGCACGGGTTCCAGACGATTGAACATGACCCACGCGTCGGTGGTCGCTATGCGGTGCTGACCACGGTGGGCATGTTGCCCGCACAGCTTTTTGGCCTCGACATGGAAGCCTTCCGTCAGGGCGCGGCGGCTGTCATCGAACCAATTATTGCAGGCGGCTCGCCCGCCGATATTGCCCCCGCCGTGGGCGCGGCGCTCTCCATCGCGCTTCAGCGCGAGCGCGGCGCCAATCTGACGGTGTTGATGGCATACGCCGACCGGCTGGATCGTTTCATCGCCTGGCATTGCCAGCTCTGGGCCGAAAGCCTCGGCAAGCAGGGTCACGGCACAACGCCGGTGCGCGCCCTTGGCCCCGTCGATCAGCACAGCCAGCTGCAGCTCTATCTCGACGGGCCGCGCGATAAAATGTTCACGGTGTTCCGCACAGGCACAGCAGGCGAAGGCCCGCGCGCCAATGCGGGTTTCACCAAGGGCACGGGCTTTGAGAGCCTTGGTGGTCGCAGCATCGGCGACCTCGCCGACGCTGAAGCGCGCGCCACCATCGACACATTGGTGCGCAACGGGCGACCGGTGCGGACTTTTATGGTGCCGCAACTGAACGAGCGCGCGCTTGGTGCGCTGTTCATGCATTTCATGCTCGAAACAATCATTGCGGGCAAAGTCATCGGCGTTGACCCTTTCGATCAACCCGCCGTTGAAGAAGGCAAAATTCTTGCGCGTCAATATCTGGCGGAGATGTCCTGACAGATGAGTGCCATCCGCCGTCTCAGTGAAGCCACGATCAACCGCATCGCCGCCGGCGAAGTGGTGGAACGGCCCGCGAGCGCGGTGAAGGAAATCGTCGAGAACGCACTTGATGCGGGCGCGGCACAAATCGACATCATCATCGGTGGCGGCGGACGGGACCTCATCCGCGTCAGCGACGATGGTATCGGCATGGACGGCGATGATTTGCAGATCGCGGTGGAGCGTCACGCCACATCGAAACTGACAACAGGCGCGGACGGGCGCGAAGACCTGCATGATGTGGCAACGCTCGGTTTTCGCGGCGAAGCGCTGCCCTCGATCGGCGCTGTGGCGCGGCTGTCGATTGTATCGCGCCCGCATGACGCGGACACCGCCATGCGCATCGCGGTGGAAGGCGGCAAAGTGTCAGCCGTTGAACCGGCGGCGGGACCGCAAGGCACGCGCATCGAAATCCGCGATCTTTTTTATGCAACACCGGCCCGGCTCAAATTTCTGAAAGGCGAACGCGCGGAAACGCTGGCGGTCGCGGATGTGGTGAAGCGCTTGGCGATGGCGCATCCTGAAGTCGGCATATCGCTGACAAGCGAGACGCGCAACATGCTGCGCCTGATGCCCGAAACGCCGGACGACAATGGCCGCCTTGCGCGGCTTGGCGCGATCATGGGCCGCGACTTTGCCGAGAATGCACTGGCGATTGATGCAACACGCGAAAATATCCGCCTCACAGGTTTTGCCGGATTGCCGACATACAATCGCGGCAATGCGCAGATGCAGTTTCTCTTCGTCAACGGGCGGCCCGTGCGCGACAAGCTGATCGTCGGCGCAGTGCGCGGGGCTTACGCGGATTTTCTGGCGCGTGACCGTCATCCCGCCGTCGCTCTTTTTGTCGAGATCGATCCGCGCGATGTGGACGTCAATGTCCATCCGGCCAAAGCCGAAGTGCGCTTCCGCGATGCGGGGCTTGTGCGCGGGTTGATCGTGGGGGCGCTGAAACATGCGCTCCATGCCGCAGGGCATCGCGCTTCGACAACAGTTGCAGGTGCGACGCTCGACGCGCTGCGGCCACAGCAAGGGAACCCAAGTGGTGCGCCTTATGCTGCGCCTGCATGGTCGCCAGGCTTCTCCGCGCCAGCGGCGGGTGCTGCACAACAGTTCCAGAGCGCCTTTGCTGATTTGGGCGCTTATGCGGGCCGCGTTGAAACGCAGCCGCAGGGCGATGTCAATGACGGCGGCGGCATCACGCCACCGCTGGGCGTCGCGCGCGGGCAGTTGCATGAAACCTATGTCATTGCCCAGACAAGCGACGGCATTGTCATTGTCGATCAGCATGCGGCCCATGAACGCCTTGTCTATGAACGCATGAAGAAGGCGATTGCCGCGCGTGGTGTGGCGCGCCAGATTTTGCTGATCCCCGAAGTCGTCGAACTGGATGAAGCTGAAGCCGAACGGCTGGTGGCGCGCGCCGGTGAACTCGCCGAGCTTGGTTTTGTGCTGGAAGCCTTCGGGCAGGGTGCTGTCGTGGTGCGCGAAGTGCCTGCGATTTTCGGCAAGCTCGATGTGGCGGGCCTGGTGCGCGATCTGGCCGACGATTTGGCTGAACTTGATGAAGCTTTGTCGCTCAAAGAACGGCTCGAACATGTCTGCGGCACCATTGCCTGTCACGGCTCGGTGCGGGCAGGGCGGCGGCTGACGGGCGATGAAATGAACGCGCTGCTGCGCGAGATGGAAGCCACGCCGCATTCGGGCCAGTGCAACCACGGGCGTCCGACCTATGTAGAGTTGAAGCTGACCGATATCGAACGGTTGTTCGGGCGGAAGTGACAGACTAGAGAGGCGCAAGCCCGCGCAAAAAATCTGCCAGATCATCCGTCGCGTGATGCACATGCGCCGCGTCGCCGCCGTCATGCGAGAGGCGCTGATAGCGTTCTGGTCCTGCTTCGCCTTGCGGGCGCACCCAGATGGTTTTCATGCCGAGCGCATGGGGCACTTCCAGATTGCGCGGGATGTCTTCAAACATGGCGGCCCGCGCAGGCTTGATCGAACTTGCGGCGATGAAGCGATTATAGGCTTCCGCCTGCGGCTTGGGCGCATAACCCGTTGTCACAATGTCATAGATGGCGCTGAACACATGGCCGATGCCGAGCCGGTTGATGACATTTTCGGCGTGGCGCACCGAACCGTTGGTGAAGATGATTTTGGAACCCGGCAGCGCCGCGATGGCGGCACCGAGCGCGGGGTCCGGCGTCACGACGCTCACGTCAATATCATGCACATGGGCAAGGAACGCGGCAGGCTCCATCGCGTGAACCGCCATGAGGCCCGCGAGCGTTGTGCCATGCTCGACGTAAAAATCCTTCTGCACACGGCGGGCCTCGACCTCGTCAACCTTCAGATAATCGCCGATGAACGACGTCATGCGCAGGTCGATCTGGCCGAAGAGATTGCACTCCGGCGGATAGAGCGTGTTGT
>JAUSLL010000015.1 GCA_030649335.1 Parvibaculum sp. | reverse complement strand
TCGCTTGCGTAACGCGCGCAACGCCGCTCATACTGCCGGCGAGTGATTTCAGTCCAGGCCATCTGATCCTCCGTGGTCTTCGCAAATCACAGAGAATCATAAGTCGCTGAAATCACTCACTCCTTTTTGGAGCAGGCTCTTAGGCATTTGAACAAATCGGTCCGCACCAATACGACCGCCAAAGAGATCAATGGTGTTTGGATCGCGGGCTCAAATAACCCTACCTACCTGATATGTGCACCGGATCCATTGAGCTTGCTCTGAAGACCAAGAACAGCTGTTATCGCCTCACAAACCTAATGGATGGCGAAAAGCCAAAGAATAGCCATGGAAAATCTTGCAAACTATCTCGTCCCTATCTTCATGGGTGCGGTGCTCATCGTCCTGCTGCTTGGCCTGCTGAATATGGCGCGCGGCGGGTCAGCCTCACGATCACAGTCACTGATGCGCTGGCGCGTTGTGCTGCAGTTTATTGCCGTCGTTTCGTTGATGGCGGCGCTCTACTTCACGTCCTGATCTCCGGATACCCCCTTGGCCAGACGTGAATATCTGGGAGAGATCGTGACATTTATGCCGACACTGGCCGGTAAAATGTCTGTTACGCTCACCTGAAATTAGGACACGACCCGCTATTTTGTTGATCGGGATAAAACCGACCACAAATTAAACGGCGTGTTTAGGGCGCTTCTAGGGGGTTACATTGTTCAAATCGAAAGTGTTGAGGGGCGGTGCAATCATCGCAGCGCTTTTAGGCCTGTCCGCTCCGGCTCTGGCTGGCGATGGTTTTGTCGATGAATTGCGTATCGGCATTTACGATCACAATTCCGATCTGACCGGTTCACGCTATGAAACCAGCGATCCGGACATCAATCTGGAAGTGTTGTTCAAATCGCCGGAATGGCTGCAATGGATGGCTAAACCGCGCATTAACATCGGCGCCAACGTCAACACCGGCAATGGCACCTCGAGCCTCTATTCCGGCCTGGTCTGGAATTATGACTTCACACAGGCCTTCTTCATGGAAGGCGGCTTCGGCGCTGCCATCCACGACGGCGAAACGGACGTCAAGACGGCAACGCAAGTCAATCTGGGTTGCCGCGTTCTCTTTCACGAGAATGTGTCGCTAGGCTACCGCGTGAGCGCCAATTCCACGGTCATGGTCACTATGGATCACATGTCGAATGCCGGATTATGCAATTCGAACCCCGGCATGACAGACGTCGGCGTGCGTTACGGCTACACATTCTGACATCATCGCTTGATGTGACTAAGATCAAGAGGGCGTCCATTGAGGGCGCCCTTTTTGCTGCACGGGTCATTTGTCATTTTTGTGCTTTTGCGTCGGGGCCAATGCACCGCTATCCTTCGCGCTGCCTTTGCGGCCTCCGCCCCCGCTGCGCACAACAAGGGCGGCAGACAGGGATCAAACCAATGTCCGCCATCTCTCCTGACGAACTGCCCAAAAAATCCGCGACAATTTCGGGTCGCACCATGACCTATTCAGAAATGGGCGCCGGCGATCCGATCGTCTTTCTGCATGGCAATCCGACTTCCTCCTATTTGTGGCGCAACGTCATGCCACATCTCAAAGATCAGGGCCGTTGCATCGCCCCAGATCTCATCGGCATGGGCGACAGTGACAAGCTCGAACCATCAGGACCTGAACGCTACACGTTCCGCGAGCATCGCCGCTTTCTCGATTCATTTCTCGAGACGATGGGTGTCGAAAAAAATGTGACCCTTGTGATCCACGACTGGGGTTCGGCGCTCGGCTTTGACTGGGCAAACCGCAACCGCTCCAAGATCAAGGGCATCGCCTATATGGAAGGAATTGTACGGCCGTTGACCTGGGACGAATGGAGCCCTGCGGCGCGGCGCATATTTGAAGGCTTTCGCTCAGACGAAGGCGAGGCAATGATCCTCGAAAAAAACCTCTTCATTGAAGCGGTACTGCCGGGCTCGATCATGCGCAAATTGTCGAACGCGGAAATGGAAGTCTATCGCCGCCCCTTCAAGGAGGCCGGCGAAGACCGCCGTCCAACGCTGACATGGCCGCGACAAATTCCGCTCGGAGGCTCGCCACAGGATGTTGTAGATCTCGTGCAATCCTACGCCGACTGGATGGCCGCCAACGGTCTGCCCAAGCTTTTTGTCAACGCAGATCCCGGCGCCATTCTGATCGGCGCGCAGCGCGAATTCTGCCGATCATGGAAGAACCAGACCGAAATCACAGTAAAGGGCAATCACTTCCTCCAGGAAGACAGTCCGCATGAAATCGGCGAAGCTATTGCCGCATGGCGCAAGACATGGGCCTGATAAAAAACAAAATTTGAACGACGAATATGCGCCGCAACAAGCGCTTCATCGAAGCGTCGTCGCCATCTTCTTACAAATGCGATCTGTTCGCGCTTGAACCAAATGATGATGCGGGGGAGAGTCCTCCATGCACATAACCAATCAGGAAAGATTCATGCAGTCATCATACAACGGCGTTGCGAAGAGCTTTCACTGGATCATCATGATTCTCGTTCTCCTGATGCTCTATGGCGGGTTCACCTCCGAGAGCCTGCCGAAAGAAGACCGCCTCGGCTTCTTCCAGACTCATGCAGGTCTTGGCTTGGTGATTCTTATTCTCATGCTGGCCCGTCTCGTCTGGCGCCTCAGTCACCCTGTACCCGCACTGCCCGTCGGCTTGCCGCGCTGGCAGCAGATTGCCTCCAAGGCAACACATCACGGCCTCTATGCTCTCGTAATCCTGCAGCCGATTTTCGGCCTGATCTTGGCCACCAGCTCAAAATTCAATCTCAAGGCCTTCGGATTACTTGGCCTCCAGATCGCACCGAACGAAACCGTTCATCAAGTCGGCGAAACGCTTCACGGCATAAATGCCTGGGTCATCACCGCGCTCATCGGACTTCACGTAGCTGCCGCGCTCTATCATCACTTCATCCTGCGAGACAATGTGCTGAAACGCATGTTGCCTTTCGTCAAAGCCTGATCGGGCATCAATGGTTACGCTCAACAAAATTTATACACGGACCGGCGACAAAGGCACGACGGCACTTGCCACCGGCGAACGCGTGCCCAAACACGAATTGCGCATCGAAAGCTATGGCACAGTCGATGAGACAAACGCCGCAGTTGGTCTTGCCCGCCTCCACACCGGCAGCGACACACGCCTTGATGCCATGCTCGCCCGCATCCAGAACGACCTTTTTGATCTCGGCGCAGATCTCGCTACTCCCGGCAAGACAGCCGCCGAACTTGGCTACGAACCCTTACGCATCGTCGAAGCGCAAGCAACGCGCCTTGAAGCAGAAATCGACGAATTAAACGCCCTCCTCGAACCTTTACGCTCTTTCGTACTGCCCGGCGGCACATCCGCCGCCGCCGCGCTGCATCTTGCCCGCACCGTGAGCCGCCGCGCCGAACGACTGATGACGGCACTGGTCGAGGCAGACTTCATCGACAGCAATGGTGGCGTCAGTGACGCCGCGCTCAAATACATCAATCGCCTGTCAGACTTCTTCTTTGTCGCCGCCCGCTACGTCAACTGGACGCCGGACGGCAAAGGCCCGGGTGACGTCCTTTGGGTACCCGGCGCGAATCGCTGATTTGTGCGAATTGCCCCCAGTTTTCTGCCAAAAATGCTTTATCCGCGACGGCATGTCTCAGATCAGCCGCAGCAGGCCCCATTTCGTTGACAGGGGCCGGTCCCGGTTCTAGGTTGCCGCACCGCAACCAGGGCCAAAAGAACTCCAAATCGGCGTTTCCGGCCCGAGTTAGAGCCCAAAAACGCCGCGCAGGGAGCTCCTCTCCATGAAAGTTATCGTCCCGATCAAGCGGGTGGTCGACTACAACGTCAAAATCCGGGTTAAGTCGGATCAGACAGGTGTCGATCTCGCAAACGTCAAAATGTCCATGAATCCGTTCGACGAAATCGCCATTGAAGAGGCGGTACGTCTGAAGGAAGCGGGCAAAATCACTGAAGTCATCGCCGTTTCCATCGGCGCTGCACAGGCAACCGAAACCATCCGCACAGCGCTCGCCATGGGTGCCGACCGCGGCATTTTGGTGAAGACCGACGAAATGGTTGAACCCATCAACGTCGCCAAAATTCTCAAAGCCATCATCGACGCGGAAAAGCCCGACCTTGCCATTCTCGGCAAGCAGGCCATCGACGACGATTGCAACCAGACAGGCCAGATGCTCGCCGCTCTTCTCGGCTGGCCACAGGGCACGTTTGCCTCCAAGGTCGAATTCGACGGCGACAAACTGTTGCTGACGCGCGAAATCGACGGCGGATTGCAGACACTGAAGCTCAACATGCCTGCCGTCATCACGACGGACCTTCGCCTGAACGAGCCGCGTTACGCCTCTCTGCCTAACATCATGAAGGCCAAGAAAAAGCCGATCGACGAAAAGACGCCGGAAGATTACGGCGTCACGATCAAAACCCATCTCGAAGTGCTCAAAGTCACCGAGCCGCCGGTCCGTTCGGCAGGCATCAAGGTTGAATCAGTTGAGCAGCTCGTTGCCAAACTTAAAGAAGCGGGAGTGATCGGATGACCACACTGGTAATTGCTGAGCACAACACTGTTAAGCTCAATGACGCGACCGCCAAGACCGTCACAGCCGCCACCAAAATCGGTGCCGATGTTCATGTCCTCGTCGTCGGTTCCGGCGTTGATGCGGTTGCGGAAGCCGCTTCCAAGATCGACGGCGTTGCCAAAGTCATCGTCGCCGATGACGCGATCTACGCCCATCCTCTGGCTGAAAACCTCGCCGCCCTCGTGGTCGGCATGGCCGGTTCCTACGACGCCATCGTGTCGCCTGCGACCACCATCGGCAAAAACTTCATGCCGCGCGTCGCCGCTCTTCTCGATGTCGCGCAGATTTCGGAAATTCAGGGTGTTGTCTCCGCTGACACATTCGAACGTCCGATCTATGCCGGTAACGCCGTCCAGACAGTAAAATCCAAAGACGCCAAGAAAGTCATCACTGTCCGCACCACGGCCTTTGCCGCCGCCGGTCAGGGTGGTTCAGCTGCAATCGAAAAGGTCGCGGCCGGCGACCAGCCGGGCTTGTCGGAATGGGTTTCTGAAAACCTCACGAAATCGGATCGTCCGGAACTCACATCAGCCAAGATCATCATCTCGGGTGGTCGCGGCATGCAGTCGGGTGACAATTTCCACATGCTCGACAGCATCGCCGACAAGCTTGGTGCTGCTGTCGGCGCCTCACGCGCTGCCGTTGATGCGGGTTTTGTCCCCAACGATTATCAGGTCGGTCAGACAGGCAAGGTCGTTGCTCCTGAGCTCTACATCGCAGTCGGCATTTCGGGTGCCATTCAGCATCTGGCCGGCATGAAGGACAGCAAGGTCATCGTCGCTATCAACAAAGACGAAGAAGCGCCGATCTTCCAGGTGGCTGATTTCGGACTTGTCGCCGATCTGTTCACAGCTGTGCCGGAACTTGATGCCGAACTCGGCAAGCTCGGTCTCTGAGGCACAATCGTCGCACAATGCATATTGTGAACATCAACTGGAAACTGATTGCGGCGCTGCTGGTTAAGACCGGCAGCGCCGCTTTTGTATCGAAGTGCCTTCGGGTTAGTGTAGTGTGAGCGGAACAGATATTCCGCGGTATGTGGGTGAATAAAGATGGACATTCGCAAGGTCGGCGTCATTGGTGCGGGGCAAATGGGCAACGGCATCGCTCACGTCTGTGCCCTCGCAGGCTATGATGTGTTGCTGCATGACGTAACACGCGAACGCATCGAAGCAGGTCTTGCAACCATCAACGGCAATATGACACGTCAGGTCGCGTCAGGCCGCATCACAGAAGCGCAACGCGACGCCGCTCTTGACCGCATTGGCGCCGCCGTAAACCTTGATGCTTTTGAAGCCACCGACCTTGTCATCGAAAGCGCGAGCGAGAACGAAGCTATCAAACGCAAGATTTTTGCAGACCTCTGCCCGCATTTGCGCGCCGACGCCTTGATCGCAACAAACACCTCGTCGATCTCCATCACGCGCCTTGCCGCCTCCACCGACCGGCCCGAGAAATTCATCGGCGTTCACTTCATGAATCCCGTTCCTGTCATGGAGCTTGTTGAGCTTGTGCGCGGCATTGCCACCGACGATGACACGTTCGACAGCGTGCGCATTATGGCCAAGAGCCTCGGCAAAAAAGTTGCCAATGCCGAAGACTTCCCCGCCTTCATCGTCAATCGCATTCTGCTGCCAATGATCAATGAAGCCGTCTATGTGCTTTATGAAGGCGTGGGTTCTGTGGAGAGCATCGACAAGGCCATGCGCCTTGGGGCCAATCACCCGATGGGTCCGCTGCAACTTGCCGACTTCATCGGCCTCGACACCTGCCTCTCTATCATGCAGGTACTCCACGACGGCCTGTCGGATTCCAAATACCGCCCCTGCCCCTTGCTTGTGAAATATGTCGAGGCAGGCTGGCTCGGTCGCAAGACCCAACGTGGCTTTTACGATTACCGCGGCGAAAAGCCAGTTCCGACACGGTAATCCCCATCATGTAACTCGCCATAATCATGTGTCTGCAAGCATTTTGCGTAGTTCATACGCAGAGGGCCTGTTAACGATTCTGTGAGAATATCCTTTCCACAAGCAAGGTAACGGATCAGTTACCTGCAACGTCTGGGAGGACGGCGTGAACTTGACGGAAGCAAGGCTCAATGACCGGATCGCCGCGTCACGCGATCTGAAAATTGCACAACCTGCGCCGTCGGCCGACGTCGGGGCGGAGGACTACCTGATCGTACCCGAGCGTGCGACGGAGCTTGCCGCTGCTGAACACCCCAAAATTACCGAATTTGTCCGCTATCTCACGCGCCATTGCGGCAGCGACGGGATTGCCGATCGTAGCCACATCAATCCTGCCGACATCTTGTCACTCCTCCCTCATTTGATGATTCTGGACGTTATTGACGACGGTGCCGACTTCCGCGTCCGTGTCTTTGGTACAGGTCTCGTCACCCTGCTCGGCGAAGAACGCACCGGGCTATTGGCTTCGCAATTTGGCGACAAAGCAATCATCGCCAACGACTACGCAGAAATGCGCAACCGCTGGATGAAGGTATTCCGCAAAGCCTATTCCCGGGGCACCGCCTCACATTTCAGAGCACCGACCGTGTCGCCCGACCGCTCCTACATGCACTATCACGGCATGCTGGCCCCAATGACCAACGGTTCAGAAGAAATCACGCAACTTGTCGGCATCATGGTCGCGGTCGTATCTGGTCAGAAGCCTGTGATGACCGCAAAGCTTTAATGTTCACCTGCAAGACTTTTCCAGTCATGCATCGGATCAGGGGAGGGAGACGAAGTGGGACAGATCGGAAAAAACTTCGAAGACGCAGAAGACGACTTCCGCTTCCTGGAAGCGCCGCTCCATGCCGACGCCGCCCGCCTTGCTGACTATTGGCAACAAAAGCGCGGATCGCGCGCCATGCCCGACCGCAGCGATATTGCCCCCCGTGACATCATCAGCCTGCTGCCCTCCATTGTCATATATGACGTAATTGACGAGGGCCGTGACTACCGCGTCCGCATTTTCGGCACCGCTCTTGTCAATCTCGTGGGCGAAGAACGCACAGGTATGCTGCTCTCCGAATTCGGCGCCAAATGTGTCCCGCCGACAAATACCGAAGCCGTGCGCCGCCGTTGGATGGATAGTATGACCGCCGCCTATACCTCCGGCCAACCCGCTTTTGTTACAGGCCGTATGTCGAGTTCATTGCGCTCTTATATCGTCTGGCATGGCGTTTCATGCCCCCTCAGCGACGGCAGCGGCAAGATTACCCAGATGATCGGCATTATGACCATCGACCAATAAGTCCTGCGGACCGGTGCATCCTCTATATTGACGCTCACCGCAGCGAGGATATTCTGACCGGCTTCGCATTTTGGCGGGGCTCTAGACGGATGCCTCACCATGACGCCCCCACCTGCAACAGACCCGACCGAAATCAACCGCGCCCGTTGGGACGAGGTCGTCGATATTCATATCGCTTCAGAATTTTATGACGTCGCCGAAGTCAAAGCTGGCGGCTCCAGCCTTGATCCGCTGATCCTCTCGGAACTCGGCGACATCCGGGGACAAAAACTACTCCACCTCCAATGTCATTTCGGGCTCGACACGCTCTCGCTTGCCCGCCTTGGCGCGCGCGTAACCGGTCTTGATTTTTCATCAAACGCTATCTCTGCCGCGCGCGCACTCGCCACCGAAACCGGTCTTGATGCGACATTCGTCGAAGGTCGCGTCGAACAGGCCACGGACCTCGCAGGGTGCGACTTCGATATCGTCTTCACAAGCTGGGGTGTGCTGATGTGGCTGCCAGACATCAATCTCTGGGCTCGCACAATTGCCGCAAGCCTCAAACCCCGCGGCCGCTTCTACCTCGCAGAATGCCACCCGATCCTCTGGATATTTGAGGACCGGCACGCCTCATACCCCGAAAATCTGAACGTTGTCCGATCTTACTTTCTCGACGGCCCGCAAAACTGGGACAACCTGTATGACTATGCTGAACCGGATGTCGCGCTCACATCCTACAAGACCAACGAATGGCAGCACGGCATCGGAGAGGTCGTGACAGCATTGGTCGATGCAGGCCTGCGCCTCGAGTTCCTGCACGAACATGACCGGTTGGTGTGGCCGGGCATTCCCGGCATGGTGCGGCAGGACGGGGACTATTTCACAGCACCGGAAGGCGCGCCGCGCCTGCCGTTTTCCTATTCGATCAGCGCCCGTAAACTCTGACGGCTTCGGCAACAAGCGCCTTGGCCTCATCCGAGTTCCATTCCGCAGGCCCGACTATGCGGCCAAGCTCAGCCCCGTCAGGTGCAATCAGCAAAGTCGTCGGCAATCCGTAGCCCTTCACTTTGAAATTCGCCCTCGATGTGGGGTCATTGTAGAGCGCGAGATGCGTGACCTTGATCTCGTCGAGAAAGGCCCTGGCGCCCTCAAGCCCGTCTTTGTCGACGCTGAGCGCTAGAACCTGAAACTGATCAGACCCCATAGCCGCCTCAAGCGCATCGAGCGCGGGCATTTCCTCACGACACGGCACACACCAGGTTGCCCAGAGGTTCAAAAGCACCACACGGCCCTGAAAGTCCGACAAATGGACGGTTTTTCCTGCCCCGTCATGAAATTCAAGCTCCGGCACTGCCTCAAGCAAGGCAGCGGGTCTGAAATTGGCGAGCTTGCCGGTGGCAAGGGGCGACAAAATTCCACCGCTGTCGGCCCCGACTGCACCCTTATCATTGATTTGAGGCCCGACCATCACGTATACCGCGCCCACAATCACCAGCCCAATTGCTGTCAGAAGTGCGATAAGCTTTGGCTGAAACTGAAACATCGGGTGTCCCCAGAAGACTTGGGGCGCGTCCGGGCATCAAGACCCAGAGAACCCTGAATGAGCAATAAAATGTGGGGCGGCCGTTTTGGCGAAGGCCCCGACCGGATAATGGAGGAAATCAACGCCTCCATCGGCTTCGACCAACGCTTCTTCGCCCAGGACATCCGGGGTTCGAAAGCGCATTGCACCATGTTGGCCGAAACCGGAATTATCTCAAGGGAAGATGCCGAACAGATTGTCGCGGGGCTCGACGCGGTGCTCGCCGAGATCAAGGAAGGCCGCTTCACGTTCAAGCGCGAACTTGAAGACATCCACATGAATGTGGAATCGAGACTGGCAGACCTCATTGGCGCAACCGCCGGACGCCTCCACACGGCACGCTCGCGCAATGATCAGGTCGCGCTCGATTTCAAACTCTATATCCGCGACACCATCGACCACCTTGATGAGCAACTCGCCGAATTCCAGTTGGCGCTGGTCGACAAGGCGGAAACCCATGCCGACACTATCATGCCGGGCTACACGCATTTGCAGACCGCACAGCCCGTCACTTTCGGCCATCATTGCCTTGCCTATGTTGAAATGGCGGGACGCGACCGCAGCCGCCTTGCTGACGCCCGCAAACGCCTCAACGAAAGCCCGCTCGGCGCGGCGGCCCTCGCTGGCACATCATTTCCGATCGACCGTCACCGCACGGCAAAGGACCTCGGCTTTGACGGCCCGACACGCAATTCGCTCGACAGTGTGTCCGACCGTGACTTCGTGCTTGAAACGCTGGCCGCTGCCGCCATTGCCGCGACGCATCTGTCGCGCCTTGCCGAAGAAATCGTCGTCTGGTCGAACCCCGGTTTCAATTTCGTCCGCCTGACCGATGGATTTACTTCCGGTTCGTCGATCATGCCGCAGAAGCGAAATCCCGATGCCGCTGAACTCGTACGCGCCAAATCCGGTCGCATCATCGGCGGCCTCACAACGCTGCTTGTGGTGATGAAGGGCCTGCCGCTTGCCTATTCAAAAGACATGCAGGAAGACAAGGAAGCTGCCTTTGACGCGCTCGACGCGCTATCACTTTCTCTTGCAGCCATGACCGGCATGATTGCGACACTCACGGTCAATGCACCTGAAATGCGCGCTGCCGCTTCACGCGGGTTTTCGACCGCGACTGATCTTGCGGATTGGCTCGTACGGGCGCTCGGACTTCCCTTCCGTCAGGCCCATCATGTCACCGGCACGCTTGTCGGTATCGCCGAAAAGAAGGGCGTCGATCTTGATGCGCTGACGCTGGACGAAATGCGCGCTGTCGAACCGGGCATCACCGACGAAGTTTACGGCGTCCTTGGTGTTGATAATTCGGTACGCAGTCGTACGAGTTTCGGCGGCACAGCGCCTGACAATGTGCGCGCGGCCTGCGCCCACTGGCGGGCCCAATTTGGTCGCAACGCCTGATCTGATACATGATGAATTGATGCAAGATAGACCACTTCGTTTTCAATGCCGCCGGAGAGAGAACACATGACCAAGGGATGGACTTTGACGCTGACAGCCGTGGCGCTCCTTGCCGCATTGAGCGCCTGTGGCCGCAAAGGCGACCTTGAACCCCCGCCCGGTCTCAGTGCCGCTGAAATCGCCGCACAAGAAAAATCAGGCAGCACCGATTGTGTCTCCGATCCCGACCAGCTTGAGCAGGTCCCTCAGCCGATCGACGGCGACTCTGAGGGTGCGGAAGCGGGCTATCCCAGCATCATTCCGAATAACGGCGAGCCGTCCTGCTAATCCGAAAGCACGCGTATCCATGAACCATTTTGAATATCGTGACGGCGTGCTTTGCGCTGAAGGCGTCAGCGTTGCCGACATGGCAGACGCCATCGGCACGCCTTTCTATTGCTATTCCTCAGCGACCCTAACGCGCCACGCACGCGTATTTCTCGACGCCTTCAAAGGTCAACCAGCGCGGCTTTGCTATTCCGTCAAAGCCAATTCAAACCTGGCCGTGATCGCGACGCTTGCCGCTCAAGGCGCAGGCGCCGACGTTGTGTCGGAAGGCGAATTACGTCGGGCATTGGCTGCCGGTATCGCGCCTGCCCAGATCGTCTTTTCCGGTGTCGGCAAGACTGCCGCCGAAATGACCTATGCGCTTGAAGTCGGCATTGACCAGTTCAATGTCGAAAGCGAACCGGAGCTTGAGTTGTTGGCGACACTTGCCGCTGCACAAAACAAGATTGCAAAAATCGCCATTCGCGTTAATCCCGACGTGGACGCGAAGACCCACGAAAAAATTGCCACCGGCAAGGCCGAAAACAAATTCGGCATTTCATGGAAGCTTGCGCCCGCCGTTTATGCGCGCGCAGCACAACTCCCCTCAATCGCCGCTATCGGCATTGATGTGCATATCGGCTCACAACTGACCTCGCTTGAACCCTTCAAGGCTGCCTTCACCCGTGTCGCAGGCATGGTTGAGGCTTTGCGCGCTGAAGGTCACACGATCAGCCACATCGATCTCGGCGGCGGGCTCGGTATCCCCTATCGCGGGGATAATGACATCCCCCCACATCCCGATGAATATGCAGCCCTTGTCAAAGCCACCATGGGTCACCTCGGCTGCGATCTGACATTCGAGCCAGGCCGTCTTGTGGTTGGCAACGCGGGCATCCTTGTCGCTCGTGTTATCTACGTCAAAGAGGGCGACGACCGCACCTTCCTCATCATCGACGCGGCCATGAACGATCTGATCCGCCCAACGCTTTATGAAGCCTTCCACGAGATCAAGACAGTCGCCGAACCGAAGGACGAAGCCCGCATTACCTATGATGTGGTCGGTCCCGTTTGCGAGACTGGTGACTTCATGGCAAAGGGCCGTGATCTGCCGCCTGTCAAAGCGGGCGACCTTATCGCCATCATGTCGGCAGGCGCATACGGCGCGGTGCAAGCTTCAACCTACAATACCCGCCTGCTGGTGCCGGAAATTCTTGTTCATGGCGACGAATTTGCTGTCATTCGCGCCCGCCCCGATTATGCCGAAATCCTGAAGCAGGATAAGATTCCAGCCTGGCTTCAACCGGACCCCTCCCGCACGCGCTGACCGGCCCACCGGCACAGGTTCGCGCCTGCGACAACACGATGGCGCAACAGCTTGAACGGCAGCACGACCAAAGACACAGGCGAGACAGCACCGGCAGGCCGTTCCCTGCCGCGCCGCATCACGCGGCGCATCGGCTTTGCGCGCGCCCTACTGGTCTGGGAGCGCCTCTGGGCGGGATTGTGGACAGCGGCGGCCCTCACGGGCCTCTTTATGGCGACCGCGCTCCTTGGCACCTTCAGCGCCCTCCCGCTGGCCGTCCATTGGGGCCTGTTAGGCGTCTTCAGTTTTCTCCTCGCCATTGCACTCTGGAACGGTTTGCGCGGCTTCCGCTGGCCCGACCGTGATGCAGCCCTCACCCATCTCGAAGCAGCCTCCGGCCTCGCCCATCAACCTTTGAGCGCCTATGAGGATATCGCAGCCCAGGGATCAGGCGACCCTGTGCTGTGGCAAGCGCATCAGGCATGGATCGCGACCCGCCTGAAAAAACTCAAACTGGGCTTTGTCACACCGGGCCTCGTCACACGTGACCCCTACGGCCTGCGTGCCATCGTCATTTTGCTGCTCGTGATCGGCCTCGTCGGCACAGGCCCCGGACGTTTTTCCCGTATCGCGGCGGCTTTTTTTCCCGGTGCCGGATCCACGCGCGCCTTCACAATCGAGGCGTGGATCACGCCGCCCGCCTATACCGGTCAACGCCCCGTCTATCTTGAGCGCGGCGACAGCGCCGATAGCGATCCCGCGTTCAAGCCGGTCAGTGCGAGTGATGTGGTCAAGGTGCCTGTCGGCAGTGTGCTTTCATTGCGCGCCCACGGAATGCGCAACATCCCGTCGCTCGAAACAGCCGATGCGGACCGCGGTCGGCCAGAACCGCTCACCGATCTCGGAAATTCGAATTTCTCGGTGGACACCAAAATTACGTCTGACGCCGAATATGCACTCACACAAGGCGGCCGGATGCTGCGCGGCTGGACCATTGAGACGACCCCGGATCAGCTGCCCAAAATAAACTTCGCCATGCCCCTGCAGCAAACAGCCTCAGGCTCGCTGCATTTTGCTTATATGGTCTCGGACGATTATGGCGTCACACAAGCAAGCGCCCGCGTGATGCTTGCGGACGGCGCCCCGCCGGAAGATGAAAAACGCGCTGCCGCCCGCAAAAAAATCGCCGACCTCTTTCGACAGACACGCGGCACCGCACTCGTGAAGCCACCAAGCATCTCATTGCCACTCAAGACCATGCACCCGAAGGACGGCAAAGGTGAGACCTATATCGATCTAACGTCCCACCCTTGGGCGGGCTTGCCCGCACTCGTTACTCTCGTTGCCAATGACGATGCGGGACAAACGGGTGAAAGCGAACCCGTCGCTATGACGCTCCCCGCGCGCAACTTCACCAAGCCGCTCGCTGCCGCGGTCATAGAGCAACGCCGCAACCTTGCCATGGCCCCTTCTGCCACCACTCGCGTCGCCCGCGTGCTTGACGCTCTCACCTTTGACGGTGCGCGCTATATCGAAGAGACATCGGTTTATCTCGGCCTGCGCACCGCCTACTGGCAATTGTTGTCGGCCAATGACGACGAGGACCTCAACGGCATCTACGACCTTCTCTGGTCGGTAGCACTGCGCATTGAAGACGGGGACCTGTCACTGGCGGAAGCCGACATGCGCCGCGCGCGCGACGCCCTCACCAAGGCTTTGGCGTCAGGCGCTTCTCCCGATGAGATCGCCCAGCTCGTGCGGGAGTTGAAAGATGCTTTCCAGCGCTACATGGACGCGCTTGTGGCCAAGTCCGGCGATAACCCGGATCAGGCGATGATGGAAAAATTTGCGCCTAAGGACGGTCAGACAATTGACCGCGAAGCGCTTGAAAAAATGCTCAGCGAGATCGGCGACCTCGCCAACAGCGGTTCACGCGAGGACGCCAAACGTCTGCTCGAACAGATGCAAGCGATCATGGAGAACATGCAAACGCCCGACGAGAGCAAGGGCATGACACCAGCCGAAAAAGCAATGGCGGAAGCTGTCGACAAGATTTCCGGTCTGATCGAACAAGAACGTGCCCTGATGGACAAGACGTTCCAATCCGGCAACCAAATGGGTGAGCAGGGCGGCAAAAGCGGCAAGGGCAACAAATCGCCCGCCGATCTCAAGCATGAACAAGAAGGTTTGCGCAGTCAGCTTGATGCCATTCTGAAAGCTCTGGAAGAAGCAGGCGCTGACGTGCCGGGCGCGCTCCCAAAGGCCGGCGACCAGATGAAGAGCGCCGAAGGCCGCCTCAGTGATGCCCGTCCCGATCGCGCGGCGATTGCTCAGGGACAGGCCATTCAAAGCATGCGCGACAGCGCGCAAGGGCTGGTCGACCAGCTCGCCCAGAGCATGACGGGCAGCGGCAGCAAGGCACAACCGAACCCTCAGGGTGCAAACAGCAAAGACCCGCTGCAACGCGGCGGCAACCCTAATACCGAACGCGACAATACTGTGCCGGAGCAGATCAATCGCCAGAAAGCACGCGCGATCATCGAGGATCTGCGCCGCCGCGCCAGCGAGCTCGGCCGCCCGCAAAGCGAACTCGACTATTTCGACCGCTTGCTCAACCGGTTTTAAAAGATAAATTTCAGCGCGCAGCTTGTCCGGTAAGCACCAGGTCAACGCGGGTTACAAGTTCGTCCAGCGTAAAGGGCTTGAGCAATATGTCCTGAATGATCTCGTCAAGACCATAAGCACGTTCACGCTGATCGGAATAGCCCGTCATCAGCATGATGAACATGGTGGGTGTATCGCGCGCTGCAGTCAGCGCAAGCGAAATCCCGTCCATCACCGGCATCAGAATATCGGTCAGCAAAAGATCATAAGGCGTCCCGCTGGCGCGCGCTTCACCGAGCCGGGTCAGCGCGTCGCTGCCATCACCCACCGCATCAATGTAATGACCGGCACCACGTAAGGCCCGCGTGATAAATTCACGCACGCTCGCCTCGTCTTCAGCAATCAGAATGCGTGCCATTACTCAGCTTTCCACCACGCCCACGAAAGGCAATTGGCGATAGGCATGAGCGACATCCATACCATAGCCAATGACAAATTTATCCGGACACTCAAAGCCGACAAAGTCAGCCTTCATCGCAACAGCGAGCTTACCGGGCTTGTTCAGCAAGACGCAGGTCCTCACCGAATTTGCGCGTCGCGCCATCATCAGATCTTTGGCAAAGGCGAGCGTGCGACCGGATTCCAGAATATCATCAACAATCAGAATGTCCCGGCCCGCAATATCGGCCTCCGTATCGCGCACAATCGTTACCTCACCGCGCGAATTTGTTCCCGCCCCGTAGCTCGACAGACCGATGAAATCCATATCGGGCACAGCGCCCGCGACATGCAACGCCCGCAGCAAGTCAGCCGCAAATATAAAACTTCCTTTCAGCACCGGAATAACCAACGGCGCAGGCCCCATTTCAGCAACGATGTCGCGCGCGAGCGCGGAAACGCGGTCGGCCAGCACATCGGCGGCAATCAGAACGGATATGCGTGCGTCGGGAGCAAGAATGCTCATGGGCCGCCTCGCTCAGGGGTGATGGGGCTCGGACACAGCGTCAGGCGAGTGCGGCCCTGCATCTTCGTGAGGCAGTTCGTCCGCAGGCACCTCCGATTCAACAGCATCTGCCGCATCTTCGCTTGCATCAGCCGGTGCGATATCGGACGACTCCTCGTCTGACACAGCGCCACTCACGCCGGACTTTTCGTGGGGAATTGTGTCGTCTGCGGGGACAATCTCATCACCGCTCAGGGTTTCAGTGGCAGGTTCTTCGCCCGGCTCCACAAACCGCACCTCGAGATCACGTGCCGCAGGCGGCGGGCTCGACAAACGTGTCGTGAAGCTTGCCTTGCCATCAGCTTTCAACTCGCTTTCGGTGAGCGCAAACGTCCAGTGATAAAGTTCATGCCGTTTTTCGTCGCTCAAGCTCACGCGCAGACGCGGCACACGCCGCGTTTCACCGGATATATTCAGGACTTCGCCTTTAATGGCGAGAACCGGCAACCCGTTCTCGTCCTGCCGCTCATATGAAACATGCGCCAGTTCAAACCCGACAAGATTAACCGGCGCACCTGCGGCTTCATAAAGCCGGATAGTTGAAGGCCAGAAAGCGGCAATCTCGCGACGGTATTCCACGGCGCCGTAAACCGTGCCGGCCACGAACATGGTCAGCATCACCCAGCCGACCGCGGCAAACACGCGCCCCCGCCGCATCGAAGCGACGTCATTGAGATAACGACGCATCGACCCGCCGGTCTGAACTTGCGCACTCTTAATGTCGTAAAACTTCACCGGTGTTTCTGGCGCACCAGGCGATTTCGCAGCCGTCGTTTCGGCAGGCGCAAAAACAATATCATCGTCGTCAAGCGCATCCGCCGGAGCAACCGGTGCAGGAACAGGGCGAGCCGCAGGTGCCTCAGCCGCAACTTCAGGTTCCGCAGACTTTGACTTGGCAGCGCCACTGTTGAAGAGCGGCTTTTGCCCGATGGGTGCAGGACGGACAGCGTTGGCGTCCTCGTTCTCAGTCACCGGAGCCGGTTTGGGAGTCTCACTACCGTTCTCATCCGCGTCCCCGCCAAGGTCACTCGGCGGTGCCTGATGCCATGTGTTGCCACATTTGGCACAGCGCACTTTGCGGCCTGACGGCGCAAAGGAAGACGCATCCACTGGGTAGCGCGAAGAACATGACGGGCAGGTGATAATCATCCGTGATAAAGCCGCCATAAGCTGTGAGACGCCAAGCAAAAAAGTTCAAAAGACAGATATTCAGAGCCCCGACCCGCAGCAACGGACCAAGCACCGATTTCAACAGACTATTGAAACGCGATCTATGGTTAAAGCCCGGTTAAATCGCTCGAAAAAAGCGCACATTCTCGCACTTTCGGGGAGGTGGACGTCGTATCAAATCACACGGTCCATGATACCTTGCCCTGCATGATTCGTTTCGAGAATGTAGGTATGCGGTATGGGATGGGACCGGAGGTCCTGCGCGATGTGAGCTTTCACCTTGCGCCGGGCTCGTTCCATTTCCTCACCGGCCCCTCAGGCGCTGGCAAAACCTCGCTGCTCAAACTCATGTTCATGGCCCAGCGCCCTTCGCGCGGCCTCATCACCATGTTCGGGCGCGATATTGCCACCCTGCCGCGCGCCGAATTGCCGGATCTGCGCCGCCGTGTTGGTGTCGTATTTCAGGAATTCCGCCTGCTCGATCATCTCACAACCTATGAGAATGTCGCCCTACCGCTCCGCATTCAGGGCCGTCCCGAGGCAAGCTACCGCGACGATGTACGCGAACTTCTCGCCTGGGTCGGCCTCGGCGAGCGCATGCAGGCGCGCCCGCCGACGCTGTCAGGCGGCGAAAAACAGCGCGCCGCTATTGCCCGCGCGGTCGTGGCCCAGCCCGATCTGTTGCTCGCCGACGAACCCACAGGCAATGTGGACCCGGAAATGGGCAAACGCCTACTGCGCCTCTTTATGGAACTGAATAGGCTCGGCACATCAATCCTGATTGCCACCCATGACCATGCGCTTGTCGAAGAGGCAGGTGCCACCGAACTCATGCTCAAAGGCGGGAGGCTTACGATCCGTGGCTAATACCCCCGCCAAACCCGCAAGCGACGACCCTGCTGTCCTTGGCGAGGAGCCACCGCGCAAGGGCTACGCCGCCATGCTCAGCGCGCTTCTTGTCGAGACACGCTCGGTCATGCCATCGGCAGGGGCGACCGGCCTTTCGCTTGTCCTCGTCATTGCCGCCATGTGTTTTCTCGCAAGCCTTGCGCTTGGCGCCGCCCTTTCCGTGTCACACGTCACATCCGACTGGACACGCGACCTTTCGGGCGCCCTTACCATCGAAGTAAAACCAACCAATGCGATGACACCCGATGAACAAATCCGCGCCGTGCTTTACGTGTTGTCACGAAGCGAAGGCGTCGTGTCGGCAAAGGCGCTCGGCCACGAAGACATGAAGGCGCTCCTAGAGCCCTGGCTCGGCACAGGCAATGTGACGGACGATCTACCACTGCCTCACCTCATCGATGTGCGGATCGACGCAACCTCTCCACCCGATCTTGAAGCGCTCGCACAGGCAATTGTCGCCGTTGCCCCCGGTGCTCAGCTCGATACCCACCGGCAATGGCAGGACCAGTTGATGAGCGCGGCGCGTGCCGCTGAATGGCTCGCCTATGCCGTGTTGATTGTGGTTGCCGCCACCATGGTCGCCATTGTCACCTTTGCCACGCGTGCGGGACTGTCTGCCAACCGCGAAGTGGTCGAAGTGCTGCATCTCACCGGTGCGCGCGACCGCTTCATAGCGGCGGAAGTGCAGCGCCATTTTCTGCATCTGGGTTTTCGCGGCGGTATGATCGGTCTCTTCCTATCGCTCACCGCCTTCCTTGCGCTTGCCCTGCAGGGCAGCAACACCACCATGTTCATGGTACCGATGTCGGGCCTGCGACTTGAATATTACCCTGCCCTACTCTTCGTACCGCTCGCCGCCGCTCTCGTCTCCGTCCTGACCGCCCGCATCACCGTCATGCGGACACTCCATCGCCTCCTTTGAGCCAGATTCCAGCGGTTAATTCACGTCACTCCCGGCATAACAAGCAGGCTTCGTCTGCCATCTCCATATGGTAAAGTCACCTTCAGACTACTCGCACACAAGAGACGGCATGAGCAGGACACTGAAATTTTTTGACCGGATCAAACGACGCCTGCGCAACGGCGTGGTGACGTTTGTCGGCCTCATGCTGACCCTTTACGTGCTCGGCTTTCTCGTCTTTGCCGCTGTGCTGGATCGCCATTCGCCTGACAATGTGGCGGCATCCGACGCCATCGTCGCGCTCACCGGCGGTGAGGGTCGCATCGCGGAGGCCGTCAAACTTCTCGACGACGGCAAAGGTGCGCGTCTGCTCATCACCGGTGTCCATCCCGAAGTCAAACCCGCCACGTTGAAGAAGACGCTGAGCGGTCAGTCAGCCAAATTCGATTGCTGTGTGGACTTGGGCCGTCAAGCCGAAGATACCATCGGCAATGCCACCGAAACAGCAGCTTGGGTGCGGAACCACGCCTACCACTCGATCATTCTCGTGACCTCGACCTATCACATGCCACGCGCCACACTTGAATTGCAGCGCGCAATGCCAGACGTCGCCATTACGCCATTTCCGGTGGTGCAGGGCACATTGCATCTTGACGGTTGGTGGGATTTTCCGGGCACCACAAAATTACTCGTGTCAGAATATTCAAAATATCTGCTCACGCTGTTTCACGCGCGGCCACTCCTGCGCGCTACATAAGGAATTGGCCCTTGCTGCGGCTTCGCTCGATCCTTTTCAATCTCTCACTCTATCTCACAGCTATCGTCGTCGGACTTATTGCAACACCCGCTTTGTTCGGGCCGCGCAAAGGCGCGGTGTTCGTCATCACGAAGCTCTCGCAGACAGCACTCTGGCTGCTGAAAATCACCGCCGGTACACATTACGAAATCAGGGGTGAAATTCCTTCAGGCAGCACACTCGTTGCTGCCAAGCACCAATCCATGTGGGATACGATTGTACTGGTCGCGGCCCTGAACGACCCTGCCATCGTGCTCAAATCCGAATTGCTCTGGATCCCCTACTACGGCTGGTTCTCCAAAAAGGCGGGCATGATCGCCATTGATCGCGGCTCAGGATCATCCGCCATCCGCCGCCTTATCAGCCAGGGCAAATCTGCGCTCGCTGCATCACGACCCATCGTTATTTTCCCCGAGGGTTCGCGTATGGCACCAGATGCCGCGCCCGACTATAAACCCGGCATTGCCGCGCTTTATCGTCAACTCGGTGTGCCTTGCGTGCCCGCCGCCGTCAATTCAGGCCTGTACTGGCCTCGCCGCCGCTTTCTGCGCAAACCCGGCACCATTGTGTTGGAATTTCTGCCCGCGATCCCGGCCGGGCTCGACCGCACCACGTTCATGAACACGCTCGAAACCACAATCGAGACGGCGACAGCCCGACTTGTCGCCGAAGCGCGACGCGAACTTGGTGAAAACCAATAACCTCGTCACATTGTGGATACTTCGTTCCGCATGCCTGTGAATTGCGGGAACAAATATAATTTTTCAATGATTACAGCTACATACTATTGAAGTGCCTGTGAACAAAATCAGGCACAAAAAGTGAACATTTACATGCAGTTTCCGACCTTTTTGTGCTATGATCTCGTCTTCACGCGATAACCTGACGAGTGCTGCCAATGCTTCCGATCGCCGAACAGATCTGGGATATGAAATACCGTCTCCACGGTCCGGACGGGACCCCGCTTGATCTGACGGTCGAGGATACGTTCTCGCGCGTCGCCAACGCGCTTGCCGCCGCCGAAAGCCCCGACGCGCAAAACCATTGGGCCGCCCGCTTTAAGGCAGCCCTAACGGATCATCGCTTTCTGCCCGCAGGCCGCATTCTCGCAGGCGCAGGCACAGGTCGCGACGTGACACTCTTCAATTGTTTCGTCATGGGCACGATCCCCGACACGATGGCGGGCATTTTCGACAATCTCAAAGAAGCCGCGCTGACCATGCAGCAGGGCGGCGGCATTGGTTATGACTTCTCGACGCTGCGCCCCAAAGGTGCGCGCGTTGAAGGCGTCGGCGCGGACGCGTCGGGACCGCTGTCCTTCATGGATGTCTGGGACGCTATGTGCCGCACCATCATGTCCGCCGGTTCGCGCCGTGGCGCCATGATGGCCGTCATGCGTTGCGACCATCCCGACATCGAGGAATTCATCGACGCCAAACGCGCGCCGGGCCGTCTCACCATGTTCAATCTTTCCGTGCTGGCGACGGACCCCTTCATGGCGGCGGTCAAGGCCGATACTGACTGGCCGCTCGTTTTCAACGGCAGGACCTATCGCACGCTCAAGGCCCGGGCGCTCTGGGACCGCATCATCGCCGCGACCTATGCCTATGCCGAACCCGGCGTGATTTTCATTGACCGCATTAATGCCCGCAACAATCTGCACTATTGCGAAACCATTCAGGCGACGAACCCCTGCGGCGAACAACCTCTGCCGCCCTATGGCGCCTGCCTGCTGGGTTCGATCAATCTCGCCTCCCTTGTACGCTCACCCTTTGGTGATGATGCCCGCATCGACATGGACGAACTTGACGCACTGGTGCGCGACGCAGTGCGCGCCATGGACAATGTTGTCGATGTCTCGCGCTTTCCGCTTCCCGAGCAGGAGCGCGAAGCCAAAGGCAAACGCCGCATCGGCCTCGGTGTTACCGGTCTTGCCGACGCGCTGATCCTCTGCCGCACGCGCTATGGCTCCGAGGCTTCACTGAAGCTCATCGACACATGGATGAAAGCAATTTCGCGCAGCGCCTATCTCGCTTCCGCCGATCTGGCGCGCGAAAAAGGTGCCTTTCCGCTTTTCGACCGCGACGCCTATCTCAAAGGCGAAACCATCGCCGCGATGGATGAGGATGTCCGCGAAGCCATCGCCACCCATGGCATCCGCAACGCGCTCCTGACCTCGATCGCACCCACCGGCACCATTTCGCTCTTTGCCGGCAATGTGTCGTCCGGCATCGAACCTGTCTTTGCCTTCAGCTACACGCGCAAAGTGCTGATGCCGGACGGATCGCGCCGCGAAGAACGCGTGACGGACTATGCCGTTGACAAATTCTACGAAAAATTCGGCGACGGCGCGGCCCTGCCCGATTATGTCGTAAGCGCGCAGGAGCTGGCACCTGAAGATCATCTCGCCGTGCAGGCCGTCTGCCAGAAGCATATCGACAGCTCAATTTCCAAAACCATCAACGTGCCGGAGGATATTTCCTTCGACGCGTTTAAAGATATTTACACTGACGCTTACGACAAAGGCCTCAAGGGCTGCACGACCTATCGCCCGAGCGACGTGCGCGACTCCGTGCTGACGGTCGATGCCGCCCCCGCCGTCGAAGTGCCCGCCAAGGCGATCCCGTTTGAAAAAGATGGCGTCGTCTATATGTCAAAGCCGCTTGAGCGTGAGACAGTTCTGCCGGGCTATACCTATAAATTGAATTGGCCCGAATCCGATCACGCCATGTACATCACCATCAATGACATCATTCAGGATGGCAGACGCCGCCCGTTTGAAATCTTCATCAATTCCAAAAATATGGAACACTACGCTTGGACCGTCGCGCTGACACGCATGGTCTCGGCAGTCTTCCGTCGCGGTGGCGACGTGACATTCGTCGTTGAAGAACTTAAAGCCGTGTTCGATCCGCGCGGTGGCTCTTGGATGAAGGGCCGCTACGTACCGAGCCTGCTTGCCGCCATCGGCGAAGTCATCGAACAGCATATGCTCGACACGGGCTTCATCACCCGCGACGACGACGCGCCCGAACATGAGGCTATCCGCGCCGTGGTCGGTGAACTGACGCCGCCCGCATCCGGCACCTCCAAAGCCAAAGGCTGCTCGCGCTGCGGCGAACGCAGCCTGATCCGTCAGGAAGGCTGCGAGACCTGCACGTCATGCGGCTATTCAAAATGCGGCTGAACCAAAATCACTTTCATCTTCAAGAAGCGCATAGCACCGTCTAGAGCGACGATACATCCATAACGGACGCGCTTTCGTTAAAACTTTAGCGCTTCGCCTAGCAAAGCCTTCACGCTCAGCCCCATATGCTCAACCGAACAAGTGTTCGTTGTGCATTGGTGGCGTAAATGTTTTCGACCAAAGATCGCATCGTCAGATTTGAACGAAAGCCTCCGCCGCAGCGATCAAACCAATTTGTTTTTCCCACCATTGTTATTGGCCTCGCGATGAGCATTTTTGCAATCGTGATCTATTGGCCAGTTTCCTCGCCTACGTTCTTGCAAACTACTGAGCCAACTTCGCAAACTTATGTGTCGCCAATCCTGACAACATTCGACTCAACGCTTCAGGGCGCAGGCGCAATGTTCAAATGCACTGTCACCACTGTCTATGACGGCGACGGTCCCATTCATTGCCGTGAAGGCGCATCCATCCGGCTCCACGCTATAGCTGCCCGCGAGATGAACGAAACCTGTCTCCCTGGCCACCCCTGCCCACCCGCTTCAGGCGCTGCCGCCAAAAGCCAGTTGCAGTCCCTTGTCCTTCATCATGTTTTACGCTGTGAACAAACGGGCACTAGCTACAATCGCGTCACCGCGATCTGCTGGACCGAATCCGGGATCGAGGTCAATTGCGCCATGATCCGTTCCGGTAAGGCGATGATTTGGGAAAGTTATGATAGAAACCGTCATATTTGCAGCTAAGCTATTTTCCGAAAGTCGGAAAATGTATGGCCACGCGCGCTCCGTCACATCATCACTGAAACATCCGCGCGTCGCAGGAGACTGATGAGATGAACTATCGCGATTTGTCCCGCTTGATGCTCAAACTACTCGGTCTATTCATCATCGCATCCGCATTGGCGCGCATTCCACTCAGCATTCTAGCCTTACAAATCAAGACAACTCACCTGACATGGACAATCTGGCTCATCGGCTACGCCCTTCCACTCACCACCGTTCTGTTATTCGGTCTGATCTTATTTCGCGCAGACAAACGAATTACGAATACGTTCATAACGGAAGTCGGCGCCGAAGAACTTGCGACAGGAATCAATTACACTCGCATTGAAGAGATCTTAATTGCTCTGCTCGGCTTTTATTTCATTGCCGACGCCCTACCTCACACCCTTGTCGTCACGGGTCAATACATTGCGTTGTATTCTGCCTCAGGCCCGACCACGATCCCGAGCTTTTCAACGATTGCAAATCAATTGATCGCGCTCATCATCGGAATTCTCCTAGTAGTAGGGAGCCGCGGACTCGCTCTCTGGAGACACCGCTTTCTGAGCTTACGAAACGCCGGAAGAATCTATGACTCGGACGAATGAATGCGCGGCTTCCTCCATCACCTCGACCTCACTGTCAAAGATCCATGGGCCTCAGCCTCTTTCTACGACGCTGTGCTGGGCCACATGGGATATGAACGCTGGGACGAAGACGAGCGCGGCATTGACTGGCAGCATGCGACTTCCGGCGATCATCTGCCCTCAATCGGCCTGATGAAAGCGTCAGAGCTCGGTGCTTCGCGTCGGCACGACCGAACTTCGTCGGGACTTCATCACATCGCCTGGATCGCCGAGAGCCGCGAAGATGTTGACGCGCTATACGCACTCTTGCTCGCAATCAAAGCAACCGTGCTCGATGCGCCCGCCGACTACCCCCAATATGGCAAGGGCTATTATGCAGTGATGTTTGCAGACCCCGACGGATTGAAACTCGAATACGTCTTCGAGCCAAGACATTCGAGCAATCCTAAAAAATGACAAAAGCAATTCTGGAAATCGACAACGCCTCCGCCCGCGCGCTCTTTCTGGATCGTCACGCTCTGGCGACCCGCAGCACACATGTGCTGAGCGAAGCAGAGCTTCACGCGTTGATCCACAAACTCGGCTTTGTGCAGCTGGACAGTGTCAACGCGGTCGAGCGCGCGCATCACATGATCCTGTTTTCGCGCGGAGCCGGTTACCAGCGCGAGTTACTTCATACATTGCACCACGATCAGCGCAGTCTCTTTGAACATTGGACGCATGATGCTTCCCTGATCCCGATGGAGTTCTATCCCCATTGGCATCATCGCTTTACCGCCGCCAAAGCGCGCCTCAAGCACCCCAATTGGTCAAGCCGCATCGGCGACGATCCGGCCAAAGTCATCTCTCGCGTCCGCACACATATTCGCAAACATGGCGAAACGCTCGCCCGCGCCTTTGATGACAAGGGTGGCGGTGGTTGGTGGGGCTGGGGCCCGTCCAAAACGGCGCTCGAACATCTTTGGCGTACCGGTGAACTCGCCATCGTACGCCGCGACGGATTTGAAAAAGTCTACGACCTCAGCGCCCGCGTGATCCCTGACGATCTGCGCGAAGCGCGCCCCACGCGCAAACAGACCATCGACTGGGCAGCACACACCGCGCTCACACGTCTTGGCTTCGCCACACATCAGGAACTCGCCGCCTTCTTCGCACTCATCTCGATTGCCGAAGCGAAAGCATGGGCCGCTGCCGCATTGAAGCGCGGCGACATTGTCGAAGTCGCAGTCACAGGCGACGACGGCAGCAGCAAACCGGCATTCGCCTTTCCCGGCATCGAAGCCGAGCTTGCCGCTGCGAACGCACCTCATCGGGAAGTGCGTTTTCTCTCTCCCTTCGATCCCGCAATCCGCGACCGCAAGCGCACGCTTCGTCTTTTCGGCTTCGACTACACAATTGAGATATTCGTACCGGAGAGAAAGCGTAAATACGGCTATTACGTGCTCCCGATCATGGAGGGCGACCGCTTCATCGGTCGCGCTGACATGAAAGCCCATCGCAGCGATGACAGACTTGAAATCAAAGGCCTATGGCTGGAGAAGGGCATCAAACTCGACAAGGCCCGCAAGCAATCACTGGAGACAGCACTTGCCGAGCTCGGTCAGTTCACGGGCGCGACCCGGATTGACGCAGGCGCGCTTCTACGGCGCGCCAAAGCCTAGTCAGCTCCTTATCCGCAATACCAGCCTCATCAAGATGGCTGAGGGTACTTTCCAGATATTCAGGGTTTTTGCCAGACTGCCCCTCACCATGGGTGATGAGATCAACTTGCCTGTCGAAATCGAGCGCACCTGCATACTGATGATGCTTACGATCAACGACAAAGCACAAAGCCTCGACACGCTGCAGACTGTCGTCGAGCACCACATTCGTTACGCGCTCGACATAAACTGACGTCACCTGCTCGCGCGCCTGCAGATAGGCCCGTGTTTCAGCCGCTTGTGCGGCTTCAACGCGAAAAGCGGCACCACGGCACGATCCACCCGCGTCCAGACCAAAGACAAGGCCAGGGCGCTCAGGCGAGCCGCGATGAACATGGCTATAGACACAAAATGCGCGATGATAGCCATGCAACCGCGCTGGCCGGCGCTCGGCGAACTCAAAACCCGGCCGCCACATCAGCGAGCCATATCCAAACACCCACAAATCCTGCATCTTAATGTCCCAGTGAAGCCTGACAGTCTAGCGAGCCCATGACCGACATACCACCGCCGCCCGCCGCCATTCCCGAGAAGACACACACGCCATTTCGCATATTCCTGCCCTTCGTTGGCATAGCCGCGGTCTGCGTCCTGTATTCGGTCTATTGGTTCATCGCCGCCGACAAGCTGCGTGAGGGTATCGAAAATTTTTCAACACGCGACAATCCTTCCGACATTAACGTCGATTGGAGCGCGCTTTCGGTCGGCGGCTTTCCTTATCGCATCGCCGCAAGTTTCACCGGACCGCTCGCCAACGCGCCAAAAGCGCCGGAAAACTGGGCCTGGTCCGCACCGTCGCTCGAAGCCGATTTCATGCCCTATAATCTGCGCCACGTCGTACTCAAGATCGACGGCGAGCAACAACTGAGTTACAGCGACGTGCGCGGGCGCAATCCGCTTCGGCATCTGATCCGCGCTCAGGCGGCGGGCACTTGGGTGAGCTATGTCGATGAGCCGGACGAACCCTTCGGCCGCCTCGCCATCGACATTGATAAATTCACGGGCCTGCGCGACGGCATTGCCAATGACGATCTCGCCAATGGCATCAGCGGCGAGAGACTATCTGCCGACCGGTTGCAATTGCACCTACGCCCTGCCGATGATGATGGCAGCCTCCGTATTGCGCGCGACACAGACGACACAAGCACGAGCTACGACATTGCGCTCCAGGGCGACAACATGCGGGTAAACACCACCGGTCCCGCTGATGTGCTTGGTCACGACATTGCCCTGATTTCAATACAGGCTCGTTTGCGCGATGTGCCGCGCCGCAGCACAGTCAGCCTTGTCAAACTGTCACGCGACTGGCTGCAGCAAGGCGGACACCTCACCGTGTCAGACCTCACCATTAAATGGGGTCCGCTCAATCTCTGGGCGCAGGGCAATGTGACATTGGATGAAGAAGCACGGCCCAAAGGAAACTTTGACGCCGAGATTACCAATTACGACCAACTGCTCGCGGCCCTCGTCAAAGCAGGCATCGTCCGCCAACAGGATGCGAAGCTCGCTTTATTGGGTCTCGGGCTCGTCTCGCAGCTACAGGGCAAGACAGACGGGCGCATCGCGGTGCCGGTCACCATGAATCAGGGCAAGCTCTATCTCGGACCACTTTATGTGGCGCGCCTCGATCCGATCTATTGATCGTTGTCGTCTGCGGGTGAGGCATGTGTCGGATTGCGCCCGAAGTTCGGCACAGGATTATCCTGTCCTGCATCAATGATCGAACGGCGGACCGCGCGTGTCCGTGTGAACAGATTGAATAGCGCATCGCCGTCACCCCAGCGGATCGACCGCTGCAATGCTGACAGGTCTTCTGAAAACCGCCCCAGCATTTCAAGGATCGCATCCTTGTTATTGAGGCAGACGTCGCGCCACATCGTCGGGTCTGAAGCGGCAAGACGCGTGAAGTCTCGGAAGCCACCAGCGGAATATTTGATAACTTCAGACCGCGTCACGGTTTCCATATCATCCGCTGTGCCGACGATATTGTAAGCGATGAGATGCGGCAGGTGGCTGGTGATGGCAAGCACAAGATCATGGTGCTTGGGTTCCATGAAATCGACCTTGGAGCCGCAGGCTTCCCAGAAGGCCGCAAGTTTTGCCACCGCATCGCGGTCCGTTCCCGGCACCGGCGTGAGGATGCACCAACGCCCGTCGAAGAGTTCGGCAAAACCCGCATCAGGCCCAGACTGCTCGGTGCCTGCGATGGGATGCCCCGGAATAAAATGCACTCCGTCGGGAATAAAAGGACCCGTGTCGCGCACGACTGCATTTTTTACCGAACCGACATCCGTCACTGTCGCACCGGCCTTGAGTGCAGGCTCGATTTCGGCGCTGACTTTCGCAAGCGCCCCCACCGGCACACAAAGTACGATGAGATCGGCGTCACGGGCGGCATCTGCCGCACTCGCCACAACGTCATCGACGAAGCCAATTGCTTTGGCACGTTCGCGCGTCGCCTCGGACGAAGCATAACCCACCACCGTGTCGGCAAGGTTACCACGACGGATCGCATGGCCGAGCGAGCCGCCGATAAGACCAAGGCCGATCAAAGCAACGCGCTTATAACGCGGATCCACGATGACACTCATGATTTTTTACCAAGAAATTCAGCCAATGAGGTGACCAGCAAACGGTTCGCCTCTTCCGTTCCGACAGTGAGACGCAGATAGGCCGGCAAATTGTAGGAGGCGACCTGACGCAAAATAAGTCCACGCGACAAGAGGAAAGCGTCAGCGTCAGCCGCCGTTTTCCCCGTCTCGTCGGTAAACTTGATCAACAGAAAATTACCGACGCTTGTCGGCACTTCAAGACCCAGTTTGCGGATCTCGGTTGTGAGCCAACCGAGCCAGTGTTCGTTGTGCGTGCGGGCTTTTTCAAAATGCACAATGTCAGCGATAGCCGCAGTTCCGGCTTCCATTGCCGCGACCGACACATTGAAAGGCCCACGCGTGCGGTTGATCACATCGATGACATGCGCAGGCGCATACATCCACCCCAGACGCAAAGCCGCCAACCCGTAAATTTTCGAGAATGTACGCGTCATCACCACATTGTCGCTTGTCGCCACAAGCTCAATACCGCTCTCATAATCATTCGCGCGCACATATTCACTATAGGCAGCATCGATCACAAACAGAATGTCGGGGCGCAATCCGGCATGCAGACGCTTAACCTCGTCAACGGGCAGATAGCTGCCGGTCGGGTTGTTTGGATTGGCCAGAAACACAATTTTTGTTTTGGGCGTCACGGCGGCAAGGATCGCGTCCACATCTGCACGCAGATTGCGTTCCTTCACCTCGACAAGCGTTGCGCCTGCCGCAGCCGTCACAACGGGATAAATCAAAAACCCGTGCTCGGTCGCAATCGCTTCGTCACCATCACCGAGATAGGCTTGCGCCAACAAATGCAGAAGTTCGTCCGAACCCGAGCCGCAAACAAGCCGATCCGCATTCAGACCATAGCGTTCGCCGATCGCCTTGCGCAGTTTTTCAGACGAGCCTTCAGGATAAAGTTCAAGTGATTGCACGGCGGCAAGATAAGCTTCTTTCGCCTTCGGGCTCGGCCCTAACGGCGTTTCGTTCGACGATAATTTATAAACGGGACCGTTGCCGGTCGCGTTGGCGCGACCTGCCTTATAGGCGACGATCCCGAGAATACCTTTTTGGGGTTCTGGACGTTTGCTGCTCATCACTCGCCGTCCTTCGCAATCACCACCGGATTGGCATATCCACCGATCACCACCGCGCGTTCCGCGGGACCTTCATTCGTCAATGCCGCCAGACGCGGATCGTCAAAAGCCACATGCGACTTCACAGCAAAGAGGTTATGTCGCGTCGCACCGCCGTCGCGCGTCTGTGCAACGCTGATGCGTTCGGCCTCAAAACCGACCGCTTTGACGCGCGCTGCAATCGAGGCTTCGCTCACATTGTCAGCGGTCGACACCACAATCAGGCTCGTGTCATTGCCGGTATCGTCAAACGTCGCTTGCGTCACGACAAGGGCCTTGGCCGCATCCGCCTCTGTGCCAATGTCGAGAAACGGCAGACGCGCCACAACACGGGCGCTGTCCGGTCCGCCCATGGCAAGCACAGGCCACCAATCGCCGCCGACATAATTGCCGGGGGCCGGCAGAATACCAACAACCGAGGCGTCGGTGCCCGCACGACGCAACACATCGCGGGCATTGTCATGGAGCTCCATGGTTGTCGACGAGCCGTAGTAACTGCGCGCGAGATCCCAATAAGCGAGCGTCTCACCACCGGCGAACACATCAACCCGGAACGGTCCCTGAATACGCGTCATGGTCGACATGATTTCGCGGAAGAGACGGAAAATGACCTTGAGCGGCAAACGACCGGATTGGCGGCTCGCCAGACGCCGCAGCACCTCGGCCTCGCGGCCCGGCCGGAACGCAATGAAACTGCCCTGACCGGATGCACTTGCCGCCCGGGCCTTGGCCTCGGCCACTTCGACAACCAGCTCCGTGCGCTTCATCAGGAGGTCCTGAATGGCATCATCGATTACATCGAGCTCGCGTCGCACTTCCTTGAGGTCGCGGGCGGGCGGGGTCTTCTTGGTCGACATAAAAAGCTCTCGGTCAGGACGCGGTATCAGGCGCGCCACAGCGTCGGCAAAACCGACCCCCGGCCCACCCGTGAGGCAGGTATTCATAAGGGGCTAACTGCCTGAAAGGAAGGAAAACATTGACATTGCGGGGGGTGCATCCCTAGCTATGTGCCCGATCAACAGGCACCCTGAAGGCCCGCCAAGGCCCTTCACGGGGCGCCGGGCCCTATAGTCGAGAGTGAACCATGAGCGAGCGACCGGAGCGTCAGGCAGACCGCCGTCCCCCCCAAGGGGCCGACAGCGATGCAATGCGCTTCAACGCGGTGAGTGCGGTCGCCCATTTCGGCCCCGAGGCGCCTTTGGCGCTCGACAGCGGCGTCTTACTCACACCCTTCCAGATCGCTTATGAGACTTACGGCACGCTCAACGCCGACAAGTCCAATGTGGTCCTCATCTGCCACGCCCTGACCGGCGACCAATATGCGGCAAGCCCCCACCCCGTCACGGGCAAGGCCGGCTGGTGGCTCACCATGGTCGGACCGGGCCTCCCCATCGACACGGATCGCTATTTCGTGATCTGCCAGAATGTTCTTGGCTCCTGCATGGGCACGACTGGGCCGAAGGACATCGACCCCGCCACCGGCAAAGCCTATGGCCTGTCTTTTCCTGTCATCACCATCGCAGACATGGTGCGGGCGCAAGCAATGCTGCTCGACCGGCTCGGCATCGATGATCTCTTCTGCGTCATCGGCGGTTCCATGGGCGGCATGCAAACGCTGCAATGGGCAGCTGCCTATCCGCATCGCGTCTTTGCCGCGATCCCCATTGCGACTGCCGCGCGCCACTCCGCTCAGAACATCGCCTTTCATGAAGTCGGTCGCCAAGCGATTATGGCCGACCCCGACTGGCAGAGCGGCACCTATTTGAACGATGCCAAGAACCCGGCCAAGGGTTTGGCGGTCGCGCGTATGGCCGCGCATATCACCTATCTTTCGGAAGCGGCGCTCCATCGTAAGTTTGGCCGCAACCTGCAGAACCGCGAAAAAATAACCTATGGTTTCGACGCCGATTTCCAGATCGAAAGCTACCTGCGCCATCAGGGCATGAGTTTTGTCGATCGCTTCGATGCCAATTCCTATCTCTACATTACGCGCGCGATGGATTATTTCGATCTTGCCGCTGACTACGGCGGCGTGCTCGCCAATGCGTTTAAAGGCACCACGACACGCTTTTGCGTGGCGTCATTTACGTCTGACTGGTTGTTTCCGACGTCGGGCAACAGACAGATCGTGCATGCGCTGAATGCAGCGGCGGCGAATGTAAGCTTTGTCGAAATTGATACCGACAAAGGGCACGACGCTTTCCTGCTCGATGAACCTGAAATGTTTTCGACACTGGGCGGGTTCATCGGCTCGGCTGCCAAACGCCGGGGTCTGCCCGCATGAGCACACAGGACACACACGGCAACGGCGCGCAAAGCCGCGTCGATCTCGCACTTATTGCTGAAATGATTGAACCCAACGCCCGCGTGCTCGACGTCGGCTGCGGCGACGGCGACTTGCTTGAACTTTTGGCGCGCACAAAAAATGTCGATGGCCGCGGCATTGAACTCTCGCAAGAAGGCGTCAATGCATCAGTGACGCGTGGCCTTTCGGTCATTCAGGGCGACGCGGACGCCGACCTCAGCGACTACCCCGACAATGCGTTTGACTATGTGATCCTGAGCCAGACCATTCAGGCGACACGCAACCCGCGCGACGTCTTGCTGCAAATGAAACGCATCGGCCGGCGTCTGGTGGTCTCGATCCCCAACTTCGGCCATTGGCGCGTGCGGCTGCAATTGCTCTGGTCAGGCGAGATGCCGCGCACCCGCTCGCTCGATCACAATTGGTATGACACGCCGAACATTCATCTGTGTACGGTGCGTGATTTTGTATTGCTTTGCGAGGCGCTCGATCTGCGCATCGACGACGCTGTGAGCGTCATCGGCAACCGCGCCAAACGCGTCGGTCGTCCCGGCTCCATCGACAACCTCACAGCAGAAACCGCCGTGCTTTTGATGTCGCGCAAAAGCGAGGATAAGCGGTAATTCGAGCACGCTCACACCTCGAAATGCCGAGCTTTTCCTGTGCGAAATCGAGCCTATTCATGTCGAAATCGAGTGTTTCCATGTCGAGGTCACTCGACTTGCTGGCGAACGCATCGTCGATCACGCGAAAAAACGGGGAAATCTATTTATTTTGCGGGATAGGACGGAATTCAGGACATCGTGGCGTCTTCATCACGCTGTGACACCACACCGCCCTGCACCGGCAACACCGCCCGCACACGCTGACGCGACACACGCCGCGACCCATCCGGGATCGGCGTCGCAGCATAAATCTGCTTCGTCGCCTCAACCAAAATAACGCCAGAAAAACGCGGCCACAAAAATCCGCCGATCCGCTCCCAAGCGTTGGCCGCACGGATCAAAGGCCGCCATTCGAACGGCGGCACAAAGAGCGCCATTTCCCAACCGGCGGGTGAGAACATGCTCTCGCGCAAGGCTTGCGTGATCTGCGACCGTGAAAAAGGTTGCCCGTGCCCGAAGGGAGTTGCCTCGCGCCGCGCCCAAAGCCCGCGCCGGTTCGGCACCACAATCAGCACCTTGCCGCCCGGCGTCAGCACGCGCCACACCTGACGCAGCGATGCACGCAAGCTTTCGCTCGCCTCAACGCCGTGGACAACAAGCACACGGTCGATGCATTCGTCGTCTAATGGCAATTCCTTTTCGTCCGCCAATCCTGTGAGGCAGCGCCCTTCGGACGGCCAGCGCAAAACACCCTGTTGCGCAGGCATCAGCCCCAGCACACGTTCCGCCTCACCCAGAAACAATCCCAGAAACGGCGTCGCAAAGCCTAATCCCAATACCGACAGGCCCTTCACATTGGGCCACAGCACGCGAATGTGACGACCGATGAGCGCGCGTGCCACGCGGCCCAAGGGTTTGCCGTAGAAATCTCTGAGATCGATGACATCCATGAGGCAAAGCCTAGCAGATTTTTCTTAAATCAATCTTGGGGTTCAATCAGCAGGCCACAAGCACTAGGTTAGAGGGAACAGACATCAAAGAGGCATGACGACAATGGCAAAGCTCGAAATTCACCAGTTTGAAGCCTTGAACGACAATTACGGCTTTCTGGCGCATGACCCCGAAACGGGCGCGACGGCGGCCATCGACACACCCGAAGTCGCCGCTATCGAAAAGGCGCTTGCGCAAAAGGGCTGGAAGCTCACCCATATTTTCAACACGCATCATCACGCCGATCACGCGGGTGGCAACCTTGCGCTCAAGGAAAAATACGGCTGCACGATTGTCGGCCCCAAAGGCGAAGAAAAGCTGATCCCCGGCCTCGACCGCGCCGTCGGACAAGACGATGTGGTCGCACTCGGCAATATCAAAGCCCGCGTCATCGACGTGCCCGGTCACACGCGCGGCCACATCGCCTATTCCTTTGCAGAAGACCATGTGGCTTTTGTCGGCGACACGCTTTTCGCGCTCGGCTGCGGTCGCCTGTTTGAAGGCACACCGCAACAAATGTGGACATCGCTCGGCAAGCTCATGGCGCTGCCCGACGACACCACTGTCTATTGCGCCCATGAATATACCCAAGCCAATGCGCGCTTTGCTCTCTCCGTGGAGCCGCAAAACGCCGCTCTGGTGGCGCGTTCCAAAGAGATCGACGAAAAGCGCACACGCGGCGAATGGACGGTGCCGACCACAATCGGCCTTGAAAAAGCGACCAATCCTTTCCTGCGTGCAGCCTCGCCTGATCTGCGCGCCACGGTGGGTCTGGTCTCGGCGGCAGACGTCGATGTCTTTGCCGAAACGCGGGCCCGCAAGGATAATTTCTGAACCGTGCTTGATCCCGACGAGATCATTGAAACGCTCGGCCTCGCACCTCATCCTGAGGGCGGCTGGTATCGTGAAACTTTTCGCGATGATGCGGGACACAATGGTCGCGCCCATGGCACGGCGATCTATTATCTTCTGAAAGCGGGCGAAAGCTCGCACTGGCACCGCGTCGATGCGGCAGAAATCTGGCACTGGTATGCGGGCGGACCGCTGGCGCTGCAACTTTCCGCTGACGGACAATCAAGCCAAACACTTCACCTCGGCCCCGATATAGCCAAAGGCGAGCGCCCGCAAATTGTGGTGCCCACCGGCCATTGGCAGGCGGCGGAACCTTTGGGCGTTTTCACCCTTGTCGGCTGCACGGTCTCGCCCGGCTTCGACTTCGCGGGCTTTGAAATGGCCCCCAAGGGCTGGAAACCCGGAAAATAAAGCCCGAAACGTCGTTTTTCCCATTATGGAACAGTGCTAGGCTTGACCCCGGGGCGACCAGCAACGGGGCTGAAAGTGTTATTCCGGTTTTATGTCAGCGCGATCTTGGTGAGCGCCGCAGTGGTTTTTGCGGGCCATGCCAACGCACGTCCTGTGGACGCCCCCCTTCAAGCCGCTTCAGCCGTTTGCCCCACCGACAAACACGCACCGGCGGTGACGCCGCGCGTCATCATCGACGCCAAGGGCGGGCCGACCATCGGCACCATGCAGTATCAAAATGGCGGCGGCCTCAAACACAAGGAAGTGGCGCTGACATTTGACGACGGACCGGACCCGAAAACGACGCCGCGCATCCTCGATATTCTCGACAAGCACTGCATCAAGGCGACTTTTTTCATGGTCGGCGTTTACGCCAAGGCGCGGCCTGATCTGGTGCGCGAAGTGGCACGCCGCGGACATGTGATCGGCACGCATACCAATACGCACCCCAATAATCTGCGGCACTTGTCCGAAACACGCGCCAAAGCGGAAATCACCAAGGGGTTTGATGCCGTGCGTCAGGCGCTTGTCGGCGCACCGGCGGCAGAGCGCGCGGCTCTTGCGCCTTTCTTTCGCTTTCCGGGTCTCAACGACAAGAAGTCGCTCATCACCTGGCTCGGTGAACAGGATATAGCCACGCTCTCATGCTCCTTCGGAGCGGACGACTGGAAGCGCATCAATGCCGATAGTGTCTACAGGCGCGGAATTTCGGCCATCGAAAGTGAGGGGCGCGGCATTCTCATTCTGCATGATACCAAACCGCACACCGCCGACATGCTTTCACGCTTCATTGTGACGCTCCAAAAACGCGGCTACAGCTTCGTACAGCTCGCGCCGAAGCCGCAGCATCGCAGTCTTGCTGACACCTCTTCCGACATGAGGACCACATTACCGTGACGAAAAAACTCATCACCCGCCGCAGCGCATTGGTGCTCACCGCTTCCGCAGCAGCCTTTGTGGCCGCGCCCTCGATCCTGCGCGCCGACGCGCCCTACAAGCGCAGCCTCAACATGCAATCACTCAATTCGGGCGAAAAGCTGAAGGTGACCTATTGGGCCGACGGCCAATACATCGATGGCGCGTTGAAGAGTATCAATTATTTCATGCGCGATCTGCGCTCCAACGAGCAAACCGAGATGAGCACAGACCTGCTCGATCTCATGTACGACATCGACCAGCTGACGCCGAGCAAAGCGCCGCTCTACACCATGTCCGGTTTCCGCTCGCACTCCACCAATGAATGGCTCGCCTCGCGTTCGGATGCCGTTGACCCGTCAAGCTTCCACATGCTCGGCATGGCCATGGACCTGACACAGGATTTCGCCGACCCCGGCATGATCTACCGTGTCGCCAAAAAACTCGGGCGCGGCGGAGCAGGTTTTTACCCCGTCAAAGCGCCCTTTGTGCATGTGGATGTCGGCCCGCCGGACACGTGGCTCTGGCCCCAGCACGGTCGCCTAGACCGCGCCGAGGAATATGACCGTGAGCAGCTGAAAGCTAAAAAGACTTAGCCCGAAATATTCAGTCTTAGCCTGAAATATACTGGGCGCCGTTGCAGGTCAGTGTCGTGCCGGTGATGAAGGCTGACTTCTCGTCGGCCAAAAACGTCACGCAATGCGCGATTTCGCTGACATCGCCAAGACGTCCGAGAGGGATCGAGGCAACGATGCTTTCCATCACTTTGGGCGGCACAGCGGCGAGCATTTCCGTGTCGATATAGCCGGGCGCAATCACATTGACCGTGACGCCCTTGCGCGCGACTTCCTGCGCCAAGGCTTTGCTGAAGCCGACGAGACCGGCCTTGGCAGCGGAGTAATTCGTTTGACCCATCTGGCCCTTCTGGCCGTTGATCGACGAGATATTGATGATGCGGCCAAAACCGCGATCACGCATGCCCGTGATGAGCGGCTGCGTCATGTTGAAAACACTGTCGAGATCGGTGGCGATGACTTCGCGCCACATCTGCACTGTCATCTTGTGGAGCATCGCATCGCGCGTGATGCCCGCATTGTTGACGAGAATATCAACCGCACCGAGTTTGGCTTCAACGGCTGCAATGCCTGCGACACAAGCTTCATAATCGCTCACGTCCCACTTGAAAGTGGCAATGCCGTTTTCTTTGCTGAAAGCCGCCGCCGCCGCGTCATTGCCTGCATAATTGGCGGCAACCGTGTGACCGGCGTCTTTAAGCGCGATTGAGATCGCCGCGCCGATGCCGCGCGTTCCGCCGGTGACGATGGCTACTTTCGACATTTTCATTCTCTCCGTATTCGATCTAATGAGCGATATCCGGCTCAGCGTTTAAGCCCGCTCAACGCAAAGGGCAATGCCCATACCGCCGCCGATGCAAAGTGTCGCAAGACCCTTCTTGGCATCGCGCTTTTCCATTTCATGCAACAGCGTCACCAGCACACGTGCGCCTGACGCGCCAATCGGGTGGCCGATGGCAATGGCACCGCCGTTGACATTGACCTTGGCCGTATCCCAGCCGAGGTCCTTGTTGACGGCCAGTGCCTGCGCTGCAAAGGCTTCATTGGCTTCAACAAGATCCAGATCACCGACCGACCAGCCGGCTTTTTTGAGCGCCGCACGCGAGGCAGGAATGGGGCCTGTGCCCATGATGGCCGGATCAACACCGGCCTGCGCCCATGAAACGATGCGCCCGAGCACCTTACGGCCCTCGGCTTTGGCGCGCTCGGCGCTCATCAGCACAACGGCAGCCGCACCGTCATTGATGCCACTGGCGTTGGCCGCCGTCACCGAGCCGCCCTCTTTCTGGAAGGCAGGCTTGAGGCCGGAGATGCCTTCGATTGTCACGCCTGCTTTAATATATTCATCTTCGGAGACCACCGTGTCGCCCTTGCGACCCTTGATCGTGACCGGCACGATTTCGTCCTTGAAGCGACCGGACTTCTGCGCGGCTTCCGCCTTGTTCTGCGAGGCCACCGCAAAAGCGTCCTGTTCCTCGCGCGTGATCTGCCAGCGCGCGGCAACGTTCTCGGCAGTTTGCCCCATGTGATAACCGTGGAACGCATCCCACAGCCCGTCTTTGATCATGGTATCGACAAATTTCATGTCGCCCATCTTGGTGCCCGAACGCAGATAAGCTGCATGCGGTGCCATGCTCATGCTCTCCTGACCACCGGCCACGACAACATCGCTGTCACCATTGGCAATGGCCTGAAAGCCGAGCGCTACAGCGCGAAGGCCCGAACCGCAAAGCTGGTTGACGCTCCAGGCGGGCACTTCCACAGGCAGACCGGCATTGATCGAGGCCTGACGCGCCGGATTCTGGCCTTCACCGGCCTGCAGGATCTGGCCCATGATGACTTCCGACACCTGATCCTTGTTCACGCCCGCGCGATCCAGCGCCGCGTTGATCGCAATCGTGCCCAGCTCATGCGCGGGCAAAGACGACAAAACGCCGTTGAACGAGCCAACAGGCGTCCGTGCCGCACCAACGATCACCACATCAATTTCGGATTTGCTCATGGTTCTGTCCCTGATTTGAGTGCCGTGGCGCAATGGCCAAGGGCCTGTCTTGTCGCGCTATCGAGGCTGCGCTTTTCACGCACAATGCCCCAGCGGCGATATGGGGTAAATGGATTTCTGTGCAATGCAAACGCGGGGCTTGCGCATTGCAACAATACCGCGTCACAATGTCCCGACTGAACAGGGGAATCCCGGGCACAGACAAAGACCGCAGTAACAAAGACCTCAGCAATAAGGTCGCAACAACAAAGGTCCGCGTCCCGGATCGGCATGTTGCCTAGAGTGGAGAATTGAAACCGTGGCAAAAAAATCCGCCTCCACGGCCGGTGACACGATTGTCATCAAAAAATACGCAAACCGGCGGCTTTATAACACCGCAACTTCAAGTTACGTGACGCTGGATCACCTTTGCACGATGGTGAAGGCAGGTCAGGAATTCACCGTCCATGACGCCAAGACCGGTGAAGACATCACACGCTCGGTGCTGGCGCAGATCATTTTCGAAGAAGAAGGCAAGAGCGGCCAGAACCTTCTGCCGATCAAATTTCTCCGTCAACTCATTCGCTTTTATGGTGACAGCCTGCAGGGGCTGATCCCCTCCTATCTCGAACTCAGCATGGATAGCTTCTCGCGCGAGCAGGAAAAGCTGCGCACAAAAATCGCCAGCGCCTTTGGCGGCACAGCGCGTCTGGGTCAGTTCGAAGAACAGATCAGACAAAACTTCGCGGTCTTTGATGGCGCGATCCGCATGTTCTCGCCCTTCAGCAACCGTAACCGCGGTGACAAGAGCGATGGTCCCGAAGCTGACAATGATAAATCGGCAGCGGGCGCAGACAGCGGCGCGACAAGCGAGCTTGACGATCTGAAGCGCCAATTGGCAGCCATGCAGGCCCAGCTCGAAAAACTGTCCAAGAAGTAATCACATAATTTCAAATGAAAACGGCCTGACCGGGCGCTATGCCAAGTCAGGCCGTTTTTGTTTGAGCGCTCGGATCAGGCGGATTTGGCCTGCGAGAAACCAAGGCACTGTGTGTTGGGAAGTTCCATCACGGGTTCGCCGAGGAAAAAGCCCTGCAGATATTCGACGCCGAAATCACGCAGCATGGCGACTTCTTCCGAATTGCCGACCCACTCGGCCACAATCGGCAAATTGAAATTATGAGCAAGCTCCACGAGCGTGCGCACAAAGAACTGGTTGTCGCGATTGGACAGAAGGTCTTTGACGAAAGAACCATCGATCTTGACGAGATCAACGGCGATGGCTTGCAGATTGCGGAACGACGTATAGCCCGCACCGAAATCATCAATCGCCACCTGACAACCAAGCTCGCGCAATGTCGTTACAAAGTCTGCCGAGCCCGGAATTTCATGCAGCGCCATCGTCTCGGTGATTTCAACCGTCAGACGGGCCGCCAGCGTGCGGTCGGAACGCAATTGAGCAACCAGCGTGTCGAGCCACATATGATCGCTGGCCGTGCGACCTGACACATTGAGCGAGAGATGCACTTCGGGATGTTCGCGCAAAGCATCAAGCGCAAGCTCCATCACGCGGAAATCAATGAGCCCTATCAAGCCGAGTTTCTCGGCAACCGGCACAAAATCACCTGCCGCCGCAATCGTCCCGTCGTGCTGCACCAGACGTACGAGACACTCGTGCATCACCACTTCACCTGTGACAGACGATACAATCGGCTGATAGGCGATGCGAATGCGACGTTCATTTAGGGCCGCCACAAGTTCATCGGTCACATTCATATTACGCTGACGCGTATTTTCGCGCTCGCGCGACGGCGAATAGACCACATAGCTGTCGCGGTGCATTTGCTTGGCAACCGTGAGGGCTTCCTCCGCATTGGAAAGCGCCTGCTCGACCGTTTGCGCATGCGCCGGCAGGGCAATGCAGCCTGCCGAAATGGTCACAGCAACCGGTCCGCGCGATGTTTGAATGGCCAGATCGCGCACAGATGCAAGAAGCCGCTCGGTGACACTTGCAAGCCGTTCCTTATCGCAATGCGCGAGCACCAGACCAAATTTATTGCCGGAATAGCGCCCGACCGCATCGGCGCGACGCGCCAACCCGCGCAGCCGCTGACCAACACCGACGATCACTTCGTCAGCGACGTCAAACCCGTAGGATTCATTGACGAGCGAGAGATTATCGACGGCGAGCAGAATAAAGGCACCCGCACCACGATTGCGCGTTGTCGCCGCAATGGTTTCGTCCAGCGCGTCCTTGATCCGCGCGCGGGTAAACAAACCCGTCAGATCATCATAAGTGGAAAGGCGCACGAGACGGTCGTCGCGGTTGCGCCGATCATCAATCAACCGCAAAACACCAATGGCAGTGGCCGGGCACCCTTCGGCATTGGCAAACCAACGACCGCGATCCTCGTACCAATGCAATTCGCCGCGCTCGTTCTTGATTTGATATTCAAGCTCGTAGCGCACGCCATTGCCGTCATCGGCCAATTCTGAATTTGTGATTATATCAAACCGGCTTGCACCTTTTTGGCACAATACGCGTTTGGTATAGAAGGACTCCGTCGCAATTTCTGACGGTTGCGCATAGCCCAGAGCCTGCGCGGCCCCTTCTGCCCAAAAAATTCGATCTGAGGTCACATCCCAGCGATAAGCGATATCGCCCAAAGCGTTCGCGGCAGAGGAAATGAGTTCACTATCATTGATATTGCCACGTGTGACGCCTACCGACTTGGAATCCGTCGTGCTGTGAGCACGAAGATTCTCAGCCAATTCTCTCGCCGTTTTGGCAGCGCTCTGCGCGTCTCCGTCCACTTTCGCCTCACTCGCCCTGTTGACCTGGCATTCTTCGCCACTCCGCCCGTTCTGGGCGGCCTTCTGAGCAAGTGTCATATTCGCCGAGAGGTCTTAACATTCCGCCAAACCACATGGCTGCTAAAGTTTTAATCTTTATGGTTAACCCGCGTTAGGAATCTGGACCGCCTTGGCAAAGACTGGCAAACTTCTTGCTCTGTAGGCATGACGACACATTGGTCGCAGCACACACAAAGCGAAGATGACAAGCATCAGACGCATAGGGTCCACCGATCTCACGCTTTCGTCGCCCACCCGCGACAAGCGGACCGCTGCGCCTGCTGCCGCCCTTTCAAAAGAAATCGTTGTCACTGTTAACCCGCCGCGCGCCAGCGCCGGCTTGCGTCTCGAACAACCGCATTACCGCCCGGCGGCCAGCTTTCTCACCCAATATATTGATCAGCATTTCCGCTGGCCGCGCGCACCGCACCGCAAGGAGCGTCAGCGCCAGCGCGCCACCGGCGCATACCTGACCGCAGACATGCTGCCTGATCTGCTGGCCGAGACTTTGCGTCTGCGCCCCATCGATAAGAAAATCTGAATTAGCCGAGCGGACGTGTCGCAATCACCATGGATTGCAACTCCGCAATAGCGCGTTCGATACGCGCCAGCCGCTGATCCATTTCGTCAAGCCGACCCAAAACGGCAGATGCATCGCCACCAGCCGATGCCGTCGTCGGCGTGGGCGTCGAAATACCCGCGCGCGTCACAATTTCATCGGCAGGCGTTTTCAGAAGCCGCGCCAGCATCACAACATCGCCGCTGGAGACTTCGCGCTGGTCTTTCCAAATCTCATCGACCTCGCTGCGCATCAGGCGCAACGCCGCCGCCACATCATCCCGCGTGAGGGTGAGCGCGGCGAGCTTTGCGTCAAACCAATCCTGATCGAAGAACAGCGCCATTATTTCCCTGTAAACTTCGGTTCGCGTTTCTCAAGAAAACTCTGCACACCTTCGCGGTGATCTTCCGTCTGGAATAATTTGCCAAGCGTGCCCGACACCCACGAGCCGATGTCACGCAACTCACCGTAAGCGGTACGCCGCAGGCCTTCCTTCATGTAACGCAACGCCAGCGGCGGGTTGACGGCAATGCGCGCGGCAAGCGCCTGCGCGCGCACCATCAACTGATCATGCGGCACGACATCGCTGACAAGACCGATCCGCAAAGCTTCCGCCGCATCAATAACATCGCCGGTGAACAGTAATTCCGATGCCTTGGCCGGTCCGACAATCGCGGGCAGACGCCACAAGCCACCGACATCGGAAATCAATCCGCGCTTGATAAAGATTTCACCGAACTTTGCATTTTCCGACGCGATGCGAATATCAGCAAAGAGTGTGAGCTCCATGCCCCAACCGACCGCCACACCGTTGACAGCTGCGATGACCGGCTTGTCGCATTCAAGGGCCGCCACCGCCGCAGGTGTCGGTTCAGGCCGCACTGACGTGAGCCGCGTCACGCTCGCGTCCTTCTGCACACCCGTCATCATCTCTTTGACGTCTTCACCGGAACAAAAGGCCGGATCAACCGCCGTGACAATGACGCAACGCACTTCGGGGTCGGCGGCAGCCGCACGAAATCCCCATTCGATTTCATCATAAGCCCGTCGGTTGAGCGCATTGCGCCTGTCGGGCCGGTTGATCGTCAACGTCGCGACGTGATCGCGCACGTCGTAAAGCACATGAATGAATTCGTCGGTCGCAATAGGCGTTGTCATCAGAGCGTTCCTCCCGCTTGCCTTCAGCCAAAGTTGCCGATGGCGTCGGCACCGGCGTCACCGAGCTTCGCGCCACCATCGCAATCGATGATCGAACCGGTCACATATTTGGCATTGTCGGTGGAGAGAAAGAGCGCCATGTCGGCAATGTCCGTCTTGGTGCCGTAATCGCGCAGCGCAATGCGCGCTTTGACCGCGCGTTCGGCTTCCGGCGTTGTAGCAAGGCGCAGCATACCTTCGGTGTCCGCAATCGGGCCGGGCGAAATGGCATTGACGCGAACGCCCGCCGGACCCCATTCCATAGCGAGACATTTCGTCACCATGTTGATGCCCGCCTTGGCAGCGCAGACATGCACCTGAAAGAGCGACGGGTTCACAGCCTGCGGTGCGGTGATGGCGATGAGCGACGCGCCCGGACGGTTCAAATACTGGAAGCAGGCACGGAACACATGGAACGTGCCATTGAGGTCAATATCAACGACCGTCTTGAAACCATTGGCGGACATGCCGAGCGCAGGGGCGACGAAATTGCCCGCCGCGCCGGAAATCACGATGTCGATTTTGCCATAAGTATCATGCGCCTGTTTAAGCGCCGCATCGACCGCCGCATAGTCGCGCACGTCGGCCGCAATGCCGAGGGCGGGAAAGCCTTCGTCGGTCATGGTCTTGGCGGCAGCGGCAATTTTTTCGACGCTGCGGCTGATGATGACGACCTTGGCACCGGCGCGCGCAAAATGCTGTGCGATGCCGAGATTGATACCGCTCGATGCGCCCGCCACAAAGGCCACTTTGCCTGCCAGCGCCTGATCCTTGAATACGTTCTGCATGGGTTTTCTTCCTCGTGCTATCGCCCGTTCAACCGGGAAAATCTTTCATTATCGGCATCAAGCCTATAAAACGCCGTGGCTGCAAGCCTACAAACGCAATAGTCGCTGACCGGATTTGTCGCCTTGCCTGTCAGGCACTAGACTGCCGTCGGGTCATTGGTGATTTGGTGAGACGGCTATGGGAGAAATGGAGATCATGGCAGTCCTCAAGGCCGCCTTCGCAGTGACCACAGCGGTCGCCCTGATGCTTTTGATGAGCTACTGGGCCGCTGGCCGCGCCCGCCCATTGCTGGATGACGCCACCCGCACCACCCTCGTCAAACAGGGTCTGGCCTATAGTTTCCTCGACCTCCCAGCCGGTACTGTCCACTACCGCCTCGAAGGCCCCGCAGACGGGCCTCTCGTTGTGCTGGTCCATGGCTTCTCAGTCGCCTCATTTGTCTGGAACGATTATTTCGATCCGCTCACCCGCGCGGGCTACCGCGTGCTGGCTTATGACAATTACGGACGTGGTTTTTCAGATCGCCCCAAGGGGCCTTACAACGCCGATCTGAGCGACACATTGCTCGCGAACCTGCTGGCCGCCGTCGCACCCGACGAAAAGGCAGACCTTGTCGGCTATTCGCTCGGCGGCGCCACAGTCACCATTTTTGCAGCCCGCCACTCCGACACCGTCCGTTCGCTCACACTCATCGCACCCGCGGGCCTTGGCGTCGCCCCCAGCAGCAGCAATGTAGAAATGCTGAAACGTCCCCTCGTCGGCGACTGGATTGTGCGCATGTTCGGCCTCAAGATTTTCCACGGAGCCGCCGCGGAAGATGCCAAAGCGGCGCCAAACCCCGCCCGCTTCCTCGCCGACTTCGATCGCCAGATGGACTATCGCGGCTACGGCGAAGCTTTGCTTTCAACGCTGCGCACCTATCCGCTGGCAACAAGTCAGGCGGCCTATGCCGAGGCCGGCGCATCTTCACGTCCCGTCATGGTCATTTGGGGCGAGGCCGACACCACTGTGCCTTTCACCAACGCCAAACAACTGATGGCGCTGATGCCACAGGCCAAACTTTATTCTTACGAAAAATTCGGTCACAACATCGCCTTCGCGCAAGCACCGCTTGTGAGTGATCTCATCAAACAATTTCTGGCATCGCTCGCAGAGCCGGTGCCGGGTGCCGAGCCTCCGGCCATGCGGCTCGAGGCAAGACCGGTCCAGGCTGTAAAGTAGAACCGCCGATGCATATCGAAGACCTCGCTTGGGCGGAACCGCATGAGCTGTTTCAGGCTTTTGCGCACGAACCCTTTGCATTGCTCTTCGACAGTGCGACCGCCGGACCGGCCACGGACCCTGCCGTACATGGTCGCTGGAGTTTCATCGCGCTTGATCCCTTCGACACGCTGACACAGGCCGCAAGCGACGATGCCAACCCCTTCGTCACATTGGCCGAAAAACTCAAAACCTATTCAATGCCCGCATCTGACGCGGCACTGCCGCCTTTCACCGGCGGAGCGGCAGGATATTTTGCCTATGACCTCGCGCGCCATTTAGAACGCCTACCACCCGCCGTTGCACCCTTTGCCGTTGATGATCAACATCTGCCCACCATCGCGCTCGGATTTTACGACACGGCCATCGCCTTCAACATGATCGCGCGCCGCGCTTACCTCATTTCGAACGGTTTGCCCGAACGCGCCCCCGCAGCGCGTTTAGCCCGCGCCAAAACCCGCGCCTCATCTCTGCGCCAACGTATCAAGGACGTTCCCCCGCAACGCGCCGAGAAGCCGACACCACACCAAAGCATCGTCACCGCGAATTTCACGCGCGCCTCTTACGAACGCGCTGTTGCAACCATTGTCGGCTTGATCCGAGCGGGCGATATTTTTCAGGCCAATCTCACCCAGCGTTTTGACGCCGAACTTAGCGACAATGACACGGCTTATGCGCTCTATCTGCGACTGCGCGCACTCAGCCCCGCGCCCTTCTCGTCATTTTTCAATTTCGGCAGCGGCGCGCTGGTGTCATCGTCACCCGAACGTTTTCTCGCCTGTCGCAATGGTGTTGTTGAAACCAAACCGATCAAAGGCACGCGACCGCGAGGGCGCACACCCGATAAGGACGCAGCACTGGCCGCTGATCTGCTCGCATCGGAAAAAGACCGTGCCGAGAATGTGATGATTGTCGATTTGCTACGTAATGATCTGAGCCGTGTCTGCGCTGATCACAGTGTGAAGGTCGAGAGCCTCTGCGCGCTCGAAAGCTTTGCCAATGTGCATCATCTTGTTTCGACAGTGCACGGGACATTGCGCGAAGGACAAACAGCGCTCGACCTTCTGACACATGCTTTCCCCGGCGGCTCCATCACCGGCGCACCGAAATTACGCGCGATGGAAATCATAGCCGAGCTTGAACCCACGACGCGCGGAGCCTATTGCGGCGCCATCGGCTATCTCGGGTTTGATGGCAGCATGGATACATCGATTGCCATCCGCACCATGATCGTCAAATCCCGCCACGTAACATTTCAAGCGGGCGGCGGCATCACGGCGCAAAGCGTGCCTTCGGAAGAATATGACGAGAGCCTGACCAAAGCCAAAGCCATGATCACAGCGCTCACAGGGGAGGCCTCTCCATGATCCTCCTCATCGACAATTACGACAGCTTCGTCCACAACCTTGCGCGCTATGTCGGCGAACTCGGCGAACAACGCGAGGTGATGCGCAACGACGTGGCAAGTGCCGATGAAATCATCGCCCGTGCGCCGCGTGCGATCATCATTTCGCCGGGCCCCTGCGGACCAGACGAGGCGGGCGTCTCGGTATCGCTCGTTCACGCCGCCGCCCGCGCACGCATCCCGCTTCTCGGCGTCTGCCTCGGCCATCAATGCATCGCGGCAGCTTTCGGCGGCATCATCCGCCGCGCCGAACCCGTGCATGGCCGCGCGTCGCCGATCCGCCATAAGGGCCACGCGCTTTTTGACGGCATACCTGATGCTTTTCCCGCCGCGCGCTATCATTCACTTGTTGCAGAACTGAACAACGACACACCGCTTGAACCCATCGCCCATCTCGATGACGGTACATTGATGGCACTCGCGCACAATAATCTGCCGATTTACGGCGTGCAGTTCCATCCTGAGTCCGTTCTCACGCAGCATGGTCACAAGCTGTTGCACAATTTTTTGAACATTACCGCGCCGCTCGCTAGAGTGGATCCATGAAAATCTGGTTCAACGGGGCACTGCTCGACGAAACCGATGTGCGCATCGATCCGCGCGATCGTGGTTTTTTGCTCGGCGACGGATTATTTGAAACCATGCTCGCGCGTTTCGGTCGCGTCGCTTTTTTGGATGATCACATCGTGCGGCTTGCCGCCGGTGGCAATATTCTGGGCATCCCCCTGCCCGTGTCTCCGCAACATATTGCTGTTGCCTGTGCCATGCTGATTGAGGCCAACGCGCTCAGCGACCGCGCCCGCATTGCGCTCCGCATCACGCTGACACGCGGCCCCGGTCCGCGCGGACTTTTGCCTCCGGAAAACCCAAAGCCGACACTGATGATCAGCGCCGCCGAAAGCCCCGCGCCCGCCGCTTCCCAATCTGTGATGCTTGCGACGCCGCGCCGCAATGCTCTGTCGCCGTCGTCGCGCCTCAAGGCGCTTCCCTATCTCGACAATCTGCTGGCCCGTGAAGAGGCGCACGCGCGCGGCGCAGACGATGCGCTGATGCTCGACACGTCAGGCCATCTCGCCTGCTCAAGCGTCGGCAATGTGTTTCTCTGGGAAGGCGAGCGCCTCGTCACACCGGCTGAAGAATGCGGCATCTTGCCCGGCATCACACGCGGCGCGGTGATCGCGCTGGCTGAACGCCACAGCATCGAAGTCGTGCAGGATCTGATTGCGCCCGAAAGGCTCGGCACCTGTGACGGCGGGTTCCTCACCAATAGTCTCGTCGGGCTGATGCCGCTGTCGCGCATCGACGGACGCGAGTTGAAACCGACGCGTCTCACGGCGCGGCTGCAGGCAGCTTACGAAATGCTGCTTGATGCCGACGAAAGCGAAAACGAAATCGGGGGCGGGAATTGACACCCGCCCCCGTTAAACAGGATCGATTGATTATTCGGCGACGCTGAAGTCGCGGCGTGCAGACGTGATGGTGACGGTGAAGCCCGCGATCACGTCGAGCAGATTGAACAGCACGATCAGGAAAAACACCGAAGTGCCGAATTGCGGCAGCACGATGAACTGAACGAGCGCGACCAGCAGCACCAGCATCGACAAGGCGTGATTGATGATCGTCGAAGTGCCGGTTTTGGTTGAATTGACGAGCTCGAGAAACAACAGCACAAGACCGAAGGCGAGGAAGAGATCGCCGAGCGATATCGTCCATATGGCACCCGACACCAGCGGCATCGAGAACATAGCTGAATCCATCGTGAAACCGGTGAGATAGACGACGATATTGTACGCAATGACGACAAGCGCCAGAAGCGGAAGCGAACCAAACATTTTAAAACCTCCGTTAGAGCCTGTGAGGAGAACCAACCGCCTCGGCTGCCCGATTGCGTTTCATTCTAGCACAAAACGCCGTCTACGACGTAATCTTGACTTTCCGCGCCCGGACCAGATGCTGGCCGCTGCGGCACCAAAACCAAAAAGCCTTTTTCAGCGGATACTTAAGCCGAGCGGGATGATCAAAATATGACAGAAACGGCCGACCATTTTTCGCAGTCCTACGCTGAGGCGAGGGCGAAGTTTCGCGCGGCGGCAACGAAAGCGGGCGCTGAGACGAGGCAGAACCTGCACCCGCTGAAGGGCCCCGACGGACAGGAAATCGCGACCGATGTCGCCCGTTTCGGTCCGGCCACGGCGCGTCGGATTTTAGGTATCGGATCCGGCACCCACGGGGTTGAGGGCTACTGCGGGTCAGGCGTTCAAACGGCCCTTCTCTCGTCCGGATTTGCCGATGCGCTGCCCGCCGATACGGCTTTGGTTTTCATCCATGCGATCAACCCCTGGGGCTTTGCCTGGGGACGGCGGGTGAACGAAGACAATGTTGATCTCAACCGCAACTTTCTCGACCATGCAAAGCCGCATCCGGAAAACCCGGGCTATGAAGATATTTACGAGGCGCTGAACCCTGCCGAGCTGACGGAAGACGCAATCAACGCGGGCCGCGCCAAGATGAAAGCCTATGGCGATGCGCATGGTCCCGCAGCGTTGCAACATGCGCTTGCGGGCGGGCAATATACCTATGCAGAGGGCGTGCAGTTCGGCGGGTTGAAGCCGGTCTGGTCGAATACGAACCTGCGCCAGATCATCCAGCGCGAGATGAGCAAGGCAGAAGAGATTGTCTATATCGACATTCACTCAGGCCTCGGACCGCGCGGCTTTGGTGAAGTGATTTCAACGGCTGCCGAAATGGACCCCGCTTATTTGAAGATGCGCGACTGGTGGGGCGAGATTGTCCATTCAACTCAAGCCGCAGGTTCCGTCTCATCAAATGTGCCGGGCTCGATCACTGAAGCTTTCGGGCAGGAATTGCAAGGCCGCGATGTAATGCCTTGCGGGCTCGAATTCGGCACAGTGGCAATGAACCTTGTGGCCGCCGCACTCGTTGCTGACAACTGGCTGCATCGCCACGGCGGGCTCGACAATCCGGCGGCACCGGCAATCAAACGCCAGATCCGCGATGCCTTTTATGTTGATGCCGATGATTGGAAAGAAGACGTGACGCGCCAGACCCGCGACATGGCCTCAAAGGTCCTCGCTTCATTCCGCTAGCCCCCAAAAAAAACGCCGGTTCCCAAAAAAAACGCCGGTTCAATGAACCGGCGTTTTCAAAACTCATCGAAGCTTAACGCGTAAAATCAGATGTCGCCCTTGGGCTTCAGGATCTGACGGCCACGATACATGCCGCTCTTCAGATCGACATGATGGGGGCGGTGCAGTTCGCCTGAATCCGGATTTTCAACATAGGTCGGATTCTTCAGCGCGTCGGCCGAACGGCGCATCCCGCGCTTGGAGGGGGAGGTCTTCCTCTTAGGAACGGCCATAGCTTAAAGCTCCGGTCTGGCAATCCAAGGGCGGCCCGGAAGCCGCCGAAACTGGGATTGGAATAACATGTGGGGCCGTCGTTTGAACCAAACACGGCGTCTGGCGGGCCTTATACCTTCAAAGCGAAGGGAAAGTCCACCCGCTTTAGCGGGCCGCGACCACAAGGCAGAGAGAAGCATCAATACGGGCCTTGGCACAGGCATTTTTGGCGGCTTCCGGCGTGCGGAAGTTCCCCATTCGTACCCGATGGAAGGCCCCGTCGCCCTGGACCGCGACCGTTTCAATGCGGAGAAGATTATCGCGTTCCAGCAGCGGATCGCCTTTGGCGACGTCGAGATAACGACGTGTGGCCTGATCGATGGAGCCATAGGAACCGAGCGGCACATAGTAGCGGCTGGCCCCGTCAGCGGCGCTGGAAGCGGGTGCTGAGGCCGGTTTGGCGATCGAAGCGGTGATGATCTCATCATTGGGATTAATACGGGCCATGGGACGCGGCGCGGGCTTGGTGCGCGCGGCCACGGGCTCGTTGAGCGTCTCACGCACAAGCTGGTTCATGCCGCTCTGGTCATAGTTTTCGGCATGGCCTTCGTGCCGCGCCACAAACAGCGCAATACAGCCAGCCATCAAAAACAGCCAAAAAAGTTCCCGACGTCTTGAACCACTCATGTTCGTCTCCCCCGTGTCTTGAGACCCCGAAATCCGGGATACACGGAAGAACCTAAACCCACATGGTTAACGGATTTCTAAATTCGACCCGTTTCGGAACATTTTGCTCAATGTGAAATCGCCCGCTCAGCATCGACGAAGGGAACACCCAGCGCATCGGCCACCGCTCTATAGGTGATCTGCCCTTTGCAAACATTGAGACCAGCGAGCAAATGCCTGTTGTCGGCGAGCGCCTGCTTGTAACCCTTGTCAGCGAGCGCCAGCGTGAACGGCAGCGTTGCGTTGTTGAGCGCGAAGGTCGATGTGCGCGCCACGGCACCCGGCATATTGGCGACGCAATAGTGGACGACGTCGTGAAGCACATAGGTCGGGTCCGCATGCGTCGTCGCATGCGAGGTGGCAAAACAGCCGCCCTGATCGATGGCGATATCGACAAGGACCGAACCTTTTTTCATTTTGCGCACCATGTCTTCCGACACAAGTTTGGGGGCAGCCGCGCCCGGCACCAGCACCGCGCCGATCACCAAATCAGCGCCCAGCACATATTCTTCAATGGCATCAACGGTTGAATAGATCGTGTTGAGGCTTGGTCCGAAACGCAAATCGAGTTCATAGAGCGTATGGAGATTGATATCGATGACGGTGACATGCGCTTCAAGCCCCATCGCCATGCGCGCGGCATTCATGCCGGAGACGCCGCCGCCGAGAATGACAACTTTGGCAGCGGGCACACCCGGCACACCACCGAGCAACATGCCGCGCCCGCCTTGCGCGATTTCGAGCGAATGCGCACCGGCCTGAATGGACATGCGGCCTGCGACTTCCGACATCGGCGCAAGCAGAGGCAAGCCGCCGCGTGCATCCGTTACTGTCTCATAAGCAATCGCGACGGCACCTGATTCAACAAGGCCGCGCGCCTGATCGGGATCGGGCGCGAGATGCAAATAGGTAAAGAGCAACTGACCTTCGCGCAGCATTTTCCATTCGGCTGGCTGCGGTTCTTTGACTTTGACGATCATGTCGGCGGCGGCAAAAATTTCGGCAGCTGTCTCCACGAGCTTTGCGCCCGCCGCTGCGTAGTGCTCATCGAACAGACCGATGCCGAAACCCGCACTCTTCTGCACCCAAACCTCATGCCCGTGATGCACCGCTTCGCGCACCGCAGCCGGCGTCATGCCGACGCGATATTCATGGACCTTGATTTCCTTAGGCACACCGATACGCATGAGCGATCCTTCTGAAGGCAACTCCGGTGAAGCCCGGAGATGATTGTGATGGTAGAAATCTAGACCCGCGGGGCCCCGCTTCCAAGACGGGGCTTCAAGTCTTTCGACGGGACTGTTTAAAATAATAGGCAGAAAACCGGCTGTTTTGAGCCAAATGACAATAAAAAGACTGCTGAAAGGGAAGGCATGTCGCTTATTTTTAACGCAACGCTCAAAGCGGAGATCGCGGATCGGCTGGCGGGCTTCCGACACTGGACGCCTCCTGAGGCCGTGCTGAAGCAAGCCGCCGTCACGATCACCATCGGCCCTGAGGACGGTATCGCGAAATTTCTGCTGACGCGCCGCGCCCCGCGCCTCAACGCCCATGCCGGACAATGGGCCCTGCCCGGCGGTCGCATCGACGAGGGCGAGAGCGTCATCGAAGCCGCATTGCGCGAGTTGCACGAGGAAATAAGCCTTGTGGCACAGGCATCAAACGTATTGGGCACGCTTGACCCCTATCCGACGCGATCAGGTTATCTCATTACGCCGGTCGTCATCTGGATGGATGATCTGAGCAACATGGTGCCCAATCCCGGTGAGGTCGCATCGATCCATCCCTTCGCGCTCACTGAACTCACGCGCGCGGATTCGCCGATTTTTATGACCATTCCCGAAAGCGAAAAACCCGTGATCCGGCTTTTGCTGGGCGGTGACGATCACATCCATGCACCGACGGCGGCGGTGCTTTATCAGTTCGGGGAAGTCTGTCTGAAGGGAAATGCGACGCGGGTCCATGAGCTGGAGCAGCCGGTCTGGGCCTGGAAGTGACCCTCGGAACCACCTCGAAATGACCTCGGATTCCGAGCCATTTCAGGCCTGTTTTCGAGCCTTATCCAGTCGAGCCTATGAGGTGACCTGAACGCAGCCTCGGAGCCTCCTCCCAACGCGCATGAAAATAAATAATCACCGCATTGATGGCAGGCTCAATGACCGCCACGCCGAGTGCCACCGCCCATTGGCCGGTGAGCGCGAAGGCGACCGTGATCCCAACGAAAAAATGGACGACCGAAAACCCGAGGGCTTTTTTTAAGGCACGCATGACGGCCTCCTGAACCGGCTTTATTGCGAATGATTATCATTTAAAGGTAGGGCCGCGAATTGTCAAGGGGCCGGAGACACGCTCTTAAGACCTAAAAAGCGGGGATTGGCCATTTTGCGGGATTTCAGACCTGAAAACCCCTCACCCACCCCCCGAGGGGGAGAGGGCGAGAAGAAGCTCACACCATCGTCAAAATCACCGGACCGGATTTTGTGACGACGAGACTGTGTTCATATTGAACGGTGGGCACGGGACGGTCGGCCAGTAGCGTCCAGCCATCGTCAGATTCATCCGCATACGTTGCACCGCAGGACAGAAACGGCTCGATGGTGAAGACGAGACCGTCATGCATACGCCGCCGTTCGGACCGGTCGCGCCATGTGGCGATGGATTCCGGCTCCTCATGCAACGAGCGACCGACACCGTGGCTCGCCAGATTGCGGATGAGCGTGTAGCCGCCCTTATCCGCAAAACGCTCGATACGCTCGCCAATGTCGGAAAGGCGGGCATCGCTGCGCACAGCGCCAATGCCTTCCCACATGGCACGTTTGCCATCGCGGCAGAGTTTCGTGACGGTGCGCGACACAGGCGGCACGGCAAAGCTCGCGCCCGTGTCGCCGTAAAACCCGCCAAGCTCGGCAGAGACATCGATGTTGACGAGATCACCGGCCCCGATCACGCGCGCGCCCGGCACGCCATGTGCCACTTCACGATTGACGCTGATGCAGGTGGCACCGGGAAAGCCGTAATCAAGCTCCGGCGCGGAACGCGCACCATGCGCGTCGAGACCGGCGCGGCCAATGGCATCAAGCTCCGCTGTGGTCATGCCCGGCTCAAGCGCCTTGCCCATGTCGCGCAACACGGTGGCGACAATTTTTCCGATACGGCGCAGAGCCTCAAGCTCTTCCTGCGATGTGATGGTCATAGTCTCAATCTCGTTCGATGTTCAAACTTCATATCTGCCGGTCGCCCGACAGTGAAACTGTATAAAGAACAATCATACAGGACGCGATCCTGCTTGATAATTAGTCAGCCCAGCCTGTTCCCGCTTTCATTGCGCCCCATACCGCCGGCACGCTTGCCATCGGGCAAAAAGCGATGAACACTCAGCGCCGGTTCCCATAAGCTAAGGAGACGCGCGTGAGCACGGAAGTCCTGGACAAATTCAAATCCTCAACCGCTCCGACCGGCGCTCCCATTATCGAGATCAAGAACGTCTCGAAGACCTATCCCGGCGATGTCAAAGCCGTGGAAAATGCCAATATCACTGTGGCGCGCGGCGAATTTTTCGCGCTGCTCGGCCCCTCAGGCTGCGGCAAGACCACTTTGCTGCGCATGCTGGCAGGCTTTGAAACACCGACAAGCGGTCAGGTCATCATCGATGGTCACAATATGGCGACCGTGGAGCCGAACAAGCGTCCGGTGAACATGGTGTTCCAGTCCTATGCGGTCTTTCCGCATATGTCGGTGGAAAAGAACGTCGCCTATGGCTTGCGCATGGACCGGCGCCCCTCCAAGGAAATTAAGCAGCGTACGGAAGAAGCCCTCGACCTCGTGAAACTCGGCGGCTTCGGCAAACGTATGCCGCATGAAATGTCCGGCGGCCAGCGCCAGCGCGTGGCCCTTGCCCGTGCGCTGGTGAAACGCCCTTCGGTGTTGCTGCTTGACGAACCCCTGTCGGCGCTGGACGCCAAATTGCGCGAAGCCATGCAGCTTGAACTCGTGCGCCTGCAACAGACGGTCGGCATCACCTTTGTCATCGTGACGCATGATCAGACCGAAGCCCTGTCGATGGCCAACCGCATCGCCGTGATGAACGCAGGCACCGTGCGCCAGATCGCGGCACCGGCGGAACTTTATGAATTTCCCAAGACGCGTTTTGTTGCCGACTTCATCGGTCGCATCAATCTGATCGACGCCAAGGCGACCCGCAGCGGCGACAATAAGGTCAAGGTTCATTCCAAGATCATCGAGGAAGTGGAACTGGCGGGCGACGTCGATGGTGATGTGGCGCTGGCCGTGCGTCCTGAAAAGATTTTTGTCGCCGAGAGCAAGCCCACCGACCCCGGCGTCATCACCGTGCGCGGCAAGGTCGGCGAAGTCGCTTACTATGGCAGCTATTCCAATGTCTATTTCGACATCGGCACGGGCTCGCCGCTGCTCGCCGACATCGGCAATGTCTCACGCGATATTGAAGACAATACGTTCAAACGCGGCGAAGACTATTGGCTCTATTGGCGCAAGGGCGACACTCTTGTACTTGGCGCCTAACGGCGCGGGTGTGCTTGGCGCGTAAACGCGCGGGCGGGCTTAGCGCGGAGCCGCACGGGTGACGGGCGACCTGAGGTTTAGATTTTTTCTTCGAAGTCAGCGTCGAACGAGCCGGTCTGCGAGACTTTCTCGACCTCGCGCACGATCATTTCCATGAACAGAAGCGGCAGGATTTCATTGACGCCTTTGATGCCGTCCGCTGCCATTTTGGCAGCCTCTTCCGTTGTCATGCTGGACCCGAGATTGCGGTAAAAATCTGCGACCGCGCGATGCGCCAGCACCTGCACGAGATCAGCATGGGGCCGGTAGGTTTCCATCGAATAGCCAACCTGACCGGCATAGCCGCGGGCGGTCATCTCGCCGATGATTTCCAGAAGCCGCGCATTGCGCTGATTGAGCCATTCCTCACCGTTCAGATTATCAATCGTGATGAAACTCATGTCCGCCAGTTGGCGTGCTTCTTCCACGGCAAGGCCCGACCCCGCGACAACCTCGCTAAAACGGCGCGGTCCGAGCGAGCGGCCCTCCGACAAAAGCGGCCCCAGACGATCTTCCAAACCGATAAGGGCCTCAAAACCGCTGACGGGATTTGCCGTTTCACTGGCGACAATGGTTTTGATGAGATGCAACGGCAGATGCCGTTCGGCCTGCAGACGTTTGATGAGATTGAGACGATTAACATGGACCGGTCCGTAATGCGCGACATTGCGCTTGGGACGATCAGGTTCGGGCAGCAGGCCTTCGCGGATATAATATCGGATGGTTTCGCGTCCGACGCCGGTGACACGTTCCAGCTCCTTCATCTTCATCGATGTTTTTTGTGGCGACATGCTCGACAGATTTCCGCAAAAATTTTGAATCACTCGGCCCACTGAGAGATTTGTCACAGTGTTCAGCGAAACGCGCCCGCAGGCAACGGGGTTGCAAAAAGAAAAGGCGGCACCCTGAGGATGCCGCCTTGATCTGCATACACCTGAAAATTGCATGCACCCAATAAAAGTAGGTGCTGAATATCAGAGACGTTCGATTGATCCCCTGAACGTCTTAGAGACGTTCGTTTGATCCCTTGAACGTCTTAGAGACGTTCGATGATCGTGACGTTGGCAAGCCCGCCGCCTTCACACATGGTCTGGAGACCGTAACGTTTGTTACGGCTCTTCAGTGCATGAATGAGTGTGGTCATGAGCTTGGTGCCTGACGCGCCGAGCGGGTGGCCGAGCGAGATCGCGCCGCCATTGACATTGAGGCGGGCCGGATCGGCGTTGAGCTTCTGCAGCCATGCTGTCGGCACAGAGGCGAAGGCTTCGTTGACTTCATACAGATCAATATCATCGATCTTCATGCCGGCTTTGGCCAGCGCCTTTTCCGTGCCCGGGATCGGGGCTTCGAGCATGATGACCGGATCGCCGCCCACCACTGTCATGTGATGCACGCGGGCGAGCGGCTCGACACCGAGCTGCTTGAGGCCGCGTTCGTTGACGATCATGACGCCTGAGGCACCGTCGCAGATCTGCGAGGACGAAGCGGCCGTGATCGCGCCGCCTTCGACGAGGAGCTTCACGCCTTTGATCGAGTCGAGGTTGGCGTCAAAGCGGATGCCTTCGTCCACCGTGTGCATTTCTTTGGTGCCATCGGCTGTCGTGATTTCAAGAGCGAGAATTTCGTTCTTGAAGGCGCCCGACTGCGTGGCGGCGATTGCGTTCTGGTGGCTCGTATAAGCGAACTGATCGAGCTGGTCTTTGGTAAGACCGTATTTCTTGGCGATCATTTCAGCGCCGGCGAACTGGCTGAACTGGATGTTGGGGTAACGCTCTTCAATGTTCGGGCTTTTGTAAATGCCGAAACCGTTTTTGAAGGGGAGCGAGATGGGCATGCCCATGGGCACGCGCGTCATGCTTTCGATACCGGCGGCGATGACGATATCCATCGCGCCCGACATGACGGCCTGAGCGGCAAAGTGGAGCGCCTGCTGGGATGACCCGCACTGACGGTCAACCGAGGTGGCGGGCACGCTTTCGGGCAGCTTGGAGGCCAGCACCGCGTTGCGCGCAATGTTCATGCCCTGCTCGCCGGCCTGATCGACGCAACCGACGATCACGTCTTCGATGAGAGCGGGATCGACATTGGTGCTGTCAACGAGCGCGTTGAGGATACTGCCGCCGAGGTCGGCCGGATGCCAATCTTTGAGACGACCGCCCTTGCGGCCACCGGCGGTGCGCGTCGCGGCAACGATATATGCTTCTGCCATGAGTATCTCCTGTCGTGAGGTGACGGCAGGCCCGCGACCTGAAGGCCGGACCTGCACGGGTTCTGAACACATGAATTGGCCGCCATCTTGAGCATGGCGCGGCACTTGTAAAGCGCAATGGACACAGACGAATGCGCAAATAAGGCCGATAGCTCCAACATATATGGGCAGGCGGACGCCCTGCCCCAAGCCCTGTTCACGCCTCTGAAACCGCTGTCTCAGATTTGACGCAGGGGAAAAGCGGCGCGCGGCGGGTTATGGTGCGGGGAAAATATGGGCGGCGCGGGCGGTGAGCACGTAATCCGCGCCGACGACAAAATCTTCGCCTGCGACGTTGACGCGCGGACAGAGAACCTCAACAGGCGCTGAAAGACCCGGCAAGGCAAACTCCAGCGCCAGCGACGCGCCCGATCCACGCAAGGCGAGAAGACGCGCGGCAACGCCATTGGCCTCCACCGGCGCGACCGCCACATCATGCGAGCGGACATAGGCAAGGGCCGGACCATCGGCCAGTTTGGTCGCCACATCCGCGCCCAGCACGCGGGCTGAACCGCCCTGCACGGCGACGGAAAAGCGGAATGCATGGCCAAGGAAATCGCAGACGAAGGGCGTGGCGGGCGCGTCGTAAATCTCGGCAGGCGTGCCCACCTGCTCGACGCGGCCTTCGCGCATGATGACGACGCGGTCAGCAAGCTCCATCGCCTCTTCCTGATCATGAGTCACGAAGATGGTCGTGAGACCTGTCTCCTTGTGCAGACCCCGCAGCCATTGGCGAAGTTCTTTGCGCACCTTGGCATCAAGCGCGCCGAAGGGTTCGTCCAGCAACAACACCTGCGGCTCGATGGCAAGCGCACGGGCAAGCGCCACGCGCTGGCGCTGACCGCCTGATAGCTGATCGGGAAAGCGTGACCCGAGCCCATCAAGCTGGACGAGCGCCAGAAGCTCGGCAACACGCGACGCAATGGCCGCACGCGTGGGGCGGCGGCGGCGCGGGCGGACGCGGAGGCCGAAGCCGATATTGTCAGCGACCGTCATATGGCGGAACAACGCATATTGCTGGAAGACGAAACCGACGCGGCGGTCACGCAAGGAAAGCCCTTCGGCGTCCGCCCCCTGAAAGGAAATGACGCCACTGTCGGGACGCGCGAGACCGGCAATGGCCCGCAGCAATGTTGTCTTGCCGGAACCCGAGGGCCCAAGGAGCGCCAGCAATTCGCCGGGTCGCACATCAAGCGAGACGTTATTGAGGGCGGGGAAATCGCCGAATGTGTGGCTGAGGTTCGACACCCCAATGGCCACGGGTTCAGATTTTGACATCACGGCCTCCGCGTCTCTCAAGAAGGGTCTTGAGCCCGAGTGTGACAAGGGCGAGGAGCGCCAGAAGCGAGGCCGTGGCAAAGGCTGCGACGAAATTATATTCATTATACAGAATTTCTACATGAAGCGGCATGGTGTTGGTGAGACCACGGATGTGACCCGAGACGACGGAGACCGCACCGAACTCGCCCATTGCACGCGCATTGCAAAGAAGCACGCCGTAGAACAAAGCCCATTTGATATTGGGGAGCGTCACCAGACAGAAGGTGCGGAAGCCTGACGCACCCAGCGAAAGCGCGGCCTCTTCCTCATCAATGCCCTGCGCCTGCATGAGCGGGATGAGCTGGCGGGCCACAAAAGGGAAGGTGACAAAGATGGTCGCCAACACAATGCCGGGCACCGCAAAGATGATCTGAATTTTCTGCGACACCAAAAATGCCCCGAAGACACCCTGCGCGCCGAACAGCAGCACGAAGACGAGACCTGAGATGACCGGCGAGACGGAGAAGGGAATATCGATGATGGTGATCAGAAAATTCCGGCCCCGAAAGCGGAACTTGGCAATCGACCATGAGGCGACAAGACCGAACACAAGATTGGCGGGCACCGCGATGGCGCTGACCAACAGAGTGAGACGCATGGCGGCCAGCGCATCATCATGGACGAGCGCCGTGAGATAGGCACCGACGCCTTGTCTGAGCGCTTCAACGAAAACGACGATGAGCGGCAATAACAAAAAGCCTGCAAGCCAAATGAGGGCCAGACCAATGAGCAGATATTTGACGAGCGCGCTTTCGCCGGTGACGGATGATGCAATTCTCATGCGTGGCGACCTCCGCCCGTGCGGCGACGGCTCCAGCTTTGCAGGAGGTTGACGGCGAGCAATACAGCAAAAGACATGAGCAGCATCAGCACGGCAATGGCGGTCGCGCCCTGATAGTTGAACTCTTCAAGCCGGATGATGATGAGAAGCGGCGCGATTTCCGACGTGAAGGGCAGATTGCCCGCAATGAAAATGATCGAACCATATTCGCCGACGCCGCGCGCGAAGGCGAGCGCGAAGCCGGTGAGCAAGGCAGGCAGGATCGCGGGGAAGATCACGCGAACAATGGTCTGCGTGCGGCTCGCACCAAGCGTCGCAGCGGCTTCCTCTAAACTCCGGTCAAGATCGGCGAGCACGGGCTGGACCTGACGCACAACGAAAGGCAGACCGATGAACATGCAGGCCACGACAACACCGGCAGGCGTGAAGGCGATCTTGATACCGAGTTGAGCCAGCGGCGCACCGAGCCAGCCGTTTGGTGCATAAAGGGCTGCAAGCGCCAGACCCGACACGGCGGTCGGCAAGGCAAAGGGCAGATCGATCATCGCATCAACAAGACGCTTGCCCGCAAAATCATAGCGCACCAGCACCCATGCGATGAGCAAACCTGCGGCGGCATTGAAGGCCGCGCCGATGATTGCGGCAACAAAGCTCAAACGCAGAGCAGAGACAACGCGCGCGTCGCTTGCCAGATCAACAAACCCGCCAAAGCCCAGACCGCTTGCCCGCCAGAAGAGCGCGGCAAGCGGCAGGATGACGATGAGCGATGTCCATGTGAGCGTGAGCCCGAGCGTGAGCCCAAAGCCCGGCAGGACAGAGGGTGCGCGGGCAAAGACGCGCGACGATGCTGCGGCGACATTCATAGAATAATGCTCTCAACGAACGAACGCGGGATCAGGGACGGTAGATCTGGTCGAAAATCGCATTGTCGGCGAAGAACTTTTTCTGGGCCTGACGCCACCCACCGAAATCCTTGTCGATGGTGACGAGCGCGATCTCAGGAAAGCGCGCCAGATCATCGGCGTCGGCGGCGGAGATGTCACGCGGGCGATAGAAGTTTTTGGCAATGAGCTTCTGGGCCTGCGGCGTGTAGAGGAAGGCGAGATAGGCAGTGGCCGCTTCCGTGGTGCCGTTGGCGGCCGCATTGGCATCGACAACGGCGACGGGAGGCTCGGTCAGGATCGAGATCGTGGGATAGACCACCTCAAACTGACCGGGGAATTGCTTGAGGATCAGATAGCTTTCGTTTTCCCACGAGATCAGCACATCACCCAAGCCACGCTGGGCAAAGCTGGTGGTGGACCCGCGCGCACCTGTGTCCAGCACCGGCACGTTTTTGTAGAGCGCCGTTAGAAATGCGCGGGCCTTGGCCTCATCCCCATCCGAATGGGCTGTGGCATAGGCCCAGGCGGCGAGGAAATTCCAGCGCGCGCCGCCAGATGTTTTGGGGTTGGGTGTGATGACCGCGATGCCGGGCTTCACAAGATCGGACCAGTCGCTGATCGCCTTGGGATTGCCTTTGCGCACCACGAAATTGATCGTCGATGTATAGGGCGAGCTATTGTCTGGCAGGCGCTTCTGCCAATCGGCGGGGAGCTTGCCGGTGAGCGCCGCGATCTGGTCGATGTCGGCGGCAAGCGCCAGCGTGACAACATCGGCCCCGAGCCCGTCCACCACCGAACGGGCCTGTTTGCCCGAACCGCCGTGGGACTGGCGGATGGTCAGTTTTTCGCCAGTTTTGGCTTTCCAGTCGGCGGCAAATTCTTTGTTGATGGCTTCGTAAAGCTCGCGCGTCGGGTCGTATGACGCGTTGAGCAACACAGTGTCGGCGCGCACCTCGCAAATGGAAGCAAGGAGCAGCAGCAGGCCGGCGAGAAGCAGGAAACTGCGGGTCGTGAGCGTACGGTCCATGAGAATTCTCCTACCTAATATTGTCCATCAAATTAGTAGAGTTAAAACACGTAACTCGGCGGCAGTTCATCTGAGGGGACGGCCCCCTCGGCAAGCTAGAGCACAGGCGTCTTCCGCCCGGCCCCCTGTCGGGCTTGCGCCAGCGTCATCCCGTCGAGGATGGTCGCTGCCGCGTCACGTACCTCGCGCATGGTCCGGCGCACGGCACAGGTCTTCTCGTCTCTGCAATCCTCGCACCGGCGGTAACCGGTGAGACTGGCGCAGGGGATGGGCGCAAGCGGCCCGTCCATGATCCGCACGATCTGCCCGAAGGTGATCGCCTCGGCAGGCTTTGCCAGCGCGTAGCCACCGTTCTTGCCGCGTTGGCTGTTGATCAGCCCCTGCTTACGCAGATCGAGCAGGATCAACTCCAGAAACTTGCGCGGGACATTGTGCTTTGTGGCGATATCGCCCGCCTGCAGAAGGTCCCCGTCTTTTTCAGCGGCCAGAGCCAGCATGGCCTTGAGCGCGTATTTGGCTTTTTGCGAGAGCATGTTTGTCTATCAGGTTAGTAGGGTAATAGCGGGCCAGACGGAGAGTCAAAGGATATTTCACGCGACTTGCGGGAAATATTTTATATCACATTATTATAATGTGAATATGGAATGGCGGCGAGAGCAACCTTCGTCGCAATTATGCCTAGGCTCGCGGGGCAAATGCAAAGCAAGGGTTGGGGGCTTTTGTTTTGCGCTTTGGCCAGACGCTCATTCGCCAAACTCAAATTCGATTGTCATCCCGGCGAATGCCGGGATCCAGAGCGGTTCGTTCGGTGGGTGCGGTTCTGGATCCCGGGATCAAGTCCCGGGATGACAGTCTTTTTTGAGAGTTCCGACAGAACCTTCCGTCGCTCAGGCCGCGGCACGGCCCGAGGCGTAAGCGTTCCACGCGTCAACAAGCGCGGTGGTATCTCCCGCCCCGAAGACGAGGCGGTCGGGACGCACGAGAAGGGCCGGTGCATCGCCCATCGCGGCGGCGAAAGCGCCATGCGGATCGCTGAGATCACCGAGCGTGAAGACCTGGCCACCGGCAGCAAAACTGGTGACGCCTGAGGCCTCGCGCGTGACAAGAAACGGCGTGAGGCCGATCACATCGTCAAGGCGGCGACCGTCCTTGAGCCAAGGCTCGGGCGCGATCTGACCGACGGAAGCATGATCCCCGAAGATGCCGGTCTTCAAACCCTCAAGCGACGGCATACCACCGCCCATGCGTTCACCTTCGGGCTTTGACGTCATCTCCTTATCGCGCCGGGCGGCTTCTTCAACGTTCTGTGTACAGACGACACGGCCCATGAACATGGCAAGGCCTGTGATGGCGCGCACATGCGGATCACGCTCGGCCTGATAAGTGTCGAGAAGCGCCATGCCGGCCTCGCCCTTGAGGACGCTCACCAGCTTCCAGCCGAGATTGGCCGCGTCACGCACGCCGGAGCACAAGCCCTGCCCCATGAAGGGCGGCATCTGATGCGCGGCATCACCCGCCAGCACCACACGGCCTTTGCGCCATTGCTTGGCTGTCACCGCGTGAAAGCGATAGACCGCGCGACGTTCGATGGTGATGGCATCGGGATCAGCAAAAGGCCGCACGAATTCCGCAAGCCTCGCGTCACTTGTCACATCATCCGCTGTTTCACCCGGCAACATCATGAATTCCCAACGGTGGCGCCCCGGCCCCATCGGCATGGAGGTGACAGGCCGCGCGGGATCGCAATGCTGCAAGCCGATGGTGGAAAGACATTTCACATTGTTCTTGAGCGTGGAGTCGATGACGAGCCACGGTTCATCAAATCCCATGTCTTCAAGCGGCAGATCCGCTGTACGACGCACCACCGAGCCACCGCCATCGCAACCGATGAGGAAGCCTGCGGAAATCTCGCTTGTGCCGGTCTCGTCTTTCACCTGCACAGTGACATGGGTCTCATGATCGACAAAGCCTGTGACCTGCGCGCCCAAACGAACATCGGCAAGCGGTTCGGCGGCAAGCCTTGCCCGCAGCGCCAGCTCAAGCGTCGGCTGATGGAACATCGAGCCTTGCGGGAAGCCTGTCTCCTTGACGAGCGGATCGGGACGGAAGCCCATGAGGAGATCGCCCGCGGCATTGCGGAACTCGTAAGCCGAAAGCGGCGCGGAAGACGCCAGCACGGCGTCGGCACCACCTGCCATATGCAGAAGGCGCATGACCTCATGGTCGAGATGGGCGGCACGCGGCAGGGGGTAAACGTCACGGTCGCGCTCGCAGATCGTGACGCGGAACCCTGCCCGCGTGAGATAGACACCCAAGGTGGCGCCGACGGGGCCAAGACCCGCGATCAGCACATCTGTTTCCGCTATTCCCCCCGCCATGATCTGTGCCCTCAGCCAATGACCGTCGCGCCGTTTTCGAGCACGACTTTGTTTTCGATATGGCCGAGCTTTTCAATTTCGACGCGCACAACATCGCCGACCTTGAGCACCGATGGCGGCTTCATCGCCATGCCGACGCCGCTGGGCGTGCCCGAAAAAATAATATCGCCTGCATCCAGCGTGAAAGCCTGACTGAGATGCGCAACCTGATCGAAGCAATTGAAGATGAGGTGCTTTGTGTTGGATGACTGACGCAGCTCGCCGTTCACATAGCCTTTGATGTCGAGCGTATGCGGGTCGCCGAGCTCGTCCGCCGTTGTGATCCACGGACCGACAGGACCATGTGTGTCAAACGACTTGCCGATCTGCCACGTGTTGGTGCGGAGCTGCCAGTCACGCACGGTGGCATCATTGCCGACGAAATATCCGCCGATGACTTCATGGGCACGCTCGACCGGCACATGCTTGCAACGCTTGGAAATGACGAAGCACATTTCAGCTTCGTAATCGAGCATGTCGGACACGACCGGCTTGTTGATGGTGCCATAGGGATCATTGACGCAATTATGCTGTTTGTTGAACCAGACCTGATGCTCGGGCAGCGCCATTTTGCTTTCTTCTACATGGTCGCGGTAGTTGAGACCAATGGCGAGAATTTTGCCCGGATTGAGCACCGGCGCACGCAAGGTAACATCGGCCAGCGCGAGGCTTGGCGCATCTGCCGGTGTCGCTTTGGCTTTGGCCATGAGCGCATCACTGGAGATGAGCGCGATCATGTCGGGCGCGAGAGCCGAGAGATCGACGATACGGTCGCCGCGCACGAGACCGATGGCGGTTTTGCCTTTGGTGGTGTAGGTCGCGAGTTTCATTCCAGATTCCCCAGTTTGTTTCTGTTATCATTGCGGCATGGCGAAAGAAAAGTCAGGCGCCCATAGTCGGCGGTGCGCCGGGGCCCCATTGGTTGGCGATCAGATCGTCGAGCGGGCGGACATTGGGCGGGGTTTCGTTGTTGAAGAGATCGCCGTCAGTCCAATGTTCAACCGTGTGGCCCCACGGGTCGCGCCAATAGTCAAAAATCTGGCTGCCGAGAAGATGCCGACCGACACCCCATTCATGGCGGCGCGATTTGTCGGTCAGGTGCTGATGACCGGCCATGAGATCGTCCATATTGGCAACTTCGAAGGCGGCATGATTGAAACCCGCAGCTCCCGTGCCCACCAGAAAGAGTGTGTGGTGATCGACATGGGTCGCGCCACGGTCGCAACGCATGAATGCGCCGAGCGGCATCTCGGGCGCGAGGTTGATTTCATCCGATGTGACAAAGCCGAGATTGGATTTGTACCAGGCTTCGCTGACGCGGAAGTCTTTGACGTTGAGCACGCAATGTCCGAGCCGCTTCACCTGCGAGGGGCCGGGCGCGACGCGCAGCGCATCGCCCTTGCGGGACGCACCCTCGCCGTCATTGTGGACAAGGTGATGACGTGAGACGGGAAGCGCGGCAGGTGCCGTCTGACCCGCGACGACTTCGACGAGCTGGCCGTCGGGATCACGCAGACGAACGATCTTGCCACCACCCGGCGCATCATGTTCTTCGACCGCGACGCCATTGGCGGCGGCAAGCTTTGCGAGATCGTCAACGCTTTCTGCATAGAAGCCGACACCGGCATAGCCTGCCTCGCCCAAGGTGGTGACATGGGCGAAGGGGCGCGCATCGGTGCCGCGCGCATAAAGCACTGTGTCGCTGCGGCTGACCGTCACCATGCCGAACTCGCGCAGGAATGTTTCCATCTCGCCCAGATCAGGCGCGTTGAAACGCACATAAGCCACATCGGTAACGCGGATCATAAGTACCTCCCGTGTCCGATGAGACGGACACCGTCGAGTGAAAAGGGTCGTGACAGAATTTCCGGAATGAGGGCGGGATCGACGCCGAGGCCCTGCAGCAGCACGACGCAAATGTCATGCGCATAGCCCTCGCCGCGCCTGATCTCCGGTCCGGCACCCACATCGAGCAGATGGCGCATGGCGGCCGCACTGATGCCGGTGACCACATGCACTGCCATTTCGAGGCTCGGGACGTTGAAGCGGCCCGAACCTATGCCGTCGGTCAGATCGCCCATCAGATGCGCGTTGGTGGCGCTCTGCACATCGCCGCTGCCTTCAAGGAGACGCGTCAGCATGCGCGCTGGCACAGGCTCGGTGACGATGAGCGCCATGAACAATCGCGCGCCGCGCGTGACACGCTCGGCGGGGTCCGTGATGCCGTCATTTATTTCAGCAACCGCCGCATTGAGCTCGTGACGGATGCGGGCGGCGACCGCCACGGCGATCTCGGTGCGATCGAGAAAGTAATTGTAAAACGTGCCTTTGGCGACACCAGCGCGCACGACAATCTCGTCGATGGTCGTGGCATCGACACCTTTGTCGGCAAACAACTGCGTCGCGGCCTCGATCAGAACGAGGCGCATACGCTCGCGGCGCGGCGAGGCAAGGGCATCGGTTTTCTGGACGACGGACGCGGGCGACATGGGTCTGGCGAAGCTCCGTTGGACACAATATGACTATATGGTCATAAAGTGACTATTTAGTCAAGTTATGAAAATGCGCCATTCAAATGCAGATGATCCGGCTGTGCCCGCATTTGTCGAATCCCCACGCCCACTCTCAAAATTCCTAACAAATTCCGGAGAAATCTTAATTTTCTGGGAAGAGCTCATACGTATAACAGACCTACTACCAACTTCTTTCCGTTGCTCAGGTCACGCCATGTTCAAACCTTCGTTGCAGACAGATACTGCGTATACGAGAACGCGCTCAGACCTGAGCCACGCGTTTGAAGCTCTGTGGCGCGCCTTGCCGCGCGACACGGGCCTCATCCCGTCGCGCGCCTCTTTCCGCCCCGAACTGGCCGCCCGCATGCTGTCACGCATCGCGCTTCTCGACATTCATCTGAACGACGACACAGACGGCAAAGTCACAACGAAGCTGCGCCTCACCGGCGGCATCCTGCGCGATCTGCTCGATACGGATGTGACCGGCCTCGATTATCTCGACCTTGTGCCCGACCGCGCCTATCAGGCCGATCACCTGCGCCTCTGCGTCAGGACGCCATGTGCAGCCTGGTCTCTGTCGCCGGTCATCAATACCCGCGGCTACACAAGCCTCGTCGAAATCACACATTTTCCGTTGGCGGATGAAAAGACCGACACCCGCATTGGTCTGCTGCTGATTAATGAAATCGGCGCCAATGACCCCGAAACCCGCACTGTCCGCGGACCCTTCGAGATGAAACCGGCCGTGATCAAACAATTCATCGACATCGGCGCGGGCGTGCCGGCGGGCCACTGAACGCCTAACGCGACTTCCGCGCGGGGCTTTTCTCGGGCAACAAGCCGTTCAGCAGCATGTCGATCTGGGTATCGATGAGTTTTTCCGGTGCCCAGATAAAATCGACATGGGTGATGAGAAGCGACACGAGCCCGTGGCCAGCCGCCCAGATACACTCGGCAATGAGTTCGGGATCATCACCGCGAATATGCCCGCCTGCCACGAGCGAGCGCACCATTTCCTGCAGATGACCATAGGCCGTCTTGCCCTTGGAGGGCTGGATTTCCGGATCACCGAATGAACCGAGACAGGGTGTCATACCCGTGAGATTGGCCGGGGCCTGACGACGCAGGCCCGGTGCATCCGTCATAAAGACAAGGCGATACTCATCAGGATGCGCCAGCCCATTGGCCACATATGACCGCATGGAAGCGCGCAACTGGTCGATAGGATCAAGATCGGCGCGGACATTGCGCTGCTTGGCGTCGATCAAATGGCTGAAAAAACCTTCGGCGACGGCAAAGAGGATCGCTTCCTTGTCCTGAAAATGCTGGTAGATGGCGGCCTGCGTGATGCCGACCCGGGCGGCGATGTTGCGCATGGTGACAAGCGCGAGACCACCTTCGCCAAAGAGAGCGCGCGCGGCCTCGATGATCTGGGCGCGACGCTCCTCGGGCGCAAGACGCCGACGGCGCGGCGCGGGTTTTGCCCCTTTTTGCGATTTTTCCAGTTTAGACGACATTTCCTTACCTAACACCGTTCAACAACCCTTGACCATAGACATAAACCGCCTAAATAAACACTGTTCAGTAACTGAGGGGTCTGGTTCATGGTTTTGTCGCGCGGTTTTGGGGCTTTCGCCCTTATCGGATTGACCCTCATACCGCTTAGCGGCTGTGGCCCCTCGGAGAGCCAGGACGCGGACGCCGCCAAAGTGCCCGCAATCCCCGTTCTGGTGAGCACTGTCACCATCGCCCCCGGCGCTGAGGACGTGAGCGCCTATGGCATCATCCGCTCCGACAAGGAGGCCGGGCTTTCGTTCAAGATCGCCGGTCTGATCAAGACGCTGGACGCCGACACCGGCGATCAGGTGAAAAAGGGACAGGTGCTCGCCCGTCTCGACCAGCGCGAAATCGACGCGCAATCGGCCCGCGCCGAAGCCAATGCCGCGAAAGCCCGCCGCGACCTCGCCCGCATCGAACCTTTGCTCAAAAACGGCTTCATCTCGCAGCAGCGCATCGACGATGCCCGCAGCGCCGCCGCTGTGGCCAACGCCGAGCTGCGCCAGATCGAATTCAACCGCAGCCTTGCGACCATCACCGCCCCCTCGGACGGCGTCGTGCTCTCCCGCCACGCGGACCGCAACGAGATCGTGGCGGCAGGCGCACCTGTGCTGACCGTGAGCCAGGGCGCCGCGGGCTTCATCTTCAAAGCGGCCCTGTCAGACAGCGCGGTGGCCAAGCTCAAAGTGGGCGACACCGCCGAGATCCGGCTCGATGCTTTCAAGGACCAGCCCGTTAAAGGCCATGTGCGCCGCCTGTCAGCGATGAGCGATGCACAGACGGGCACATTCGGCGTCGAGATCATGCTGGATGAAACACCCAGCGGCGTCGAAAGCGGCTTCATCGGCAAAGTGCGCATCGCGCCATCGGACACGGCAGATGAAACAACGACACTTGCCATTCCTGCCAGCGCCATCCTCGAAGGTCACGGCGCGACAGCAACCGTCTATGTGGTGAACGAGAAAGACATGACCGCGCATCTGACGCGCGTGACGCTCGGCGGGTTGCAAGACGACCATGTGCTGGTGACCAAGGGTCTCAAAGCCGGTGACAAAGTGGTGAGCGCGGGCGCGCCCTATTTGCGCGACGGTGTGGGCGTTGAAATCGTGACCGACCTTGCAGTCCGCGCCGCCAAGCCGGAGCCGCGGTCATGATCCTCGGTCAAATCTCCGGCTTCTTCGTCCGCAACTGGCAATTCACGCTGGTGCTGTTCGGCCTACTCATCATGATGGGGCTCAACAGTTTCAAATCGATCCCCCGCGCCGAAGACCCTGACTTTCAGGCACCCTTTGCCATTGTCACCGTCTTCATGCCGGGCGCGAGTGCCACCGACATTGAAAAACTCGTTGTGCGCCCCATCGAAGACGCGGTGAACGGGCTTGAAAATCTCGACAATATTTTCAGTCAGGCCTCCGACGGCGTGGCCTCGATCAACGTGCAGTTCAGCTGGTCGGTGCCCGATCCTGACAAGTGCTACGACGATGTGGTGCGCGAAGTGAACGCCTTGCGCGCGAGCCTGCCCGCCGGTGTGCAACGTATTCAGGTCGATAAATTCCGCCCCTCGCTTACCAATATTGTGCAGGTGGCACTCGTCAGCGAAACGGCTTCGGCACGTGAGCTTGAAGACGTTGCCAAGGATCTGCGCGACGAAATCGACCGCGCACCCGGCGTGCGTGACACCAAATATTGGGGTCTGCCGCCATCCGAAGTCCGCGTCGCCGTCAACTTCGGCCGTATGGCGAGCCTCGGTATTCCGGTGACGGCGCTGGCCAATGCCATCGGCGCGGAAAGCCCTGAAATTCCCGGCGGTCCCGTCGAAAGCGGTTTGCGCCGGTTCAACCTCAAGACGACCGGCGGCTATAAAAACCTCGACGATATCCGCAACACGGTGATCGGCTCTTTCGACGGACGCAATCTCGCTGTGCGCGATGTGGCCGAAGTCTCATGGGCACAGGAAGAAGCGGGCCACCTCGCCTGGTACAATGGCAGGCGCGCCGTCTTTGTGACCGCGAACCAGAAAGAAGCACAGAACGTCTTCAATGTGCGCGACGGCATTTACAAAGTGCTTGATGAATTCGAACCGCTGCTGCCGTCCGACATCAAGATGGAGCGACCCTTCGACCAGTCGATCGCGGTCAATAATCGCCTGAGCCATCTCTACCGTGACTTCGCCATTGCCGTCGGGCTTGTGCTCATCACGCTGCTGCCGCTCGGCATCCGCGCCGCCGTCATCGTCATGGTGTCGATCCCGCTGTCGCTCGCCATCGGCCTGTCGGTGATGAACTTCATGGGCTATTCGCTCAACCAGCTTTCGATCACGGGCTTTGTCATCGCGCTCGGCCTTCTCGTCGATGACAGTATCGTGGTGGTCGAAAACATCGAGCGCCATATCCGCGAAGGCAAAGGCAGACTTGAAGCGGCTATTGCCGCGACCTCACAAATCTCGATCGCGGTCGTCGGCTGCACAGCCGCTCTTTTGTTTGCCTTTTTGCCGCTGCTCAATCTGCCGGAAGGTGCGGGCATGTTCATTCGCTCGCTGCCCGTCGCTGTCACCGTCACGATCACGGCATCGCTCTTCGTATCACTGACGATCATTCCGTTTCTGGCAAGCCGCCTCCTGTCGCCCTCAAAACATCCCGACGGTAATATTTTCTTGCGCGCGATCATGGGCGGCATCCACACGATCTATCGCCCGCTGCTGCACCGGGCACTCGCCAACCCCAAGACATTTGTTTTTTCGGCGCTCGCCGTTTGTTTTGCGAGCCTGATGCTGGTGCCTGTGATCGGCTTCAGTCTGTTTCCACCAGCCGACAGCCGTCAGTTTCTCGTCCAGATCGAAACGCCGGACGGATCAAGCCAGGCCGATACAAAACGCGCCCTGCATTACGCTGAAAGCGTGCTCGACAAGCATCCGGAATTTCTCTGGCGCATGTCGAACCTTGGCCGTTCCAATCCGCAAATCTATTACAACGTGCGCTCGGAAGCCGTGAAGCCGAACATCGCCGAAATTTTCACCGAGATGAAAGAATTCGACGAGGTGAAGTCGCCGATCCTGATGGATAACTTGCGCGCCGATTTCGCCAGATATCCCGGCGCTCAGATCATCACGCGCATTTTCCAGAACGGGCCACCCATCACCGCCCCCATCGAAGTGCGCATCATCGGTCCCGATCTCGCTGTGCTGAAAGACATCTCGGCCCGCGTGACAAAGACGATGGAAGAAACCCCCGGCGTGCGCGATGTGACGAACCCGATGCGGCTTGACCGCACCGACCTCAACCTCGGCATCGACACAGAGAAGGCCGCGATGGTCGGCATTGCGCCCGGCACCATCGACCGCGTGGTGCGGCTCGCCATTGCCGGTGAACATGTCGGCATTTTCCGCGAGGCGGACGGCGAGCAATATAACATCACGATGCGCCTACCGCTTGATCTGCATCATTCGGTGAGCGCGCTTGAAAACATCTATGTGCCGACATCGACGGGCCGCTCCGTGCCGCTGGGCCTCGTCGCCAGCCCGCATTTTGAAAGTGCACCTGCCCGTATCGACCGCTACAACCGCGAGCGCCAGGTGGCGATCAGCGCCTATACAGCCACCGGCTACAACACCGCGCTGGTGACCTCGCAGCTGTTTGAAAAATTCGACAAAATCTCCATGCCACCCGGTTATAAATTTTCCAAGGGCGGCGAAGCGGAAGCGGCATCGAAAAGTTTCTCCGGTCTCGGCACCGCCATTCTGGTGGCGATCTTCGGCATTATCGCCGTGCTGATCCTCGAATTCCGCTCGTTCCGCGCGACGCTGGTGGTGGCAGGCGTGATCCCGCTCGGGATTTTCGGCGGATTACTGGCGTTGCTCTTCACGGGCTACACGCTCTCCTTCACCGCCGTCATCGGCTTCATCGCTCTCATCGGCATCGAGATTAAAAACTCGATCCTGCTGGTCGATTTCACCAACCAATTGCGCCGTGCGGGTACGCCGCTGATGGAGGCCATCGAACAAGCCGGTGAAATCCGTTTCCTGCCGGTGCTGCTCACCTCCGCCACCGCTATCGGTGGTCTGTTCCCGCTGGCGATTTCAGGCTCGGGTCTTTACTCGCCGCTGTCATGGGTGCTGATCGGCGGGCTTCTGTCGTCAACGCTGCTGTCGCGCCTCGTGACACCGGCCATGTATCTGCTGCTCGCCCCCACCGACCTTGAGGCCGAGGACGAAGAACTGGGCGCAGGCGCGCTGCAACCTGCCGACTGAGCGGACAAAAGTTTCTCCGGTGCGCGACTTCCCTCAAGGAGCGAACCAGATGAAGGGCGGCACTTAACGGTGTCGCCCTTTTGCTTTGCGCCATCTCCCGACGAGCCTACCGCCACTCTGCTGACATGATGCTGTCAGGAGCATGGCGGTAGCTTCGGCAATGACAACGGCCGGAGCTAATCCTAAAAAGTCGGCCCAAAGCCCCCCCAAAAAATCAACCGGAGACGAAGCTATGAACACGCAAAAAATCGCCGACGATCTCATCGCCCTCTGCAAGGCAGGAAAGTTCGACGAGGCGGGAGAAAAATATTGGGCCGATGACGTTCTGAGCGTCGAACCTTCGGGCGAGGCGGCGGCAGTACGCGGCAAACAGGCAGCGCGCGACAAGGGCGAATGGTGGGCTGGCGCACACGACATCCACAGTTTCGATGTCGGTGGGCCTTACGTCAACGGCGAGCAATTCGTCGTCCGCTTCACCATCGACCAGACAGTAAAGGAAACCGGCAACCGCATGACGCTCGACGAGGTCGGCCTCTACACGGTGAAGAACGGCAAGATCGCCGAGGAAAGGTTTTTCTACGTCGGGTGACCTGCGCCGGCCGGACAAACAAAAAGGGCGACCCGAGGGTCGCCCTTTTCGCATTCGTATGGAGAAGCTCTTAGTGAGCGCGGCTGATGGCGCGGGCTTCTTCTTCGGTGAGCGGCTTGCGCTTCAGCGGCCAGATCGTTTCGAAGGCCGCGACGAGAGCGGGCAGCAGCGTGACCGCGCCGACCATGTTCACGATGAACATGAAGGTCAGCAGCAGACCCATGTCGGCCTGGAACTTCAGAGCCGAGAAGGACCATGTGGACACACCGATGGCGAGCGTGCCGCCGGTGAACATGGTGGCCGAGCCAACGTCGTTGAGCGCCTGCAGATAGGCTGCGTAAGGCGTCACACCCATGCGCATGTAGCGTTGGATACGGTTGTATTCGTAAATACCGTAGTCAACGCCGATGCCGACCGCGATGGCGAGCACAGGGAGCGTCGAGATCTTAAGGCCGATACCGGCGGCCGTCAGGAACCAGTTACCGATGATGGTGGACAGGACCAGCGGGATAACGCAGCACAGCGCACCGCGCCATTCGCGATACACGAAGATCACCAGCGTCATAACCACGGCATACACATAGAGCAGCATGGGCAGCTCGGAGTGTTCAACGACCGTGTTGGTCGCCGAGACGATCGTCACGTTACCCGTGCCGATGCGCAGCTTTAGGTCATCGCGCTGATGCGCCGGATCGTTGATCCAGTTTTCAACAGCTGCCGTTACGGTCTTGATCGTGTCGGCTTTGGTGTCGGTGACGTAGATCTGCACGCCAAGTGTCAGGCAGCGCTGATCGACGAGAAGGGTCGAGCTGGACACGCTGGATGTCGCCTGAGCGAGAGCTGTCGGATCACGCGGCAGAGCGGCCCATTTCGGGTTGCCTTCCTGCCACATGGAGTTGATCGTTTTGGCGACGAAAGGCAGCGAAACCACTGTCTGCACGCCGGGGACGTTCTTCATGTCCCAGCCAAAAGTGTCAACGAAGTGCAGCTTGCTGTAATCGACGCAAGCCACGTCTTTCGATTCCACAATCACGTTCATCACATTGAGGCCGAGACGGAAATGTTCGGCAACAAATTCAGAGTCCGTGTTGTAACGCGCATCCGGCCACAATTCACCGGCACCGGCATGAACGTCACCGATCTGGCGGTTGCGGCTTTCATAGAGAGCGACCGAACCGAGCACGATGCAGAAACCAATAAAGACGAAAGCAAAACGCGGGCTGGCGAACTTGGCGATATAGGGCCAGTACTTCGCACGCGCTTCCATCGCGTGACGCACCTTCACACCATATTCTTCGCCGGGGGCGACATATGACACGATGAGCGGCAACATGATGAGGTTCGAGATGATCTTGAGTGCCACACCGATAGAAGCGGTGACGGCGAGTTCCTGGATCATACCGATGGGGATGATGTAGAGCGTCGCAAAACCTGACAGGCAGGTGAGCAGCGCCACAGAACCCGGACGCAGCAGGAAGGTGAAGGTCGCACGCGCGGCCTGTTCACGATTAAGGCCGGCGGCGATTTCGGCGCCCACCATGTTAATCTGCTGCACGCCATGGCTGACGCCGATGGCAAAGACGAGGAAGGGCACGAGAACCGCGAGCGGGTCGAGGCCATAACCCATGAGGCTCAGAATGCCGAACTGCCAGATAAGCGAGCAGAGCGAGCAGCTGACCGTCACGATGGTGAGAAGCCACGAGCGGCAATAAAGCCAGAGCATGCCGCAGGTCAGTGCGAAGGCGAGAGCAAAGAAGGTGACGACTGAGCGGGCACCGTCAGCGATATCGCCGACAACCTTGGCAAAGCCGACGATCTTCACGTCCACTTCATCCGACACATATTTTTGACGGATGTTTTGTTCCAGAAGGTTCGCCACTTTGAAATAGTCCAGACGCTCCTGCGTCTCGGGATCATATTCCAGCAGTTCGGTGGCAATCATCGCAGAACGGAAATCGGTGGAGATGAGGCGGCCGATCAGATTGGCGCGCAGCGAGTTCTCCATCACACGTTTGATGCTCGCCGGATTTGGTTGGAAATTTGCGGGAATAACGTCGCCCGCTTCCAGACCTTCTTCTGTCACCGCAATATAACGCGTGTTGGCTGTCCAGAGCGATGTCACACGGTGACGAGCAACGCCGGGGATGTAGAACACATCGTCAGTGGCTTCTTTCAGCGTCTGGAGAAACTTGGGCTGGAAAATGTCGCCCTTTTTGTTTTCCAACACCACGATGACGCGGTTACCGCCGCCAAAACCGTCGGCGTACTGGAAGTAGGTTTCGATGAAGGAGTTTCCGACCGGAAGCATCTTCAGGAAGCCAGCGTCCATCCGCAGGCCGGTGGCAAAATAGGCCATGAAGGCTGTAACAATGGCCAGCACCACCAAAATCGGGGCGCGAAGGCCAAAGATAATATTCTCGATACTCTGCAAGGTAACCTCCCCTGGGGACGTGCAGTTTTCACGCCGCGGACTGCTTCGGCAATCTCGTCAATCAGTCAAAAACAATGGAGCTTATGCTCTCTTGGTCTTCAAGTTTTTCGCAAATCATACCGCCCCGTCGTTATGAAGGGCCGGTCAGGTCGCATCGAACAGGCTTGTCGCGGCCCCTCTATACCTGCGTCTGGAGGGTGGCCACAAGATCATCCTAAGGTGAACGGACAATCCGCCTGCTTTTTATGAGATAGAAAGCGGCGGCGCGCGCCCTGCCCACCCCGTAAATGTCACCTGATTGAAGGCGGCTTGGCCGCACAAAGCCACAGATTTTGTAGCAGAATCCGCCATATTTTCAGCGCAGTCGGCAAGAAGGCCACTATCGGCGGGAACAGGGCGCAAAGACAGTCGCGCGGCCCGCTGGACGGACATGCGACGGATTGCCTCGATTTTGCCTGAACCTGTGATTTTTTGGACGATTTCGGCCTGCCCGGAAGCGTCAACGCGGAGATCATTCGCGGATGCCGGGACCGGCGCGCGCGCATGGGCTTGCGCAAATGAAACGGGAGCAACGACCAGCAGCAGGCTCATCGCCAGCGTATAGGCCACCAAGCGGAAGGCAGAAGCACGGCCATCCCTGGCGAGTCTCGGAGCGGGTCCCGTGGCGCGTCGATGAGCGAACACTCAATCATCCCTAAAACCAGCGCCCTGACCCCAACGCCTTTGGGACGGGCACTTTTACTTTGAACTCACGGATAGTTTGAACTCTCAGCATTCCAACGGGCGTGCCGCTGCCCCGTCGCGCCAAAAGCCGCAAAAGGAAAGCAATTTCTACCATGATGGTCAGGTTTGGCACAGTGATTATTGTAGAATGATGAGGGAACATCTTGAGACGCGATGCGTTAACCATGTTTTTTTGAACATCATCGCAAATAATCTGCACCCTCACCGCATATCGCTGCGTAAGAGAGAACAGACCCTGCATTTAAGGGTACCTGTAGATTGACCGGAGGTTGCTGTGTTCCCTTCTCTCACGACACTTCTGCGCGGCGCGCTGATCGCCACCGCCATCATGACAGCGGGCGCGGCCAGCGCGGCTGAAGCCGCCACCGATGCGGCTGTGACGCCCCTTCCCGTCGCCACTTTCGCCGGTGGTTGCTTCTGGAGCATGCAGCGCCATTTCGACGACGTGGCCGGTGTGACGGCAACACGCGTCGGCTATAGCGGCGGACCGGAAAAGAACCCGAGTTACAATCAGGTCGCCTCAGAAGTGACGGGTCACGCCGAAGTCGTCGAGGTCACCTATGATCCGGCAAAGACCACTTACGAAAAGCTGCTCACCTCCTATTGGCATTATATCGACCCGACCACTGTGGACGGGCAATTCTGCGATTTCGGCCATTCCTACCGCACCGCGATCTTCACCCACGGCGAGGCGCAGGCCAATGCGGCGGAAGCCTCCAAAGCAGCGATCGAAAAATCCGGCGTGCTCAAGGGAAAGCCTGTGGTGACAGCGATCGAAGCGGCAGGCCCCTTCTGGCCCGCCGAGACCTACCATCAGGAATTCTACAAAAAGAATCCGGTGCGCTACACGAGCTACCGCATCGGCTGCGGCCGTGACGCGGCTCTGAAACGCATCTGGGGCGACAAGGCGGGATCGTGAAACGCACGAAGACGAAAGGACCAATGACATGACCACAAGACGCACATTTCTCGGCACCACGGCGCTCGCAGGCCTCGCGGGACTTTTCGCCGCTTCACGCTTTGGCGGCGCAAGCGCAGAGACCGCAGGCACATTTGAAGTCACAAAGACCGATGCCGAATGGAAAGCGCAACTGAGCCCCGAGGCCTACAAAGTGCTGCGCCACGAAGGCACCGAACGGCCCTTCACGAGCCCGCTCAACGATGAACACCGCAGCGGCACATTCACTTGCGCGGGTTGCGATCTGCCGCTCTTTGCGTCGGAAACAAAATTCGACAGCGGCACAGGCTGGCCGAGCTTCTACCAGCCACTCGACAAGGCCGTGCTCGAAATCGACGACACGTCATTCTTCATGACACGCACGGCGGTGAACTGCCGCCGCTGCAACGGACATTTGGGACATGTATTCAATGATGGGCCGAAGCCGACTGGCCTGCGCTATTGCATGAACGGTGTGGCGCTGAGCTTCACACCTGCCTGACAAAAAAGGAGCGTCGCGCTCAGCGGCCTGTAAAATGGCCCACGCGGCGCTCCTGCACGGCTTTGACACCTTCGGCAAAATCAGACGTCAGCATCAGGATGCCTTGCACCGATAATTCATGATCGGTCGCGGCCTTTACAGCCGCCGCCAAACCCTGACGCAATGTAGCGCGCGTCGCTGTCACAGCAAGCGGCGCGTTCTCGGCAATCTCTGAGGCAAGCGCATGAGCGCGGGCACGCAGATCGGCAAGCGCCACAAGTTCATCAACCAATCCGACGGCAAGCGCCTCCTCGCCCTTCAATCGCCGCGCGGTCTGGAACATAAGATTGGCTTGCTGCAAACCGATGACACGCGGCAACGTATGCGTGAGGCCGAAGCCCGGATGAAAACCGAGCTTGACGAAATTCGCCGCAAAGCGCGCTTCGGGTGCCGCAACACGAAAATCAGCAACAAGTGCGAGACCAAGCCCCGCACCGATGGCCGCACCCTGCACAGCGGCGACAACCGGCGTCGCGCAGGAAAAGAGCCGCACGGCTTCAACGTAAAGCGGATTGACGTTCGAGGTCTTGCCGGTGATGAGACCATCGGAGCGCACAAGGTCTGCGCCGCCACAAAAGACTTTGCCTGCCGAGCAGAGCACAATGGCCCGCACGCGTGGATCGGCGTCTGCGGCCTCAAACGCATCGGCGAGCGCGCGGATGAGATCGACACTCACATGATTATTGGGGGCCGCGTCGATTTCCATTTCGGCGACATGGCCAGTGACCGTGACGGTGATCGCGCCATAGGTGTCTTTGAGCATATTTGAGTCTCCCTGCCGCCATCCTTCGAGACGCGCGCCAAACGGGCCGCTCCTCAGGATGAGGATTTTTTGTATGATACCTCATCCTGAGGAGCGGCAAAGCCGCGTCTCGAAGGATAGCCGCAAGCACGGAAATCATACCGCCTGACCGACCGCCGCAATACGGCTCACGGTTTTGTTTCTCGCCCAATGCCCATGCGCTCCATTGGCAAAATGCGCGGGCCGATCTTTCAGCATGCGCGTGGCGAGCCAGAGACGTTTCAGGTGGCGCTTCTGTCCGGCGGCGACATCATCTTCATATTCCATGCGGCCATGCAGCACATGATAGTTGTTGATGAACTGCATCTCGCCGGGCTGCAAATCCATATAGACATTGAACTGCGGGTCGCGCGCCATGGCGGCAACCGTGTCGAGCGCTTCGATCTGCAACGGAGTCAGGCGCGGCGCGGCGGCATGACGCTGCGAGGCTTTAATATATTGCGGGATGAAACGGCAGAAGAGCCTGTCGTCATGTTCGGTGAAAACCGTGCGGATGTAGAACGGATCACCACCGGCGGGTTGCTCACCGCGAAAATCCCATGGCATTTTTTCATAAAGCGCGGCGATGAGATCGGGCCGCGTTTTCACAAGCTCATTATAGATCGCCACCACATTGGCAACGCAGGATAACCCGCCACGCTTGGCTTTGCGCAGACACATAAGACCAACAAGGTCTGAGCCGTCTGTGTGATAATCAAGCCCGACAAGACCGATCTCATTGCCGCGCGAAGTGGGATCGTTCGGCGCTTTGTGCTGGTCGGTCACATCACCCATCATGTGACCATATTTATTTTGCGGCCACGGATCGCCGAGATGCAATCCGATGCCCCAATAAAGCATGGTGAGATCATCGTCGGAATAACGCGTCACATCGAGCGTCGCAATGCGCATGAAGCCGCGCCCGTCGATCAACTCGCGCTCAACATCGGCAAGTTTCGGCACAAGGCGATCAAGTGGAAAATCTTCGCGGGTGATTTCAAGAAGATTATCGGATTTCGTCTTGGCGACTTTCAGTGCGGCATCAAGCTCGCGCTTGTCAGCCTCATCCAGCACTAGTGTCCAGCGGGCGGGGTCCGCCACATCGGATGAGCGCCAATTGACATGGGTTTCGAGTGCACGCGGTTGAATGGTCATCTGTCCCTCCACGGATATTATTGCTCTGTATTTATTGTTGGGGCACGGGCTGAGGCCCGCGCACAAGACGGCCGGGCAAGGCATCCGTTGCCTCGCCGTTGCGATAGGTGACGGCACCCGACACAATCGTCGCTTCATAACCACGCGCCCGCTGCAGCAGACGCTTGCCGCCCGCCGGCAGATCAAAAGCCATGACAGGCACTTCGAGCGCCAGCCGGTCGAAATCAATGATGTTGAGATCGGCTTTGTAACCTGCCGCCACGACACCGCGATCATAGAGACCAACGGCACGCGCGGTGTCGGACGTTTGTTTTTTGACCAGCTGCTCGACAGGGAAACGGCCATGCGCACGGTCGCGGCCCCAATGGCTCAACAGATAGGTCGGGAAACTACCATCGGAAATCAAACCGACATGCGCGCCGCCATCACCCAAACCCATGATGGTATGCGGGTCTGACATCATCTCGCCGCAGGCATCGAGATTGTAGTCGGCGTAATTGGAGAAGGGTGCAAAGAGGAAGGCATGACCTTCGTCGGCGAGAAGACACTCGACGGCGACGTCAATCACATCGCGGCCCGACGTTTCAGCCATATGCGCCAGTGATTTTTCGCGCGGTGGTTCATATTCCGGCTCCGCACCGAGCGGAAAGATACGCGTGAAATCATTGAGACGTTTGACGAGTTTTGCATATTGCTCGGCAGGGGCTTCCGTTTTCAGTCGCGCGACAAAGGCGGGATCGCGGAATGCCGCGACTTTCTCCGCAAGGCTCAGATGCGCGATGGCGCGGAAAGCGGGGTGGACCGAAAACGGATTGAGGCTCGACTGAAGCCCGTAGAGCGTGCCGATGGGGCGCGGCGCGACCTGTGCGCGCACGGGCTGACCATCACGCGCGGCGGCACCGATGCGGTCGAGCAATTTGCGCCAGCCACGGGGCGATGAATGGGCCTGACCCAGCGAGATCGACATAGGCGCGCCAGACACATCAATGAGTCGGCGGAGCATGGCAAATTCGGTTTCCTGATCCGGCGTGTCGAAATCGGAAATCATTTCAAAAACGCCGCTGCCCGCGTCGCGCATACCTTGCGCGATGCCGGTAAGTTCGGCTTCCGTGGCGCGAAGGCTTGGCGTCGGGTCGCCCTTCACCGTGCGGTGATTGAGCGTGCGCGACGTTGAAAATCCTATGGCACCGGCGCGCATGGCTTCCGCCGTGAGCGCCCTCATCGACGCAATATCGTCAGGTGTCGCCGCCTCAAGGTTCGCGCCGCGCTCACCCATGACGAAGACACGCAAGGCACCATGGGGAAGCTGGGCGCAAATATCCATGTCGAAGCTGCGCACGGCGAGCGCATCAAGATAATCGGGGAAGCTCTGCCAGTTCCACGTAAGACCTTCGTGGAGCGCGGCACCGGGAATGTCCTCGACGCCTTCCATCAGCTCTATGAGGCGGTTGTGATCGGCGGGGCGCACAGGCGCAAAGCCGACTCCGCAATTACCCATGACCGCTGTGGTGACGCCATGCCAGCTTGAAGGCTGCATGCGCGCATCCCATGTCGCCTGACCGTCGTAGTGAGTATGGATATCGACAAAGCCCGGCGTGACGAGACGGGATTTGGCGTCGATTTCTTCAGCGCCCGTCCCTGCAACCGTACCGACTTCGACGATCAGCCCATCGCGGATGGCGACATCCGCCTCGCGCAAGGGAGCCCCTGTGCCATCGGCCAGCGTGCCGCCGCGAATGACGAGATCATAGGCATGAGCCATGACGGTCCCTCTCCCCGTTGAACTTTTTTAGTTCGATTGAGCTAACTATATGAGGGCAAAAGAGGGGATGTCAAGAATTTCGATCTGTCATCCCGGGCTTGTCCCGGGATCCAGGACCGTTTGCTCTGTGGGGCCGCTACTGGACCCCGGGACAAGCCCGGGATGACAGATGTTTTTGACGGATCACCCCAGAAACTGACTTTCAATATCTTTCACACGATCGGCCTGTGTCGCACCGAGAGAAAGATAAGCAGCCGAAAGCGCGTCGAGCAGCGCCTGCATTTCACCATCGGGCACGATGGCGGCAAGGCGGGCGGACAATTCATCTTCAAGAGCGTTGAGACGGGCAAGCCCCGCTGGCGTCAGCGCAACAGACAAAGCCCGCGCATCATCAGGGTCCGCCTCATCCGTGATCCAGCCTTTGTCGCGCAAATTAGCGAGCATGGCCGAGACGGTCGGCTTCTTAACTGCACCTGCCGCCGCAATCGCACCCGCCCGCTTCGCCCCGCCCTTGAGGAACAGCATGGTGCGGTATTGGCCGATGGAAATATCAGCGTCCCGCGTCGCACGTTCAAACTCGCGGTAGAAAACGATGATGGCACGGATGCCGAGATGGCGCTTATGAGTGGCGGGCATGGACTGTTTCTACCACGTATCGACAAAGCTGCGGCGTTTGCCTTGCGTCTTGTCGCGTTTGGGCACGGAGGCCAGACCACGCGCAATCCAGTGACGGGTTTCGACGGGGTCGATCACCTGATCGATTTCCAAAAATGCTGCCATGTTGATCGCCTTACCATGCTCGTAGGAGCGCGCGACTTTTTCATCAAAGAAGGCTTTTTGTTCTGCGGGGTCGGTGAGCGCCTCCATCTCCTTGCGGTAGCCAAGCCGCACCGCACCCTCAAGCCCCATGCCGCCGAATTCGCCGGTCGGCCATGAGACGATGAAGAACGGCGCGTGGAACGAACCACCGGCCATGCCCTGCGCGCCAAGCCCATAGCCCTTACGCAACACGACGGTAAAGAGCGGCACGGTCATGGAACCTGCCGTGACAAACATGCGGCTGACACGGCGCACAAGGGCGGTCTTTTCCGCATCCGGCCCGACCATGAAACCCGGCGTGTCGCAAAGCGAGAGGATCGGCAGACCGAAGGCATCGCAGAGTTGCATGAAGCGCGAGGCTTTGTCGGCCGCGTCACCATCGATGGCACCGGCCAGATGCGTGGGGTTGTTGGCAATGAGGCCCATGGGCTTGCCTTCGACGCGCACCAGGGCTGTCACCATGCCGTGGCCGAAATCGCGGCGCAGTTCGAGCACCGAGCCTGTGTCGCAAATGCCATCGATGACCGCACGGATATCATAGATACGCAGACGGTTTTCAGGGATCACATGACGCAGCACGCGCTGGTCGGCACACGCCCAATCGGCAATGTCGCCTTGAAAATAGGAGAGATATTTTTTGGCGGCGGCAACGGCTTCCATTTCATCTTCGACCAGTATGTCGATGACACCATTGGGCGCTTGCACGGAGACAGGTCCGACTTCATCAGGCGTGAAGACGCCAAGACCGCCGCCTTCAATCATGGCCGGGCCGCCCATGCCGATGTTGGAATTTTTGGTCGCGATGATGACATCGGAGCACCCGAGCAAAGCCGCATTGCCCGCAAAGCAACGGCCTGAATTGATGCCGACGCGGGGCACGAGACCCGACATGCGCGCATACGCGAGAAAGCTCGGCGTATCGAGACCGGCAACGCCCAGCGCATCGGTATCGCCCGGACGACCGCCGCCACCTTCGGTGAAAAACACAATCGGTGTCTTCCACTCTTCGGCGAGTTTGAACATACGATCCTTTTTCTTGTGGTTCATCGCGCCCTGCGTGCCCGCAAAGACGGTGTAATCGTATGCCAGCACAAGCGCGCGCGATGTCTCATCATCAAACTTGTCGCCGTTGATCGAACCAAAGCCTGAAACCATGCCATCGGCAGGGCTCATCTTCATCAGCTCATCCATCGGACGACGGCGACGCTGCGCGGCCAGCATCATCGAGCCATACTCGATGAAGCTGCCTTCGTCGCAAAGATCATCAATGTTCTCGCGCGCGGTGCGCTGATTGGTCTTGCGACGACGCGCCACCGCATCCGGACGACCTTCATCAAGACCCGTGAGCACGCGGGCGCGCACTTCAGCGAGATCAGGACGAATGCGATCGAGATCAATCACTTCATCAACAACCACCGCGCCTGCGCCAACATCTCGCGGTTCGATGAAAATAAGCGGCTGGCCTTCAAAGAGAACCTCGCCGGGTGCCGCCGCAACCATGGCGACAATGCCGCTTTGGTCCGCTTTGACGAGATGTTCCATCTTCATCGCTTCAAGCACGGCGATCTGCTGGCCGCGATGCACTGTGTCGCCTTCAGCGACTTCGATATGCACGACCTTACCTTGCATCGGCGCACCGACAGGCTCGCTGTTGGCGGGGCCTTTGACATGCGACGCATCTGCCGCAATGCCACCTGTGGCGCTGCCTGCGAAATAGCGGTGGCTCGCGTCCGCGCGTGGCGCGACAAGCGCGGCGGCATTGGTTTCGATGAAACGCGTGGTGATGGCATTGGCGGCAAAGGCTTCGTGATCGAGAAGATTGCGCAGGAAGGGGATATTGGTCGCCACACCTTCAATACGAAACTCTGACAAGGCGCGCGCGGCGCGGCGCACGGCGTCAGTATAGTCCGACGAGCGCGAATGCACGATGAGTTTGGCAAGCAGTGAATCAAAGCTCGGAGAGGTTCGGTAACCTGCATAACCGAATGTATCGACGCGCAAGCCCGGACCCGACGGCGGCTCAAACACGCTGAGCGTGCCGCCTGCGGGACGCGCATTGCCGTCGGCTTCCATGGTTTCCATATTGACGCGCAACTGGATCGCATAGCCGCGCGGGGCCGGAATATTTTTTTGTGTGAGACCAAGCGCCGCGAGGCTCTCGCCACCTGCAATGCGCAATTGGGTTTGCACGAGATCAACGCCGGTGACTTCTTCCGTCACGGTGTGTTCGACCTGCAGACGCGGGTTTGCTTCGATGAAGGCGAAGGTTTTCATGTCGGCGGCATCAACGAGAAATTCGAACGTGCCGAGATTGTCGTAATTTGCGGCGCGCGCAAGCTTCACTGCCGCATCCGTGAGCGACTTGCGAAGCTCGGGCGTGAGGCTCGGGCTCGGTGCGATTTCGGCAAGCTTTTGATTGCGACGTTGGGCGGAACATTCGCGCTCGTAAAGATGCACGATCTCACCCGATCCATCACCGACGATTTGCACTTCGATGTGGCGCGCCTGATCGATGAGTTTTTCGATGTAAACATCAGACGAGCCGAAAGCCGCTTTGGCCTCGGACTGGCAGCGCGCATAGGCATCGTCGATTTCGGATGCGGCACGCACAGGTCGCATGCCACGTCCTCCGCCACCGGTAACCGCTTTGATCATCATCGCGCCCTGATCGGCAAAGAATTTATGTGCAGATTCAAGCGTTGTCGACCCGTCTGTACCGGGCAAGAGCGCCACGCCAGTTTTTTTGGCCAATGCCTTGGCTTTGATCTTGTCGCCAAACAGTTCAAGCGCGGCGACATTGGGGCCGACAAAGACGAGGCCTGCATCGGCGCAGGCGCGCGCGAAGGCGGCGTTTTCAGAAAGGAACCCGTAGCCGGGATGCACAGCGTCGCATTTGGCTTCTTTGGCGGCGGCGACGATCTGCGCGATGTCGAGATAGGCGGCGGCACCGTGGCCTTTGAGCGCATGAGCATCGTCGCTGACACGGGTATGGAGCGAGAGCGCATCATCCTCTGAAAAGACCGATGTGGTGGCAATTCCGAGATCGGCGGCGGCGCGCGCGATACGAATGGCGATTTCGCCTCTATTGGCGATCAGCAAATGGGTGATAGTCATAACGCTCCCAAAGGTAACTTTTGTCTGATTTTCTGTTGGGGACAGGTTAGACCACGCAGAGGCGATTGGAGAAGGGCTTTGGCAGCGATGAATATTGATGTGGCAATTATCGGCGGCGGACCGGCGGGGCTGATGGCAGCCGAAGCGCTGATGGCGCGCGGGCACCGGCCACATCTGTTCGACGCCATGCCATCGCTGGGCCGCAAATTTCTGATGGCGGGCAAAAGCGGGCTTAATCTCACCCATTCGGAAGAATACACGACATTTGTGACGCGCTTTGGCGAAAGCGGCAGCCATCTACGGGCGGCACTTGATGCGATGCCGCCTGAGGCCATTGCCCAATGGGCAGACGGTCTCGGCGTCAAAACCTTCACGGGCACGTCAGGCCGCATCTTCCCGACCGACTTCAAAGCGGCCCCTCTGCTGCGCGCCTGGATCAAACACTTGCGCGACAATGGCCTCACCATCCATGTCCGTCACCGCTGGACAGGCTGGGACGCGGACGGCGCACTGACATTTGAGACGCGGGAAGGCGCGGCGACGGTCATGGCGCGCTCAACCGTGCTGGCACTTGGCGGTGCGAGCTGGCCGCAGCTCGGCTCCGACGCAAGCTGGGTGGCACCGCTGGAAGCGCGCGGGGCGGCAGTCACACCACTTGCAGCATCCAATTGCGGCTTTGACGTCAACTGGACACCTTTTGTGTCGGAACGCTTTGCCGGAGCGCCGGTGAAGCCTGTTGTGCTGAGTTTTGACGGCGAGAGCCATCGCGGCGAATTTGTTGTGACCGCCAAAGGTGTTGAGGGCAGCGGCGTCTATGCACTGGCAAGCCGCTTGCGCGAGACGATTGAAAGAGACGGGCAAGCAACATTGATGCTCGACCTTGCGCCCGACCGCAGCGCTGAGCGACTGCAAGGCAATCTCTCACGCCCGCGCGACAAGGCGTCGTTTGCGAATTTCCTGCGCAAGGTGACGGGCATCGACGGTGTAAAAGCGGCACTGCTGCGCGAATGCCTGCCCAAAGAAACCTTCGACGATATGGCTGCACTCGCCGCAGGTATCAAAGCTGTGCCGCAGGTTCTGAGGCGCGCGCGACCGATCGAGGAAGCGATATCGTCTGCCGGCGGCGTCGCTTTCACGGGGCTTGATGAGCATTATATGCTGCGCAATATGGCGGGCATCTTCTGCGCCGGTGAAATGCTCGACTGGGACGCACCGACAGGGGGCTATCTGCTGAGTGCGTGTTTTGCGACGGGGCGCGCGGCCGGGATCGGCGCGGCGACGTGGCTTGAAGGACAGCCGTGAAGGCGAAGCCTGATCCTACTTGCGGTCAAGGCTCCAGATGTCTTCTGCACGAAACGCGATGAGCACCAACGCAGCCGCAAAGACTGTGAGCGAAGGGAAAAACAGCAATTGAGCCGTATCCGGTGTCAGCAAATAGAGACCGAACGGATCGACAATGTATTTACCAACAGCAAGAAGACCGAGGCCAAGTACAACGGCCTGCACAGGATAAACGACTTTACGAAACAACCCCACCACGACCAAAAGCCCCAGAGCAAGCTGCAGCACACCCATAGGCATTTGCAGAGCGTCAACGCTCAACATGCCGCCATAGTACTTCTCGGACACACCGACAGCCTTGCCCGGTGCCATGATCTTCACCAACGCCCAAAGCGACAACAGCAACCCTGTTCCCAGACGGAGGAGCAAAAGTGACAATGGTTTCAACATGAAGGTACCCTGCAGTGAGCGGCGAACACGAGACATTACAGGTAATACGCACCGACCAAGATAATTGTTACATAGATAGATTGTGACGCAACAGGAGAGGGAACCCATGCTCGACTTATTGACGCAAAACGACGGGCTGGATGGCCTTCGCATCACATTGGCCGGTCTTTCACTCGCCGCCGCAATTGCCTACCAGCTGATCGAAAGCCGCCAGACGAGCGCGATCCGCACTGCGCTCAAGACCGTTTCGATTTCGGCACTCGCACCCTTGCCGCTGCTCGGCATCGGTGCCGGACCCATGGTCGCTCTCGTTGCACTTGCATTGGCCCTCGCTTTTGGCAGCGCCGGTGATTATTTCCTCGCGTTGAAAGGCGATGCCAAAAATTTCAAACGCGGCGTCGCGGCGTTTCTTGTCGGGCATATTTTCTATCTGATCGTGATGGTGCCACGCCTCGTCGCCCCCTCGCCCACGCAAATCGCCTGCATGATCGCGCTGGCCGTTTTTGCCATCGGCACCTGCGTCTGGATCGCGCCGAAGCTCGGGGCTTACAAGAAACCTATCTGGGCCTATATGGGCGTTATATCGCTGATGGCACTCGCAGCACTCGCCATGCCGACGCTCACCACAGGCATCGGCGCGATGCTCTTTGTGTTTTCAGACGCGGTGATTGTGGTCAATCAATTCGCGCGACCCGTGCCATATCGCGGGCCGATCGTCTGGATCACCTATTATGTCGGGCAAGTGATGATTGTCGCGAGCTTGCTGGCGCTGCTCGCAGTTTAAACCGACAGCATATGGCCTTCGCTCGGCGCGACCTTGCCGTCGAGCATGGCGAGATAGACGCGCGCGACATCCGCTTCGCCTTTGCCTGTCACCACATGCATCCACCCTGCGACCGAGGCCAGAAACGCAAGCCAGCTGGCCGCGAAACGTTTTTCGATGCCGCCCGGACCCCAATCCTTAGTGCGCTTGGCGATCTGCGTCGGCGCAAAGAAGAAAACAGGCTTCGGCCCCGGCAAGCTTTCGCTGACCCCGCGCGCTTCCCAATGCGTGCCACCGACAACGCAGCTATAGGTCATCGCGTCGCGGAAATGATTGTGAAGATCCGTGATGACTTTGGCATTGCCCGCCATATCGACGAAGACCACTTTGAGGTCGGACGGGATCGAAGCGATATTGTCGTAAGTGACAACACGGTCATAGTAACCCGTCGCCTCGACAAAACCTTTGTTCGACGGGGACGTGAGACCAATGACTTCGACGTCGCGGTTCTGCGACAACAAATAAGCTACGCCGAGCGCGGTCTTGCTGGACGCACTCGACAGGACCACGGCTTTGGCACCGAAGAAGTCGTTGTCGGCGATCAGATCATCGATGAAGAAAGCAGTCATGAACAACGGACGCAACAACGCCTGCTGATCTTCAAATTTTTCCGCATAGCCCGCGTCGCCCGCGACACGATTATACTGATTGTAGACGAGCGCCAGATGCGCGCGATGCGCCGACACATCGACAAAGCCTGCGGGCTTCACATGATCGGCGCGCAACACCACATGGCTCGACATGGGCAGATAACCGAAGATGCGCTCGCCCACTTTAAGCCCGTCATTGTTGGACGCGATGATATCGCCGAAACCCCAGACGGGCACCCGGCCAAAGCCTTCGGGCGCGGGAAAGAAATCCCAATATTGCATCATCTCGCCGAAAGCCGCGTAGGTGACATTGTTGGACGTGAAAGCAAACTTGCCGACTTTGACCAGCACTTCACCCTCGCCCAGCACGGGCAAAGTGGTTTCGACAAGCTTATACGTCCGCAAATCCGTTTTGGAGACGGTGAAATCTTTGCTCACTTGCGACATGGGGCACTCCTCCGGGATCAGTGATCAGAACTTGCCTTTTTCGATCTTCAGCACATCGGGATTTTCTGCATTCTCCACATAGGAAAGGCGCACGGCGGCAACCTTGCGCGTGGCCGCGGCCGCTTTTTCCTTTTCAGCTTCGCTCGCCTTCTCGTCGGGCGTCACCTTCAATTCGCCTTCCTGAAAGACGAGCGTCACAAGATGACCTTCGAGATCCTTGCCATTGAAAACGCGCACGACACCATTGGGCAGGCGCTGATTGACGCTGATAGTTTTCGGATCAAACCCCTGACGTGCAAAATAATTGCCGAGGATGGTCGCTGTCGCGCCGAATTGTTGCGGCGTGAAATCCGGTGACAATTGCGAACTCCAGACTACATTGACCTGAATGAGTTTCTTTGAAGTATAGCCGAGAATATAAACGACTTCGCCGATGCCGCTTTCGGGCACGATATCCTTGACGCGAATAGCAAGGAGCTTCGTCTTTTCAAGCTGGCTTGCCCCTTCGGTGATCTTGTCGCTAGCGACGCCGAAGTCCGTTTCAATGGCTTTGCGCACGGCGGCTTCATCATCGCCGAAGCGCGCCGAGCGGAAACCGGCAATGACCACAGGCGTGCGCGGCTCCACCGCCGCATCACCAGCACCCGGCGTGGCGACGCGTGTGGAAATTGCCTGACCGTTCTCTTGCAGCTCGACAAAATCGAGCCCCATTTTGGTGGCAAGACCGGCCACCACCAGAAGGGCGATGACACCGGCAATACGCGCACCGCGCGGAATTTCAGACCATGAAGATTTCGACATCGTGAACGCCTGCCTCCCGAGCAGTTTCTTAACTCAATACATTATTTCAGATGAGCCCGCCGCGCATGCGGCAGGCTTCAGAACGGCACGACTTACTCCACGTAAGCGTATTTGCCGTCTTTCCATTCGTAGAAGACATAGCCCGGCGCATCCATGTCGCCCTTGGCATCGAAGCCGATGGACCCGAGCACTGTGTCGAAATGATCGGACTTGAGCGCGGCCTCAACGGTGGCGGCATCTGTCGTTCCGGTCTTTGTCACCGCAGCGGCCCAAGCCTGGATCGCTGCATAAGTGTAGAGCGTATAGGCTTCGGGCTCGTAATTGTCAGCGCGGAATTCACCGACGAGTTTTTCATTCGCCGGATTGAGGCGCGGATCGGGACCGAAAGTCATCAGCGTGCCTTCGCCCGCCGCGCCTGTGATCGACCAATATTCATCCGTCACCAAAGCGTCGCCACCGATGAGGATGGTCGAGAGGCCCTGCTCGCGCATCTGGCGCACGATCAGGCCGCCTTCGGTCTTGTAGCCGCCGAAATAAAGCACATCGGCCTGCGCCTGCTTTAGCTTGGAAATGAGGGGGCTATAATCTTTTTCACCGGCTGAAATCGATTCATGCAGCACTTCCTCGACGCCCGCGCCGTTGAGCGCCTTGGCAAATTCATTGGCGAGGCCCTGACCATAGGTCGACTTGTCGTCCACGACCGCGATGCGCTTGCCGCCGAAATGAGCAACGACATATTCCGCCGCTGTCGGCCCTTGCGCATCATCGCGCCCGCAAACACGGAATGTGTTGGCAAGGCCGCGCTCGGTAAAATCGGGATTGGTCGAGGCCGGCGTGATCTGGATGATGTTTGATTCAGCATAAACATCGGATGCCGGAATGGACGAGCCGGAGCAGTAATGACCCGCGACAAAGACTGCGCCTTTGGACGCCATGTCATTGGCGACACTGACGGCCTGTTTGGGGTCGCAGGCATCATCGCCGATTTCGAGAACCAGCTTCTTGCCGAGCACACCGCCCGCCGCATTGATGTCGGCGACGGCCTTCTTCGCACCATGCACGAATTGCTCGCCGAAGACCGCCTCGCTGCCCGTGATAGGGCCGGCAACGCCGATGGTGATGGTGGTGGCGTCAGCGGCGGCTTTTTCGTCTTTGTTGTCGCAAGCAGCAAGACCGAGCGAAAGGGCCGCAACGGCGGCAACGAGCAGACGGTTCATGGCAATCCCCCAAAAATGGACAGGCATATGAAATGGCGTGGGGCGCAGCATAGCCGCAAATCATGGCCATCCGTAACCGTCTATCTGACAGATTGAGCCGGTTTAGCGCCTATTTCGTTGGCCGTGCCTTGTGAAAAACAAGCAGGAAGCGGCGATAGGCCCATGGATATTGCCGCACCAACTGCCGCGAGCGCGTGAGGACATAGGCCGCGAAGGCGATGGCGATGAGGATGGCCCCGTCGGCGAGATAACCCGTCGGCGACAAGAGCGCGCCCTGAAACAAAGCGTAGACCAAAAACCGGTCGGCGACGGTGAGCAGGAGCGCATAGACGACGACCTGCCAGCGGGGCCGCCAGTTGAGCGCCAGAGCCCGGCCCGTCATGACCGCGCAACCACCGCTGAGCACAAGGGTGATGCCGATGAAGACAGGCAGGCTCGTCCCGAAGATCGCCTCAAACGGACCCGTCATGATCCGGCCTCAAGCTTGGGACCGGCCCCTTCCAGATAGGCTTCGCGTACAGCGGGATCTTTTAACAAAGCCGCGCCCGTGCCACTCAGCTCAATACGGCCATTGACGATAATATGGGCGGTCGTCGCCAGCTTCAGGGCCTGAAAGGCGTTTTGCTCGACGAGCAAGATCGTCATGCCGTCGGCCTTGTTGATCTCTGCGATATTGGTAAAAAGCTGCTTGGTGACGAGCGGCGCGAGGCCCAGCGAGGGTTCGTCGAGCAACAACAAGCGCGGACGGCTCATCAGGGCACGCGCGATGGCAAGCATTTGCTGCTCACCGCCCGACAACGTGCCGCCGCGCTGATGAAGACGCTCCTTGAGGCGCGGGAAAAGCACCAGCACGCGCTCAAGATCCTCATTGTAAAATTTCGGGTCGGCAACAATGGCACCGGTCTGAAGATTTTCACCGACGCTCATGCGAGAAAATATCCGGCGTCCTTCCGGCGCATGGGCAAGGCCCGCGCGCGCGATCTCATGTGTCGGCAGTTGAGTGATGTCGCGCCCGTTAAAGAGAATTTCACCGGCCGTCGCGCGTGGATTGCCGCAAACGGTCATCAACAACGTTGACTTGCCCGCGCCATTCGCGCCGATGAGAGAGACGATCTCGCCTTCGGGCACATCAAGATCGATGCCATGCAGAGCCTCGATGCGGCCATAGCCTGAACGCAGCCCGCGGATCTTGAGCATCAGACGAGCCCTCCGGTCACAGCAGCGACTTCCGCCTCGTCCTCGACACCGAGATAGGCGCGGATGACGTCCGGGTTGGTACGAATTTCAGACGGTGTGCCCGATGCGATGAGACGGCCTTGCTCCAGCACATTTATGCGATCTGAAATCTGCATCACGACGCTCATGTCATGCTCAATGAGAAGAATGCTGATCTTGTGATCGTTGCGGATTTTCAGCAGCAACTCATTAAGCGCGAGGCTTTCGGACGGATTGAGACCGGCAGCAGGTTCATCCAAACAGAGAAGCGCAGGGTCGGCACACATGGCCCGCGCGATCTCAAGACGACGCTGCAGCCCGTAAGGCAGACTGCCTGCGAGCGTGTCGCCTTCCGCCTCAAGCCCCGTTTCGGCCAGCCAATAACGAGCGCGGTCCATCGCCGCGCGTTCGGCTTTGACGAAACTCGGAAAGCGAAAAAACCCTGCGACCGAAAACATAGACGCGCGTTGAAGCGCGACATGCTGGGCGACCATGAGATTTTCAGCAACGCTCATCGCCGGAAAAAGCCGGATGTTTTGGAAACTGCGGATGACGCCTGCCCGCGCGATGCGGAACCCGTCCATACGCTCCAGCAGATGCTCGCCACCCGAGGGATGATGAAACGAAATGCGGCCGACATCAGGTTTGTAAAAACCAGTGATGCAGTTGAAGGCCGTTGTCTTGCCTGCACCGTTCGGCCCGATGAGCGCCGTGATGTCACCCTCATTGGCTTCAAACGACAAATCATCAATGGCGACAAGACCGCCGAAACGGATCGTCAGGTGCTCGACCTTGAGAATGGGCTTGCCCGCACTCATGTCGGCACCTTGCCCGGATCGCCGAGCCTGATCGTCGGATCGCGATGCGCGAGAAGGCCCTGCGGGCGCCACACCATGATAAGCACCATGGCGGCTCCGAAGGCCACCATGCGGAACTCGGCCATGTCGCGGAACCATTCGGGCAGACCGACGAGCAACACAGCGGCCAGCACAATGCCGATCTGGCTGCCCATGCCGCCGAGCACGACAATGGCGAGAATGATCGCGCTTTCGATGAAGGTGAAACTTTCCGGGCTGATGAAATTCTGCCGTGCAGCAAAGAACGAACCGGCAAAACCCGCAAACGATGCGCCGATGGCGAAGGCGGAAAGTTTGATCATGGTCGGGTTGAGCCCGAGGCTGCGGCAGGCGATTTCATCTTCGCGCAAGGCTTCCCATGCGCGACCAATGGGTAGACGGCGCATGCGCAGCGTGAAGAAATTGGTGAAAAGCGCGAGCGCCAGAATGAGATAATAGAGGAAGATGATGCGCTGGTCGGGCGAATAGGCGATGTTGAAAAAATCGGCAAATGTGACGCCGCCATCACGCGCGACGGGCAACATTTCGAGCCCGAAAAACGACGGCCGCGCGATACCGGACAGACCGTTAGGGCCGCCCGTTACCTCCTGCCAGTTGATGATGATCTCGCGCACAATCTCACCGAAACCGAGCGTGACAATGGCCAGATAGTCACCACGCAACCGCAGCACAGGAAAGCCAAGCGCAATACCGAATGCAGCGGCAAAGAGACCCGCAAGCGGCAGGCATATCCAGAAGCTCAGACCGAAATAGGACGACAGCAGCGCATAGGAATAAGCGCCGACCGCATAGAAAGCGACGTAGCCCAAATCCAAAAGCCCTGCGAGACCCACCACAATGTTGAGACCCCAGCCGAGCATCACATAGATGAGAATGAGCGTGGCCTTGTCGATGAGATTGCGATCAGCAAATCCAGCAAAGGGCAGTGCCAGCGCAAAACCGATCATCACAATGCCCGCGACATAGCGGGTCGATTGCGGCGTGAAGCGGCTCGAAAAATTCTGTCGCACGAAGGCGGCACTGACGGCGGGTCCGAAGGAATGAAGCGCCAGCGTAAAAAAAAGCCGCCCTGCAAAGACAGCGGCGGCGGCATAAAGCACCCAGACAAGGCGTACATTGAGCGCGAGGCCACGGGCCGATGCATCAAGCTGGAACCCGAGGAGCGGAAAGGCGAGAAAGGCCGCCACAAGGGCAGCAAGCCCCGCATCGCGCAAGGCGGCGGGCATGTCGAGACGCGCTGGAGAAGCAATCATCACTCAGACCTTCTCGATCTCGGGGCGACCAAGAAGACCGGTCGGACGGAAAATCAGCACAAAGACCAGAATAGAAAATGCCGCCACGTCTTTATACTCAATGCTGAAATAGCCCGACCAGAAAGCCTCGATGAGGCCGATCAGCATGCCGCCGAGCATGGCACCGGGCAGCGAGCCAATGCCGCCGAGCACCGCCGCTGTGAAGGCTTTGATGCCGACGATAAAGCCGATGTAAAAATCGATGACGCCATAGTAAAGCGTGACCATGAGGCCCGCGACGGCAGCGAGCATCGCGCCAATGACGAAGGTCGCTGAAATCGTGCGGTCAACATTGACACCAAGGAGCGCGGCCATCGTCATGTCCTGCGCGGCAGCCCGCTGCGCCCGACCCAAGCTGGTAAACCGGATCATGAGGGTGAAGGCGAGCATGAGCGCCAGCGTCAAAACGATGATCATGATTTGCAGATAGGAAATCGTGACCTGAAAACTACCGTCATTATAAACTTCATAGGCCCCGCGGATCATCGGCTGCAGCGGCTTGACACGCGCGCCCTGCGATAGCTGCACGAAATTTTGCAACACGATGGAAACGCCGATGGCCGAGATGAGCGGCGCAAGACGCGGCGCATGGCGCAAGGGGCGATAGGCCACACGCTCAACCGTCCAGCCATAGACGCCGGTAAAGAACATCGCGAAAACAAGGACAAGGAAGAAGGCGAGCGGCACGGAGGTGATGCCGAAGGTCGCCAGCAGCATGAAACCGACCAACGAAATGAACGCGCCGATCATGTAAATATCGCCATGGGCGAAATTGATCATGCCGATGATGCCGTAGACCATCGTGTAGCCGATGGCGATCAGGCCGTAGGTCGCCCCGAGCGTAACGCCGTTGATAAGCTGCTGTAGAAAATAGGCCATAGGCCGAGCTGAACCCCCGTTACCCGCTCTGTCACGCCGCATGAACAGGGGTGGAGCACACCCATGCGCATACGCGCCCGACACTGCCATTGTGAGAACAAAAGGACAAGCCGGATCAAGAGCTTGGGAGCGGGAGGCGAAGAGCCGTCAGCGCGTGATGGCAGCAAGCATAGTCTCGATGGGACGCGGTTCGGGCGCGGGCCTTGGCGCGACAACCGGCGCACGCGCAGACTGAGGCGCTGGGGCAACCGGCACACGCGGCGTGACCGAGGCCACATTGCCCGGCACATTGACACCGAAGAGACCGCGCTCGCCCGGCAGGATGCGGAACGCATCCGAGATGCCGATGACCGTTTCCGCGCCACCGAGACAAAGAAACCCACCGGGCTTCAGAATCTTCGCCATGCCGGCAAACACCTGACGGCGCGTGACCCCGTCGAAATAGATGAGCACGTTGCGGCAAAAAATGAGATCAAGCCCCTGAAGGCCTGCCGCCGGTGCGGTCGGATCACCCAATAGATTAAAGTTACGGAAGCGGACCATGCTGCACAGCTTGTCGTTGATCTGCCAGCCGTCACCCTCTTTGGTGAAATATTTTTTCAGCATCTCCGGCGGCATGCCGCGCTGAACCTCGAATGCCGAATACCAACCTTTGCGACAGCGTTCGAGCATTTCTTCCGAAATATCAGTGCCGATGAGCTCGACCTGCCAGCCGTCGAGCAGCCGACCGGCTTCAAGCAGCAGCATGGCCAGCGAATAAGGCTCCTGACCGCTGGAGCAGGCCGCACACCAGATGCGGATGCGCTTAGTTGCCTTATTAGATTCGAGCATCGCGGGCAGGATCATCTGCGAGAAACGTTCAAACGGCCAACGGTCGCGGAAGAACAGGGTTTCGTTCGTCGTCATCGCTTCGACGACTTCGATGGCAAGACTGTCTTCGATGCGGAACCGCATCTGCGTGATGAGATCGGACAAGGTCTTGTGCTTCAACCGGCGCGCGATGGGCGCAAGACGGCTTTCGAGCAAATAGCTCTTGTCCGGTGTCAGCGCGAGGCCCGAACGGGCGTAAAGAAATTTACGCAGAAATTCAAAATCCTCGCTTTTCAAAGCGGCTCTCCTCTCGCGACCCGCCCAATCGCCTGACCGATCTGCGCCAATGGCAGAACAGCATTACAAATTCCCGCCTGTGCAACAGCACCCGGCATGCCCCAGACAACGCTGCTGGCCTGATCCTGAGCGATGAGTGTCGCACCGGCAGCGGTCGCCACCTGCGCGCCCTTCAATCCGTCGTAACCCATGCCCGTGAGGATCACGGTGAGGAGCTTTTTTTTATAAATCTCAGACAAGCAACGCAGCATCGGATCGACCGCTGGCTTGCAGGAATTTTCCGGCGGTCCGTCATTGAGCCGAACAATCGTCTGTGCACCAACCGCCTCAAAAAGCATATGGACACCACCGGGCGCAACATAGATATGGCCGCTCAGAAGCGCCTCGCCCTCCTTGGCCTCGGCAGCGGGGCGTCCGGTATAGCGGTTCATATGTTCGGCCAAAATCGCCGTGAAGGTCGCAGGCATATGCTGCGTGATGACGATTGGCTGGGTGACGCCCTGGCCTAGATTCTTCAGCACTTCCGACAAGGCCTGCGGACCGCCGGTGGACGAACCGATGGCGATGATCGCGGGACGCTCGACAGGCGCTTTACGCAAATTGAGAGGCCCCGACGGCGCAACACCACCGATACGGACCGGACGCACATCCGCCGATGCAGTTGAAGCCGCAACGGCCGCCGCCGTTTTGCCATTACGCGTGATACGGGCAAGCCGTGCCCTTGTGCCATAGGCCTGCACCTTACCCAGCAATTCCGCCCGGAAGGCATCTGCCGCACCGATATTGGAGGTGGGCTTGGTCACAAAGTCAGCCGCACCTAGCGACATGGCTTTGAGGCTGATCTCCGCCCCGCGCCGCGTCAGCGTCGATGACATGATAATTTTGACATTAGGATTGATCGCCAGCAGCAACGGCAAAGCGGAAATACCGTCGAGTTCCGGCATCTCAATGTCGAGCACGATCACATCACATTCGGTATGCGCAAGTGTCCTGACGGCTTGCGCCCCGTTGGCCACCGAAGCAACAACCTTGATCCGCGATGCTGTTTCAAGCGTGCGCGTGACGATGCCGCGTACCACCGCACTGTCGTCAACGACCATGACGCGCATGGCAGTCTCGTCCGACGTCAGCGCTGTGCCGGAGGCCGGTGCAGGTACCGCTGGCTGAGGTCGTTTTTGATCCGGGGTGTCAGCCATTGAAGCGCCTGTTGGAACCGTTACAGCGGGGTGCTGTCTGGGCTATACTATATTCAGGGCCGACGCGTCACGAAATCCCGCAGACGCCGTTCGCTTACGCAAACAGCTGGTCCACGAAATCCTGTTCGATGCCTTCACCTTCGAGAGCTGGGCCGTTGAGCAGAGCCGAATCCGTCGCCGCGGGTGCCGCGACCTCGGGCTCGACCGCCGAAGCACCAGCCCAAGCGTTTTCGAGCTGTCCGATCTTACTCTCCACAAGCTGGAGTGTCTTCAGCACATTGGCGATGCGCTGGCCTGTAATGTCCTGAAACGAACAGGCTTCAAATATCCGCATGCAGGCACCGTTGACCTGCTCGGCGGCATAGTCCGGGTCCGACATGTCGAGCGCCATCATGTCTTCGGCGGCCAGCATGATGTCATTGGTGGCGGCCTCCGTCATGGCGAGGATCGCACCTATTTCTTCCGAGGCGCGCGGCAAATGAACCTCGCGCAATTCCGGATCGTGCAACCTGCCCATCTCGCGGCGCGCCACAAGAATAGTACGGACGATGTCCACGCATTCCTGCGTCAGCTTTTTGATGCGAGCCGTGTTTTCATCATTCGAGGACATCAGAACTCTCCCAGTACGGCCTTCAGTTTCGCCTTGAGCACGGCGCCACTGAACGGTTTGATAATGTAGTTATTGACGCCCGCCTGACGCGCGGCCACGACGTTTTCAACTTTCGATTCCGCCGTCACCATAATGAAGGGCATCGTCTTGAGAACGTCGTCGGCGCGGACAACCTTCAGCAATTCAAAACCGGTCATCGGCTGCATGTTCCAGTCCGAAATCACGAGGCCATATTCACGTGACTTCAACATGGCCAGCGCCGTTTCCCCGTCAGCCGCTTCATCAATATCGGTGAAGCCGAGTTTGGAGAGAAGATTGCGCACGATCCGCAGCATGGTCCGGTAATCGTCCACGATCAGAATCGGCATGTTCATTTGCACAGCCATAATTTACTCCTAGGTATAGACCGACGCGAAAGCCTCAGGCTTCCGCGCGGATGGCGCCGAGAACGGCAGCAATGTTGAGAACAATGAGAAGCGAACCGTCGAGGCGATAAAGGCCGTCGGCAATCTGACGCCATTTGGCATCAAGCGTGGCGGGGTTGGTGTCGCGCTGACGATCAGACAAGCGCAGCACTTCGCCCACTTCATCCACGAGAAGGCTGTAGGGCTCGTCCTCATATTCAACGACAACGGCCATCGCCTTTTCGGGGAAATCACTTTTGGGCAATTGCAGGCGCTGGCGCATGTTGACGGCCGTCACGATGCGGCCCCGCAAATTGAGCGAACCTTCTATTTCCGGCGGCGCCAGCGGCACCCGCGTGATGCGCTGCGGACCCAACACATCGCGGACATGCAGCACCGGGATGCCGAAAGCCTGACCCGCCACTGTCATGGTCACGAAATCCTGTGTCGGACCATTATTGTCAGCGTCTTTATTCGTAGCCGCATTCATGCTGCGCTCTCCCGCTCGGTTTCTCCGGCGGCCAGCACGCGCGACAGCGAGGTCAGGAGCGCCTTGGGATCAAGTTTGGTGACATATTCCGTGAAGCCTGCATCACGACCACGCTCAAAGTCCTGCGGATTGGCGTGCGAGGACAGAGCCACTATCGGGGTCGATTTCCATTTGTCTTCAAGCCGCAAGGCACGCGCCAGATCAAAACCCGACAGGCCCGGCATTTCGATGTCGGAAACAATGATGTCAAAATCTTCACCTTCGTCATTGCAGATCGTCAGTGCCGCTTCGCCGTGCTCGGCTATGGTGACGCGATAGCCCGCCATCTTGAGCATCGGCATCAGCAGATTGCGGAAGAAGCTCGAGTCCTCGACCAGCAGAACACGGCGTTCGTTTTCGATACCGAAGGGTTCATGCGTATGGAGTTCGAACCAGGCCGCATCCGACTTGCGCAGATAGTGAACCGTATCGATGACGTCGGTTGATTTACCGTCAATGATGGAGGAACCGAGGAGACCGGCTTCCGTCCCGCCGCTGACAAGCTGAAGATCAAGTGAACCTTCGACAATATCGACCACTTCATCAACCACGAGGCCGCACATACGATCACCTTCGGCAAAGACGAGGATCGGATGCTTACCTTCGCGCAACGCCGGTTCGCCGTTGAAGCCGACGAGAGGCATCAGCCCGCCGCGATACTGGATAACCGTGCGCTCACCCGCATATTCGGCGGTTGTCAGGTCTGCTTCTTCAAGTCTGGCGATGAGCGAGAGCGGCACCGCTTTGTTGCCTCCGTCACCGGCCCTGAAGACCAGCATGGAGACGGATTCGTGACGGCTGGAGACGACCGCTTTGACTTTTTCTTCTGCGGCAACAGCGTCGTGACCGGCCTCGCTCGTGGCGGCAGAAATGCCGTTGGGATCGAGGATCATGATGACGCTGCCGTCGCCAAGAATGGTGGTGCCGGAGAAGAGCGAAATGTGACGAAGCGTGCGGGACGCTGGCTTCACGACAATTTCTTCGGTGTCGAACACACGGTCAACAATGATGCCGAAGACGAAGCTGCCGACCTGAGCGACCACAACGTAAAGCTCGCTGCTTTCGCCCTCGCCCGCCTCAAGCTTGCGATCGAGACCAAGCATTTCGTTGAGGGCCACAAGCGGCAACAGACGGTCGCGCAGGCGATAGACCGGATGACCATTGATCATCTCGACGCCCTTGCCTGAATTCTTGCTGATGCGCACAAGCTCGATGACGCTCGACTGCGGCATAGCAAAACGTTCGCCGCAACATTCGACAATCAGAGCTGAGACAATTGCCAGCGTCAGAGGGATCTTGATGATGAAGCGCGAGCCCTGTCCTTCACGCGAGGTGAATTCGATGACGCCGCCGATTTTTTCGATGTTCGTGCGCACCACATCCATGCCGACGCCGCGACCCGAAACCGAAGTGACAGCACTGGCTGTCGAGAAACCCGCACGAAAGATGAACTGCTGGATCTGCTGCTCACTCATACCTTCCAGCTGGGCTTCGGTGGCGAGACCGTTCTGGATCACCTTGGCGCGGATGCGCGATGTCGGCAGGCCACGACCATCGTCACTGACTTCAACGAGAATGTGACCGCCTTCGTGGCGCGCATTGAGCGTAATACGACCAAGTTCGGACTTGCCCGCCGCGCGGCGCTCTTCCGGTGTTTCAAGGCCGTGGTCGGCGGAATTGCGCACCATATGGGTGAGCGGATCTTTGATCGATTCAAGGATCTGGCGATCGAGTTCAGTATCAGCACCGGTCATCACCAGTTCGATTTTCTTGGACAGTTCCTGCGTCAGATCACGCACGAGGCGCGGCAGTTTCGACCAGGCATTGCCGATGGGCTGCATGCGCGTCTGCATGACGCTTTCCTGCAATTCCGTCGTCACCTGATTAAGGCGCTGCAAGGGGGCAGCAAAGGGACTGTCGGTGAAACCGCGCAAAGTCTGCATCAGCTGATTGCGCGTGAGCACAAGCTCGCTGACCATGTTCATCAGATTTTCAAGGACATTGATGTTGACGCGCAATGTCTGGGGCTGAGCCTGAACGGCGGCCACCGCAGACGTCACGTCAACCTCTTCCGTTTTCGCCGCAATCTTGGCGGCAGGTTTGGGTGCTACCGATGTCGGGACGGGCTTAGCAATTGTCGGCGCGAGCGCGACTTCTTCAGTCTCATCGAAATCGTCAACCACGGGGGCCGGTGCCACATCTGTCGCCAAGTCCGTCGTGGTGTTTGCGATTTTAAAACGCGACAGAACGAGGGCTACATCTTCTTCGGCAACTTCAAGTGAGCCAAGCGCCTTGCCGAATTCTTCACGCAACAGAACCAGTTCATTGGAACTCCAGCCGCTGGCGAGGAGGCCGGTGATCACACCGTCAATGTCGTCGCTCGCATCTGCCTTGCCGCTGAGCGCCGAGGCAAAAGCACCGGCAAGCGCAAACTGAAGATTGAGCATTTCGATTTCAGCATCGGCATGATCAGAAGTCACCGCGAGAAGCTCGGTGCAGGCGGATTCAGCTGCCGTGTCAAACACCGCCGCGCCGCCGACGCGCTTGTAAATACCATCAAGACGCGATTCATCAACCTCGATACCATCGAATGCCCCGGCGCCCGCTTCTTCTTCAACCACGACAGAAAAACTCTTGCCGCTTGCCAGAAGATGCAACGCATCAATCACATCATCGTCGCTACCTTGCGGTTCTTCACCGACCTGACCGAGACAGTCGATCAGTTCTTTAATTCGATCGAGCGCAGCAAGAACCAGCGACACACCTTCCGGTGTCACAACCAGTTCACCGTCGCGCACGCGGCCAAGCACGTCTTCAGCCGCGTGGGCAACCGATTCAAGGCGTGGCAATCCGAGAAAGCCACAGGTGCCCTTGATCGTATGCATAATGCGAAAAATACTGCCGAGCAGTTGGGGATCACCGGGCCGTTGCTCAAGTTCGACCAGCTCGCTATCGAGCATCTCAAGCGCCTCTTGCGTTTCGGCGAGGAACTCTTTGAGGAGATCGTCCATGCTTATATTCCTGTAGGCAGACGGGAAGACTTAGAGTCGGATGATGTAAAATGTTCGTTTGAGTATTGGAGCAAACCTTTAATGATCGCGCCCCTCACGCACCCGCTTGTCATTAGGTTTTCAGCAACCAGTTTTCACCCTGCCGCCCGCATGCCGGCCACAACACTCATCGGCTTGATGTGCTGACGGCTCGGCTCCACACGCGGATCACCGAACACGACTCTGTCTTCGACCTGAAGACGGAGCGATTGCAACTCTTCGCTCTGGCGAAAAACAAAAAGGGCGAGGCCGAACAAAGGCGCGAGACTCTCGATAAGCGAGAGGACCATGTAATCGCTGGGGCGGGACGGAACGGTACCTAGCACCAGAACCGCAACAAGCTTGTCTCCGGCATGGATCGGGAGAGCGACGCGGGCCTCATCATAAACAGGCTTCCCGCCCGACCAGGCGCGACCGACAGCGCTGTCGTCCGGACCCTTGAGGCGCGAGGTAGTCGCGATGTCGCCAGCGGCTTGTGCCGAGACACGCATGGAACGGCGGATCAAAGCCTTGCCTTCCGGTAACCAGACTTCGCCGCTCGATGAAGCCGACAACAGGCAGAAAATACGCAAAGCCTTGGTGAGCACAGCAGCGACATTTCCGCTCTGCGCCAAATGCGAGACCATCATGTCCCAGATACGGCGACGACGGCGTTCCTGCTCGGCAGCGGTCATATCCTCAATGACGAGCATAGTGGTCAGGCCCGGTGCCCAGACACGCGAGAGCGCGATCACCGACCCGTCAGGACGACGGCAGACACGGCGCAGTTCCGATGCGCTGTCGACCAGCCCCTCTGTGATCGTGGGTTCGGTTCTAACTTTACCTTCGGCCATCACGCCACGTTCGATGGAGGCGAGCGTCAAGCGCGGGGCCCTGTCGAGGCCGAAACGCGCTATGAGACCGACCGCGCCGCTGTTCATCGACATCACATCGCCCGTTGCCGGATCGAAGATAAAAACCGCCGGTGCGGCCGATGCAAGACCGGCAGGTTTAAAGCCGGCAAATCTGGGATCTGAAGAATTGAGAGTCGTAGCTTTGGTATTCACGGTTAGTGCCCCCTCACGCCAACCGCACAACACGGCCTTCAATGCCCGGACGGAAATTCTTTACTGCCCGAGTGGCGTCGCAAACACTTCATGACCCGCCACTACTTTCCAAAAAATTGCCGTTTCGGGAAGTTATACTTACTAAACCTGCGATAATACATCGGTATATATACTTCCGGACGAGGATACATACGATCTAATCTTCATATATACTTTAGTCATCTTGCTCCGATTGCGAAAATCGCGCAGCCACGCTCTCCGGCACGAGAGGCAGAAAACAAAAAGGGCGAGTGCCTGATGCACCCGCCCTATCGCCAAATGAATATGTCGTTGATACCTGTCGGCTACCTGTCGCGACCGCTGAGACGCCAGCGCGCCACAATTGCCTCAAGCTGCTGCAGGTCCATGTTTGGCGTCTTCCAGCTTTCCGAGAAGCCGAGACTATGGGTCTGGGGCTTCGTCTCAGCGCCCATGTCGTCAAAACGAATGCGCATGGGCATGGCGACGCCCTGACCGAAGACAATGGCCTCACGGTCACCGAGAAGCGGAAGGAAGTCCAACAGATCGAGCGCCCCGTCATGCGTGTTGGCGCGCATCACAGCCTGATCCTTCTCCGTGGACAGACGCATGGCGATAGCCGTCGAACATTGCGACAGAACAGTCGGGTCGAGTTCCGACGGGCGCTGCGTGACAAGGGCAAGAGACACGCCGTATTTGCGGCCCTCTTTGGCGATACGCGAAAGCGCCTGACGCGTGGGGGCGAATTTGTCGAGATCACCGGCGGGCGCATAACGGTGCGCCTCTTCGCAGACGAGAAGCATCGGCAAGCCGCCCTTGCTCCAGACCGCCAGATCGAATGCAAGACGCGCGATAACCGAAATCACCACGTCGAGAATTTCGGCCGGAACCGAGGAAAGATTGATGACTGTAATCGGCTTGCCGTCATGCGGCACGCGGAACAGGCGACCAAGCGTCTCAGTCATCGTGTCCTGCACCGTAAGGCTGCCGAACATGAAACTGTAGCGCTGGTCGCTGACTAGCGTTTCAATACGCGCCTTGAGACGACGGTAAGGCACGGTGGAACGGGCACGATCAAGCTTGCCAAGCTGATCGTCGATATAAGAAACAACATCGGACAGACGATAGGGCGTCGGTGTGTCAACCGTAACACCGCTTGCCTCAGACGTGCGGCGCGCGAGCGCCGTGGAACGCACCGCCGAATTGTCGAGGAACCGGCGCTTGGCATAGACAACACCGTCACTGAGGATTTCAGATTCGGCTTCGCGCGAACCGTCCTTGCTCGTCAGAGCCTCGGTCAATTCCTGAAAGTTCAGGAGCCAGATCGGTAGATTGAGATTGCTCGGATCAATGACCTCGGCCTGATCACCGAAGGCATTTGGATATTCATTATGCACGTCGAGAACGAGCATATGAGCATATTGGTGCTCGTTGAGTACGCGCTGCAGTATGCAGGTAAGGGCCGTTGATTTGCCGCAACCGGTGGTGCCGACCACGATGAAATGCTTGGACAGGAGATCGTTGACGAGCAGGCGCGCCGGCACAGCGGCGTCCTGATAAAGCGAACCGACACGAATGCTCGCGACATTGGGTTGCGAATAAACGCGCGTGAGATCGTGACGGTCAGCAAACATCACCGGATCACCAAGGCTTGGCAGGCTGGTAACACCACGGCGAAAAACGGGACGGCGAGTCTCAGAATCCACCACCAACTCGCCCGCAAGATTGAGTTCCACAAGACCCACTTCATCGCTGCTATTGTCGAGACCTGGCGTCGGGGAACTGACCGCTGAAACAAGACCGACAACTGACGTGGACGGCGTTGTGATTTTGACAAGCGCGCCAATCTGGATGCGGCTGTCACGTTCCAGCAGCATGGCACCAACGCGGCGTTCAAGAACGGCAATCGCCTGCGATCCCGACACCGACACAATGTGGCCGATCTTGACAGGTTCAGCGACCGGCACATTGCGCCTTTCCGGCGATGTAGCGGGGGGAAGGACTGTAGGAGCGGACTGAAGGTTCTGTGTCATGAGACGTGACCTGTTTTGGGTGCCGTCGATAAAACCGGCAAAGGAGAAACACTGGCTTGGTCAGGCGGCAGCGTTACGACAACGGTCGTGCCCGCCTCCGGCTTGCTTGAGATATGAAATTCGCCACCGTGCTGACGCACAAGAGCGGCCGCAATCGGCAGGCCAAGGCCTGTTCCTTCGTGAGCGCGCGAATAGGCCGATTGCACCTGCCCAAAAGGCATCAACGCCGTCTCGATCTGCGCGTCGGTCATGCCGATCCCTGTGTCGGCAATGGCAATGGTTACGCCGCCATGGACTGTACGCTGAGCCACCACCACAATACGTCCGCCTTCAGGCGTGAATTTATGCGCATTGGACAGAAGATTAATGAAAACCTGTTTCAACCGCTGCCCGTCCACACAAAGCACCGGCAGATCCGGTGCGGCGCGAAATTCGAGCGTCTGCTGTTTATCGCGCGCACGGTCACGCACCAAGATCAGACTCTGGTCGATCAGATCGCGGATCGAGTGATCGTCGCTGGCGAGCTCAAACGTGCCGCTTTCGATTTTGGAAATGTCGAGAATGTCGGAAATGATATTGAGCAAATGCCGCCCGGCGCCTGCGATATGACCGGCATATTCCGCGCCCTTATCGTGGGCATGGCCAGCTTGAGCGAAATGCGCCAACAAATCAGCAAAGCCGATAATGGCGTTGAGCGGGGTTCTGAGCTCATGGCTCATGTTAGCAAGGAACTCGGATTTTGAACGATTGGCGAGATCGGAATCCATTTTAGCGGCGCGCAAAGCCGTTTCCGAATGCTTGCGCGACATCAGCTCCCCAAGATTAGTGGAGTAGCTTTGTAGTAAACTGATCTTTTGGGGAAGTTTTTCCCGTCGCCCATGCATCGTCATTCATACCCAGATTGATGGGCAAGATTAACTTTGTGATGCTTACAAGGGCGTAAACAACTTGACTCAATTCAGTTATTTACATCCGCCGCCGGAGACAAAAAAACTGAAATTTCTTGGTTAAAAATTTATGAAGACGCCGCCTTCACAAGCGCTGCCTCAAGCTTGTCGAGCCCCTCATCAAGCACAGCATCATCAGCCGTCAACGGCACCAGAATGCGGATGACATTGCCGAAAACACCGCAGGACAGGAGGATCAGGCCGCCTTCAAGCGCCGCCGTCGTCACCCGTTTGGTGGCATCCGCATCAGGTTCATAGGCACCGCGCGACTTCACAACATCGAAACCGATCATCGCGCCATTGCCGCGTATCGCTGTGAAGGGCACCACATCATTGCGGGCGGCAATGGCGGCAAGCCGCGTCTTGATGCGGGCACCCATGCTATTGGCCCGCGCCAGCAATTTTTCCTCTGCCATCACTTCAAGGACCGCGAGTGCGGCCGCACAAGCGACGGGGCTGCCCGCATAGGTGCCGCCAAGGCCACCGGGTTCGGCTGAATCCATGACCGCCGCTTTGCCGATAATGCCCGACAGCGGGAAACCACCCGCCATGGATTTTGCAATGGTGATCATGTCCGGCTCGACGCCGGAATGCTCGATGCCGAACATTTTACCGGTACGGGCAAAGCCCGTCTGCACTTCGTCGGCCACCAGCATGATGCCGTGCTGGTCACAAATCTTGCGCAGCGCCACCAGCAGTTCCACGGGCGCTTCATAAAAACCGCCCTCGCCCTGCACCGGTTCGATCATGATGGCAGCAACGCGGTCAGGCTCGACATCGGCACGGAACAAAAATTCCAACGCCTTGAGACTGTCGGCAACTGTCACGCCATGATCTGCAACCGGAAATGGCAAATGAAATACTTCCGGCATCATCGGTCCAAATTTTTTCTTATAGGGCAGTGTCTTGCCCGTGAGCGCCATCGTCAACATGGTGCGACCGTGAAAGCCGCCAGCAAAAGCAATGACGGCGGAGCGGCCCGTGTGGGCGCGCGCCAGTTTCACAGCATTCTCGGTAGCTTCCGCGCCGGTCGTAAACAGGATCGTCTTGGCCGGTCCCTTGAAGGGCGCGAGCGCATTGAGTTTTTCGGCAAGTTCAATATAGGGCTCGTAAGGCACGACCTGAAAAGCCGTATGCGTGTAAAGGGCCAGTTGCTTTTCAACAGCGGCAATAACTTTGGGGTGACGGTGGCCGGTGTTGAGCACCGCAATGCCACCGGCAAAATCGACGAAACGCTTGCCCTCAACATCCCAAAGTTCGGCATTTTCGGCACGCGCCGCAAATATCGCCGTTGCACTGGACACACCGCGCGGCACGGCGCGCTCACGCCGTGCCAGAAGGTCTTTGTTGTTGGTCATTGAAAGCGCTCCGAAAAATTGTCCGGACCGCTTTCAACGTAAGCTCCAACGTTCAGCGGCCCTTAGTGGGAATCTGATTGAAGGGCACCGCCTTGTCGACCCGAATATCGGCGGGCAGACCCAAAACACGCTCGGCGATAATGTTTCTGAGGATTTCATCCGTGCCCCCTTCGACGCGGGTGGCAGGCGAACGCAACAACATCGCCTGAAACCGTGCATTTGCCGCCGCATGTTCGGGGCTGAGCAAAGCCCCCGCTTCACCCTGCAGGTCCAGCGCGAAAGTGGCGATTTCCTGCATGGTCGGGCCGGCGACAAGCTTGCCGATGGAGTTTTCAGGTCCCGGAGTTTCGCCTTTGGACAAAGCCGAAATGGACCGGAAGGCTGTGTATTTCAAACCTGACGTGCGCACTGCCCATGTCGCAAGCTTGGAGCGCACGTTGCGATCGTCAATCGCGGGACCATCTGCTGTTTCAAGACGCGTGCAGAAATCCAGCAATTCAGGAAAGCCCGTCGGCATGCCTGCACCGATGGACAGTCGCTCATTCATCAATGTGGTGAGCGACACAGACCAGCCTTCGCCGACCTTGCCGAGACGCTGGCTGTCGGGGATGCGTACGTCGGTAAAGTACACTTCGTTAAAGCCCGACTGGCCGTTGACCTGTTTGATCGGGCGGATTTCGATGCCGGGCGAACGCATGTCCAGGAAGAACATGGTGAGGCCTTTGTGCTTGGGCACGGTCGGATCGGTACGCGTGATCAAAATACCGTAGTCGGAATAATGCGCGCCCGAGGTCCAGATTTTCTGACCATTGATAATCCAATCATCGCCGTCCTTTTCAGCCTTGGTGCGCAAGCCCGCAAGATCCGACCCACCTGCAGGTTCGGAGAAAAGCTGACACCAGATGTTCTCACCGGCGGCCAGCGGCGGCAGAAACTTCTGCTTATGTTCTTCGGACGCGAAAGCCATCATAGTCGGGCCGCACATGCCGTGGCCGATGATGAAGAGCGAGGAGAGCGAAGCGTAAACGCCTTCTTCCTGCTGCCAGATCACGCGTTCAATCGGCGTCGCGCCGCGACCACCATATTCCTTGGGCCAATGGAGACAGGCCCAACCCGCATCATATTTTTTGCGCTGCCAGTCTTTGGACGCTTTCATCACATCAACGCCTTCAAGCGCCGTGTGACCGAAGCCGGAGTTTCTCAGGCCCGCTTCAAATTGCTTGGGCGCATTAGCATCAAGCCAGGCACGGACGGATTTGCGGAATTCTGCTTCCTGGGGTGTGTCATCGAAATTCATTTTATTGTCCTTTCCGGCTCAGGCGGCGTTCTTGGCGCGCAAACGATCGATCAGCTTGTCTTCCCAAACGGAAAGCGAGCCGAGCGAGAGCGCGAGGAGGTTTGATCGCCGGTAATAGAGATGGCAATCGAACTCCCATGTGAAGCCCATGCCGCCATGGACCTGAATGTTGTTCTTGGCACAATGCTGATAGGCCTGTGTGGCGCAAACACGCGACGTCGCCGCCGCCTCGCCCAGCTCTGCCGCATCGGTTGAGAGCGCCCATGCGCCGTAATAGCAATTGGATCGCGCCAGCGTCGCCGAGACATACATATCAGCGAGCATGTGTTTGACGGCCTGAAACGAACCGATGGGGCGACCAAAGGCCATGCGATCAAGCGCGTAGTCGCGCGCCATCTCAAGCGCACGGTCAGCACCGCCCAATTGTTCAAAGGCCGTCAGCACCGCCGCCCGGTCGAGCACTTTCTGCAAAATGTGCCAACCTTCGCCCGCAGCACCCAAGGGCTCGCCCGCGGCACCATTGAACGTGACAGAGGCTTGTTTGCGTGTCGGGTCAATCGTCTCGACATCACTGCGGCTGACGCCCGCGCCTTTGAGATCAACAATGAAAAGCGATATGCCGTGTGCGTCAGTGCCTGCACTTGTGCGCGCCGCAACGACAGCGAAGTCTGCGGCAAGACCGTCGAGCACCGGCAATTTGGTGCCGGTGATCTTGCCCGATGACGCTTGTACCTGAATTGTCTTCGGTGTTGCGTTGCCGACGCCTTCCGACAGCGCGAGGCAGCCGATCAGCTCGCCGCTCGCAAGCTTCGGCAAATAGGTTTCCTTCTGCGCCTGCGTGCCAGCCGCCATCAGCAATTCGGCGGCCACAAAAATCGACGACGAGAAAGGCACCGGCGCAACAGCGCGGCCAAGTTCCTCAGCAATGACGCAGAGCTCAAGATAGGTCGCGCCAAGCCCGCCGAATTCCTCCGGGATCGCTGTTCCCATGAAGCCCATTTCTGCAAGACCCTTCCACAGCGCCTTGTCATATGGCTCGGGGCCTTCGAGGATCACGCGCACGGCTTTGGGCGATGACTTCGCCTCGAGAAAACGCCGCGCCTGATCCTTCAACTGTTTCTGATCTTCAGAAAAATCGAATTCCATGTGAACTCCCTTGATCGTTTCCGCTTGAAGCCGTCAAAGCCCTGCGGTCGCTGATTTTGATGGGGGAGCCTAGCGCGGGAAAAAGTCCAAGGCGAGGCCCGCGCAACTGACGCAGCGGCGCGTTGGCCTGAAACGGCGCGCGAACACACAAAGCGAAAGGCCGGAATGCATTCTCAGCATTCCGGCCTGTAACTTGTGGTTTTACGCTGCTTGTTCAGAGGTGCGAGGCAAGCCCGATGGCACCGAGCGTGAAGAACACGCCATAAGCAAAAGTGACCACACGGCGCAGCTGCGATCTAGAGAATTTGCGCTGCAGTTTCGACACCGACGGAATTTTGCCGTCGTCAAAGAGTTCGCTGTTTTCTTGATCGTCCTCAACCACATTGACATGCGCCCGCACCGTCGCGCCGCGATGGCTGATGAGTTTGCCGCAGGTGATCTCGCCCGTGACATGGCTTGTAGACCGCAGGATCACTTCGCCGCTGACGACCAGTTGACCATCGAACGTGCCCGCGATTTCAGCACGTCCCACATGGGCATTGCCCGCCACCGAGCCTGACGTGCCGATGGACAGAAGCATGGTGCGCAAATCAGCACCCATCAGCGAACCGTCAACAAACATCGAGCCCTGTGTTTCGAATGAACCCTCAAGGGAACTATTCTCACCGACCACAATGTCTTCGCTGCCTGCCCGCATCATCCGCACCGTTGTCGGCTGATGCCTCTTTATTTCCTCACGCGGTAGACCGGACGGCAAGGCACCCGGAAAATTTTCAATCTGATCACTCTTCATCTTCGGATCCTCATTGCACCGCCGCCGCGGCAGGAAGGCCATGCGGGGGACAGGATCGGGCGATGGAGAAACGTGATCTGCCAGACCCCCGCCCGGCGCATAAAACGTGGTTAAAAACTGCGCCCTTCAGCGGGATCAAAACAAGCCAAGGTCCCTCCAATTCGGAGCGACCGCAGCGCAATATAGGCAAACCGCAGCTCCTTCGCGCCGCAATGAACGATTAAATTCCGTTAGGGTTTAAAAACCCATGTCCATCACGGTCTGGCGACTCACCCCCGTTGCGCCTAGCCTTTGCCCAATGTCGACAGGGCAATGACGAGGGGACACACGGGCACATGTCATTTCTGAATTGGATTTGGTGGCAATTGTCGCCTTCGATCCTCAGCCGCTATGCCATGCTTGGCGCTTGCATCATCATCACCTGTCTCAGCCTGCTCTCTATGCCTTATGTCAGTTGGGCCTGGGCTCCGGCTTGCATCGCGGGCCTGCTCAGCCTTATCGGCGCACATGATTTGTTGCAGAACTCTCATGCGGTGCTGCGCAATTATCCGATCCTCGGCCATATCCGCTATCTCGTCGAAACCATCCGGCCCGAGATCCGCCAATATCTCCTTGAAGCCGACAATGACGCGCTCCCCTTTTCGCGCAGTCAGCGCACGCTCATCTATGCGCGCGCCAAGGGTCAGCACAGCGACAAACCCTTCGGCACATTGTTGGATGTCTACGAGAACGGCTACGAATTCATCGGCCACTCCTCACGCCCCATGCCCGACAGTGATCCCGACCAGTTCCGCGTCACCATCGGCAACGAACAATGCAAAAAACCCTATTCATCATCGATCCTCAACATCTCCGCGATGAGCTTCGGCTCGCTGAGCGCCAACGCCATCTCTGCGCTGAACGGCGGCGCGGCACAAGGTCATTTCGCTCACGACACTGGCGAAGGCGGCATCAGCCCCTATCACCGGAAATTTGGCGGCGACCTCATCTGGGAAATTGGCAGCGGCTATTTCGGTTGCCGTGACAAAGACGGCAACTTCAATCCCGAACGCTTTGCAGCAAACGCGACAAATGACCAGATCAAGATGATCGAAATCAAACTGAGTCAGGGCGCAAAGCCCGGCCACGGCGGCATATTGCCCGGCGCAAAAGTAACACCGGAAATCGCCGCGACGCGCGAAGTGGAAGAAGGCGTTGATTGCATCTCGCCTTCACGCCACGGCGCTTTCACCACACCTATCGAGATGATGGAATTCATCGGCCAGTTGCGTGAACTCTCCGGCGGCAAGCCTGTGGGCTTCAAACTTTGCGTCGGACACCCTTGGGAGTTCATGGGCATCGTCAAGGCGATGCTCAAAACCAATATCATTCCTGATTTTGTTGTCGTCGACGGCGGTGAAGGTGGCACGGGCGCGGCCCCTGTCGAATTTGCAGATCACATCGGCATGCCGCTGCGCGAGGGACTTTTGTTTGTTCACAATGCGCTCACCGGCGCGGGCCTGCGCGACAAGATACGCATCGGCGCGAGCGGCAAGATCGTCAGCGCCTTCGACATCGCGCGCGTATTAGCACTCGGCGCTGATTGGGCAAACTCCGCACGCGGCTTCATGTTTGCCATCGGCTGCATCCAATCGCGCTCCTGCCACACCAACAAATGCCCGACAGGTGTCGCAACACAAGACCAATTGCGCCAGCGCGCGCTCGTCGTGCCAGACAAAGCCGAACGCGTGGCGGGCTTTCACAAAAGCACGGTTCATGCGCTCGCCCAGATGCTGGCCGCCGCTGGCCTCGACCGACCGGAAGAACTCGGACCCCACCACATCGTGCGCCGTGTCAGCGCGACGGAGACACGCCTTTTCTCCCAGCTCCACTATTTCGTGGGGCCGGGAGAAATTGTCGATAAGGCGCCGCATTTAAGCGACTTCTATAAGACAAGCTGGGCGATGGCCCGCGCCGATAGTTTCGACGCCTTACGAGCATAAAGCCGGGCGCGCCCGAAACCGGTCAGGCTTCGGCAAAAACTTTCTTGAGTTCAACCTTCAAGATTTTGCCATTGGCATTGCGCGGCAGGGTCTCCTGCCAGAACACGACTTTGACCGGCACTTTGAAGGCGGCAAGTTTCGCACCGACAAATTGACGGATCTCGTCTTCGCTCGCTGTCATGCCGGGCTTGAGATAAACCACGGCACCGGCTTCTTCGCCCAATGTACGATGGGGCACAGCAACAATCGCGGCGTCCATAATGGCGGGATGCTCGTAGAGAACATTCTCGACTTCGACGCAGTAGATGTTCTCGCCGCCACGGATCAGCATATCCTTGGCACGGTCGATGATGAAGCAGAAGCCTTCTTCATCAATGCGCGCAAGGTCGCCGGTGTGCACCCAACCATCGCGAAAAGTGTCGGCAGTGGCTTCGGGCTTATTCCAATAGCCTTTGACGACATTGGGCCCGCGACCACAAAGCTCGCCCACTTCATTGACACCAAGTGTACGGCCTTCGGGATCAACCACTTTCAATTCGCAAACTGGAATGGCCGGACCGCAGCTTGAAGGACGGTGCTCATAATCTTCGCCCGCATGATGAGTGAAGGTGGCCGACGTTTCCGTCATGCCCCAGCCGTTGCCCGCCTGCGACTTCGGAAAAGCTTCTCGGATTTTGCGCACGAGTTCGGGCGCAGAGGGCGCACCGCCATAAGACACGCCTTCGAGCGAGGAGAGATCATACTTCGCGCGGTTGGGATGCTCGATGAGCTGCCAGGCGATGGTCGGCACACCGCCGGCGCCTGTGAGGCGTTCGCGCTCAATAAGCTGCATCGCAAGTTCCGCATCCCACTTGTGCATCATCACAATCTTGGCACCGGCAAAAAGCGAAGGCGACATGATGGCGTGGCAACCCGTCGCGTGGAAGAAAGGCACCGAAAGAAGCGTGCCTTTTTGCGGCAAGGTCGGATCGGGCATCGGCGGCATTTCACCGCGACGCATGAAGGTGCGCGCGCCTGAAATGCCCGACGCCATAATGTTCGACATCATGTTGCGATGCGTACCCAGCGCGCCCTTGGGTTTGCCCGTGGTGCCCGATGTATAAAAGATCGTCGCGTCATCATCGGTATCGAGCGCCACATCGGGCAGAGGCTTATTGGGCAGCGTCTTCCAGTCGTTAACCTTGCCGACCACATCTTCAAATTTCAGAACCGATGCATCGCCTGCGTCCCCCAGACGCGCCACATAAATTCTTTCAAGTGCTTTGCAGTTCGGCAGATGGTCCTTGAGGCGGGCATAGAGGCCTGCATCCATCACCGCGATCTTCGCGCCCGAATCCTGCAAACCATATTCAAGCTCTTCGCCGGTCCACCAGGCATTAAGCGGCGTGATGATGGCACCTGTGAGCGCCGCACCGTAGAAGGCGACCGGCCATTCCGGCAGATTGCGCATGATGATCGCGACGCGGTCGCCTTTGGTGACGCCTTGAGCAATGAGATCATGGGCAAAAGTGATCGCGGCGCGTGCAAAGCTTTCGAATGTCGCGCGATCCTCGTCGAGCACCAGAAATGTCTTGTCGCCGTGAGCACGACCGATGAGAAAGGCATCACGGATGGTCGGCGGAGCGTTTTTCCAGACGCGGATTTTATGGCCGTGAACGACCGCCTCTTCCATTTCAAACATGATGCCGGGGGCGGTGAGAAAAGCATGCGCGTCAGCAATGGTCATCGCGGGCCATGCCGGTTTGGCGCTGTCCTGTGTCGTCATGGGCTTAAGCCCTCCCTTGTAGATTTTATGTCTCGTTTGGTCGGGAGAATGGGGGCGAGGCACGGTCCCGCGCAAGAAAAAAGGCGTGTGACGCGAGGTCAAATGCCATGTTTGCCGCCGGTCCGCGTCAGTCGGACGCAGCTTTGACCGGGATCGCGGCTGCTTTGCCCGCCATATAGGCACGCCAGCCGCCGAAATGCGTGATGTCTTCCGCCCCCATGATGCCGTCCGGCTCGCAGAGGAAGCCTTTGACACGGCGGCCATTGGCAAGCTCGACGGTGCCGATGCAAAGCGGCGTGGGGACGCCGGCCATGAAATCGCCCATGGCAGCACGCGGCAGACGCCAGACTTCAAGCTCGATGGACCCGCCGCCGTCCGCCTGCCGGATCATGCCGGGGCGAAAAGGCGGGCCCCCGGCAAGCGCGTAAAACTTGTAATACGCATTGGTCCGCGACCGCTCGACAAACATGGCCCCGCGCGACGTGAGTTCATGATTGAGCGGCAAGCCACTCATATGCGCGCCGACAACGGCGAGTTCGATGTACGCCTCATCCGTCTTGCGCGCATTGAGGGTCGGACCGCCTGCACCCAAGCCCAGCGCCGCGTGGACGCGAGAGCCGAGTTCGAGGAGACGCGCTTCAGCAAAAGCAGGCGCGCAAAGCGTGATGCCAAAGGGCAGACCGTTCGCACCAATGCCCGCAGGCACGGCAAGGCCTGCCAGATCGGCAAGATTCATGAAGTTCGTATAAGTGCCGAGACGCGAATTGAGTTTGACGGGTTCGGCCAAGACGTCTGCGACACGGTAGGTCGTCGGCGCGGTCGGCACGACGAGCACGTCGATCTCGGCCATGATGGCGGCGATCTTCCGCGAGAGCGATTGCAGCTTGTGAAACGCTTCAAACGTCTCGACCGCTGTGCGCTTGCGGCCGCCTGCGATGATGGTGGCGACCGTGGGATCAACGTCCTTCGGGTGTTCATCCATAAACCGCCCGACCGCCGCTGTGCGCTCGGCAACCCAGGGGCCGTCGTAAAGAAGTTCCGCCACATCGCGGAAAGGCGAAAAATCAATCCGCCGCGCCCTCCCGCCCAAATCCTCAAGCCGCGTCAGCGCCTCACCGAAAAGCCGCTCGGCCTCGCTGTCACCAAAAAAGGTGAGATCAGCGGCGCGCGGCGCAGCGAAAGTGAATTTCGCACCCGCGATGATCGGGTCCGACGGCATGAGCGCACGGGCATAGGGGTCGCCTGCATCAAACACCGCCGCCTGATGAAACACAGCACCAGCGTCATCAGCATTGAGGGCAAAGATCGACACGCAATCAAGCGAACGGCAGGCAGGCACCACACCGCGCGTCGAGAGAAGTCCCTTAGTGGGTTTCAGCCCGACAATATTGTTGAAGGCCGCAGGCACACGACCTGAACCTGCCGTATCCGTGCCAAGCGCGAAACTCGCAAGCCCCGCCGCAACCGCAACGGCAGATCCTGAACTCGACCCACCGGAAATGTAGTCGGCATTAAACACCGAACGCGGCGCCCCATGCGGCGAACGTGTGCCGACAAGGCCCGTCGCAAACTGATCGAGATTGGTTTTACCAAGCACAATCGCGCCCGCCGCCGTCAACCGCTTCACCACTTCGGCACTTTCTTTCGGCTGATAAGAAAAGGCGGGACAGGCCGCACTGGTTGGCAAACCTGCGACATCAATATTGTCCTTCACCGCGAAGGGTACGCCGAACAGAGCCATGCGGCCCCGCTCCTCGCGCGACATGGCGTCGAGCACACGCGCCTGCGCGATTAGAACATCCGCATCGACGCGCGCTATCCACACCGCCTTGTCAGCATAAGCGTCCATACGGGCGAGCACTTCACCCATCACATCTTCCACGCGCGCGCCTTCGCCGTAAGCCGCGCGCAGAGACGCCAATGTCAGAGATAAGGATTTCATGCCGCACCTGCCTTCACCATCGGAAGGATCGTCACCAGCGCCTGCCCTGCCTGCACCATATGGCCGGGCGTGCAATGCACCTCATGGACGCGCCCGCTCATCGGCGCTTTCATTTCGATTTCCATTTTCATGGATTCAAGCACGACCAGCGCCTGATCCTTCGTCACTTCATCACCGGCCTGCACGCCGATGGACCAGACATTGCCGGGCACACTCGCCTCCACAAGCCGGGCGCCCGGAGGCATGTCGCCCAGTTCCGGTACGGGCGGGACATCGGCTTCTGCCTTGGTGAGATCAATCCCTTGCGCAGCCCAGCGCTGACGCTCCTCCTCAAACGCCTGACGCTGCGTCGCACGGAAGCCAGCAATCTCTGTCTCGTTCTCATCAAGAAAAGCGAGATATTCCGACAGGCGGAACGAGGAAGGCTCGACTTTGACTTCATAGCCGCCGTGCGGGAAAGCTGTGCGTGCAGCGAGCAATTCATCCGCCGAGACTTCATGAAAACGAATGCGATCAAAGAATCGCAGGAGCCACGGCGATCCTTTTTCAAAGTTTTGCGTGCTGCGCCACGTATTCCACATCTGCACGGTGCGCCCCACGAGCTGATAGCCCCCCGGTCCCTCCATGCCATAGACACACATATAGGCGCCGCCAATACCGACCGCATTTTCCGGCGTCCATGTGCGCGCCGGATTATACTTCGTCGTCACCAGACGGTGACGCGGATCAAGTGGCGTCGCCACAGGCGCACCGAGATAAACGTCGCCGAGCCCAAGCACCATATAGTCCGCTTCATAAACAATACGGCGCACGTCTTCGATACTATCAAGACCATTGATACGGCGGATGAACTCGATATTAGACGGGCACCACGGTGCATTGGGATTCACAAGCGTCTGATATTTCAAAACCGCCTCGCGCGCCGCCGCATCATCCCATGACAGGGGCAGATGCACGATGCGGCTTGGTACTTCGATGTCGCGAGTCGCGGGCAATATGCGCTCGGTCTCTTCGACAATACGCAGCAGTTTGCGGATCGACACGCGGTCCGGATCGAAATGCACTTGCAGCGAGCGGATGCCCGGCGTCATTTCGATGATGCCGCTGACGTGGCGCGCGACGAGTGCTTCCATCATCGCATGCGCTCGAAAGCGAAGCGCGAAGTCGAGGACCATCGGGCCATACTCGATGAGGAGATAATCATCGCCAGCGCGCCGATACGTGACCGGTACTTCCAAATCATCGATCCGGCCAAGCACCGCCTGCCCCGTGCCCGGCAGCGCTATCTTATGCGGCGAGCGCGCCGGTTGACGAAGCGTCTTCACCCAAACTTCTTCATCGTGACGCATTTTTTCGGCTTCATCTTCACCGATGCGGCGAAAGCGCAGCTTGTCGCCCGGCCGCAGCTGACCGATCTTCCACATCTCGGCTTTGGCAAGCGTCGCGGGACAAACGAAACCACCAAGGCTCGGCCCGTCCGGCCCGAGGATAATCGGCATGTCGCCGGTGAAATCAATTGTACCGATGGCATAGGCATTGTCGTGAATGTTCGACGGATGAAGCCCCGCCTCGCCGCCGTCAAGCCGCGCCCATTTGGGCTTGGGCCCGACAAGCCGCACACCCGTTCGCGCCGAATTGTAATGCACTTCGTAAGTCGCGCTAAACAGCGTCTCGATATCCTCGTCCTGAAAATAATCAGGTGCGCCATGCGGACCATAAAGCGCCGCGATTTCCCAATGACGGCCAAGCACGGGCTTGTCGGCATCGCCAAGCGGTTCTACCCGCGCATCCGTCAATGCGCCCTTGCGGTTGACGCGCAACACATCACCCGTCATGAGAGCACCCGTCGCATGGCCGCCGAAACGACCAAGCGTGAAGGTGGAACGACTGCCGAGGTAAAGCGGTGCATCAAAGCCGTGGCGCACGGCGAGGTAACACCGCTGCCCAGCACTCGTCACGCTGTCGATTTCCAGCGTTTGTCCTGCCTTCACCTTGACTGCCTGCCAATGTGCCACGACTTCGCCGTCAATTTTAGCGAGCATGTCGGCACCAGTAAGCGCGATCACGGCATCCGTGCGGAAGAAAAGCGTCGGTCCGTTCAGTGTCATCTCGAGCGCTGGCGCGCCCTCCGCATTGCCGACGATGCGATTACCGAGGCGGAAGGACAATGCATCCATCGGACCAGACGGCGGCACACCGACATTCCAATAGCCGACGCGACCGGGATAATCTTGAATTGAGGATTGAGCGCCGGGGCTCACCACGTCAATAGTCGCGGGATGGAAAATGAAATGCGATAACGTCGAGGTTCGCATGGAGCCGCCAAGAAATGACGGCGAGCGGACAAGCTGACGCAGATAATCAAGATTGGTCTCGATACCATAAGCCGCACTGGCATCAAGCGCAGCCGCGAGTTTCGTCACTGCATCCGCGCGGTTTTTGCCGTGCACAATGATCTTGGCGAGCATCGGATCATAAAAAGGCGAAACCTCGGTGCCCGTTGCAATCCAGCCGTCAATGCGCGCACCTTCGGCAAAGGCCACATGTGTGAGAAGACCCGACGAAGGTTGGAAATTTCGCGAAGGGTCTTCAGCATAAAGCCGCACTTCAATCGCATGGCCCTGTGGCACACGCTCATAATTCACTAGCGGATCAAGATCACCGGCAGCCTGCTTGATCATCATCTCGACCAGATCAAGCCCTGTCACTTCCTCGGTCACCGGATGCTCGACCTGCAGCCGCGTATTGACCTCAAGGAAATAGAACTTCGCTTCCGCCGCATCATAGATGAACTCAACCGTGCCAGCGGATGCATAGGACACGCTGCGTCCGAGTTTGACGGCGGCATCATGGAGCGCACGGCGCATGTCATCTGACAAATGCGGCGCAGGTGTTTCCTCAACCACTTTCTGGTTACGGCGCTGCGCCGAACAATCACGCTCACCAAGCGCAATGACTTCACCCTTACCGTCACCGAAAATCTGTACTTCGATATGACGGGCTTCGGCCACAAACTTTTCGATGAAAAGACCTGCATCCTTGAAATTGGCAAGCGCCAGACGTTGCACACTTTCAAAAAGACGCGGCAGATCAACCTCACTGCGGCAAAGCTGCAAACCGATGCCGCCACCACCCGCTGTGCTTTTGATCATCACGGGATAGCCGATTTTAGCAGCCCATTGCTTTGCGTCTTCAAGATCACTGACAAGGGGTGAACCCGGCAGCAGCGGCACACCGCTTTTTTCAGCCAAATCACGCGCGGTATGTTTCAGCGCGAAGGCGCGCATGTGGTCAGGCGAAGGACCGATGAAGGTGACACCAGCGGCTTCAAGCGCCGCGACAAAATCAGGATTCTCACTGAGGAACCCATATCCCGGATGCACAGCCTGCGCGCCCGTTTGCTCGATGGCGCCGAGGATCGCTTCCACATTAAGATAGCTTGCCGCAACATTGGCGGGGCCGACACAAACAGCCTCGTCCGCCATGCCTACATGCGCCGCAAAACGATCAGCTTCGGAATAAATGGCAACCGACCTCACGCCCAGTTGCTTCAGCGACCGGATGACCCGCACCGCAATCTCGCCACGGTTGGCCACCAGAACTTTCGTAAACATTTTCGTCTCCATGAGCCAAAGGATTTTTGGGGGGGTGGCTCAGCCGTTCCAGATCAGGGTGCGAATGGGCGTGGGGTTAAAGTCGTTGCACGGGTTGTTCACCTGCGGGCAATTGGAGATGACACAGAGAATGTCCATCTCGGCGCGCAACTCCACATAGTCTCCCGGCCGCGACAGACCATCAACAATGGCAAGCGTGCCATCAGGTTCCACCGGCACATTCATAAAGAAATTGATGTTGCTCACGATGTCGCGCTTGGTCATGCCGTGGCGCGACATCTCCATCACGAAATTATCGCGGCAGCTGTGCATAAATTTCGTGTCATGCCCGAAACGCACTGTGTTTGCTTCCGCGCTGCAAGCGCCTGCCGATGTGTCGTGTCCGCCGGATGTGTCGGCAATGATCGTGGCCATGACATTGCCTTCGTTGGACATGAGCTTCGTGCCCATTGTGATATAGGGCGAGCCCTGTTCGCGCACGGTATCCTGTGCGCTGTAGCGTTCGCTCTTGTCCGTGGCACTGTAAAAGAGCGTGTCTACCGCCTGACAACCTTCACTGTCGATGATGCGCAGCACTTCACCCTTTCGCACGATATGCGACCAAGGCTGACCGGCGGGCACTGCGAAGTCATAGACCACCGCATTAGGTTCACGATAAAGGCTCATGTGCGGACCTCCGCAACGGATGCATTAAGCGCATCGGTGTTTTCAAAACCGCGGATTGCTTCTTCACATGAGTTGCGGCAAAAATCATCAGGCCCGGCAACCGGCGATCGCCAGCACAGCAACTCAACAGCACTCGGCGTTTGTGTATCGGGTGCGAGCGGATGTGCGCAGTTTGAAACGAAGACCAGCACATCTATTTCAGCGCGCAGATCGACGTAATCGCCGCTTTGGGCCGCCAACTCGTTCCACTCAAATAGCCCGAGCGCATTGACGCCGACGGGCGCAAAGAAGGTGACGCATGGTGGAATGTCCGACTTCCCAAGCCCGTGCTTGGCAGCGAGCAGAATGAAATTGTCGCGCGTGTTGCGACCAGACGTATCATCGAATTTTTTGAGGTTGGTGAATGCACTCGACCCGCCCGCCAGCGCGTCATGCTGGCCATAAGTGTCATCCGTGATGGAGACAAGCACGCGACCCATATCGGAATAGAGAAGCTTGCCTTTGTGCAGCCGCGCTGACCATTGCATCTTAACCGTATCGCCGACATTGAGCCGCTCGGTGAGATCGCCTGCGCGATAGACAAGCACCGAGACACCCTGACAACGATCACCTGCGACAAGACGCAATGTCTGGCCGCGCGGCACGAACACAGACGTGCCCCATCCGGCGGGCAGGCTTTCACGCGCGGCAATAAGGTCGTCGGCGATCACCGGCGAATTACCCTTCATTTCCGAAAAGTCGCGCCGCGCCGCACGTCCCCGCGCATAGAGCGCCTCATAACGCGCGCGCTGCGCGGCATAGGTGTCGGGGTTGCTCGTCTCTTGAGATGGCATGTTCATCTCGTCTCCTCGTATCATCGTCCCCGTTCCGGGGAGACCCGGTCGTCCGGGCTGCGCCACATCAAGTCTGTGGCCCCAATGCGCGACGGGTCGTCCCGCCGCGTTTCTTGTCAGACAGCCGCTTTGTAGCGCACTGCCTTCTCGTCCAGTTCCTCGGCAAACACCGGAATGATCTCAGGTGGCTTCGGCACCGGGTGATAAACCGGCAAATCAAACGTGATCGTCGCGCCGTAGGCTTCCATTTCTTCCGGTCGCGTGTGCCGCCGGTCAAAGGCGATAACGCGCGTGCCGAGCTTGAAGGCTTCCGACAGATCATGCGTGACCATGAACACGGTCATGCCTGTCTCGTGCCAAAGCTCCAGCAATGTCTCGTGAACACCAGCGCGGATGCCGGGGTCGAGCGCGCCGAAGGGTTCGTCGAGAAGAAGCAATTTCGGTTTTTTTACCAGCGCTTGCGCAATCGCAAGACGCTGCTGCATGCCACCTGATAACTCGCTTGGATACTTGTTTTCCGCGGCACCAAGCCCGACATTGCCGAGCATGGCGCGCGAAATATCTTTGGCTTCGCGGCGGCGACGCCCGAGCAAAATGCCAAGACGCGGCGCGGCGGCAAGTTCCAGACCCAGCATCACATTTTGCAGACAAGTCAGATGCGGAAAGACCGAATATTTCTGAAACACCACGCCGCGATCAGGCGAGGGCTCGGCCATCAACGGCTCGCCATCGATCAGGATGCGACCCTTGCTGGGCGCTTCATCACCCAGCAACATGCGCAGAAACGTTGACTTACCGCAGCCGGACGGGCCGACCAGCGCGATAAAAGATTTTTGTTCGACTGTGAAAGAAATCCGTTCCAGCACCGTTTGGCGGCCATAGGACTTCCAAACATTCTCGACGCATACGCTACTCATAGATCAATACCTTAAGCCTGTCCGCGATACATCCAGCGGAACAGGCTCCGCTGCGTGAAACGCAAGATGAAGTCGAGAGTGAATGCGAGAAAAGTTATCCAGAAGACGTAAGGCAGGATCACGTCCATCGCGAGATAGCGGCGCATGAGGAAGATGCGGTAGCCAAGCCCGTTTTCAGCGGCAATCGCTTCTGCCGCAATGAGGTAGAGCCAGGCAGAGCCGAGCGAGAGGCGCACGCTGTCGATGAGGCGTGGCAGCATTTGCGGCAACACAACACGCAGAATGATCTGCCATGTCGACGCGCCTAGCGTCTGCGCCTTAATGATCTGCTCGTGGGGAATTTCTTCGGTGCGTTGCGCAAGATCGCGCACGATATAGGGCAGGATACCGAAGGTAATGAGAACAACTTTGGAGAGTTCACCAAGTCCGAATGTAATGAAGAGGATCGGCAGGATCGCCAGCGGCGGGATCATCGACACGACAGATGTGAAATTCACCATCATCGCGCGCACATAAGGTATGAGCCCCTGCAATATACCGATGATGCCACCGATTACAGTGGCGAAAGCAACACCGATGGCGAGCCGTTCAAGGCTCGCCATCGTGTCGACATACAATAGAAAATCCCCCGTCCGCATATCGGGCACAAAGCCCATGCGGATAATCGCCGCTTGTATGGTTGCCCAAGCCGGCAGAAGTTTGTCAGCCGGATTATCGGCAAGGCGCGCTTCTGACGCCACCGCATAGGCAAGAAACACCAGCGCAAAGGGCAGAACCGCAAGCAGCAATCGGTTCAGAACACTCGGATACTGGTTGATAAGGCGACGCATGGGGAACCTGACGGTACGAGGAAGTCGTAAAGCTCAGAGCTTGCCGTCGGCGGCGAGCTTCATGTATTTGTCGGTGAAGCGGAACTTCACATTGCTCTTGTCGCCGATGATCTTGCCGTCGGAAAACTCAATGCCAACCACGTCGGCAGACGCGGCATTATTGCCGAGCAACCCGTGGGTGAAGAGGAAGTTGCGGACCTTATCCATCGCAGGTACGAGGTCACCATCGGTGAAGGCAACCATTTCCGCAGGTGTCCAGAACATCTTCGTTGTCTTGAGCTGACCTTCGAACCCGGCGAGATCCGTGCCCGAGGCTTTGGCCATGGATTCACGTGCGGCTTTGGCTTCCGGTGTACCCGACTGCATCAGGGCGAGCGTTTCAAACCAGATGCCGACCATCGCTTTGCCGAATTCAGGATTGTCGTTAAGCGTGTCAGTGTTGACGACAAGCAAATCCTGAATTTCACCGGGCAATGCGCTTGAATCAAAAACCGAATTGGCACGGCTGTCTTGCATGATCGACGCAACCATCGGGTTCCATGTAACCATGGCGGTCACATCCGATGTTTTCCACGCCGCTTCCATGTCCGCGTCCGATGTATTGACGACGGTCACGTCTTTCTCGCTCATACCGACCGTTTCGAGCGCCCGGGCCAGCGTGTAATGCGACACAGACAATTCAACAAGATTGACCTTCTGGCCCTTGATGTCGGCAAGCGACTTCTTGTCCTTTAGGATGATCGCGTCATTGCCGTTTGAATAATCGCCGACGATAAGCGCTGTCGTGTCAACGCCGCCGACGGAAGGAATGGCAAGCGCGTCCATGTTGGTTGAGAGCACGCCGTCGAGCGAACCGGCAGTGTATTGATTGATCGACTCGATATAGTCGTTGAACTGCACGACCTCGATGTTGATGCCGTATTTATCAGCCCATTTCTTCACGATGCCGTTGTCGGCGGCATAGCCCCAAGGCATCCAGCCGACATAAATCGACCAGGCCACCTTGAAGTCTTTCTTAGGTGCGGCTTGCGCGGGCACGCTTGTGACAAGCGCAAGTGCCGCAAGTGCCGCGATAGCGAATTTGGGTAGAATTTTCATGTCGTCAGTCCTCCGGACCGTTTGAGTGCGTTCCAAATCGGAGGATTGGCGTGATTAGGCGGTGCAATGCCAATCCTCGCATTACGTCCGTCTCCCGGGCTTTTGTCCCGCCGTGTACCTGACCGCTGTTCACCGGTGAGGTTGCGGCTCTCGGACCAGCACCTTCCACAAAGATTGGAAAGCCGGAACCCTAGCCGCTGCCAATGAAGTGAATTGCAAGGCGCGGGCCAGATGGAAAACGGGAGGAAGCCGCCGGAAAGCACCACGCGCTCTGAACTTGCGCAAAAAAACAGCCTGAATTTTGTGCATACGCTCAAGCTTGACGCAAAGAGAGGCAATTGAGACAAAACCCCGGCCTGTCGCGCGCTGCTTTAAAAAATTGCAGCTGCGTTTCCGGTTTTTTTTGTTTTGGGAGGTCAGGCATTTTCTTTGCGCCCGAAGGCAATCGCGGCGGCCTTTTCGGATTCCGGCACCGCAATCACGCCTTCACGTTCCAATGCGCGCAAATAGGCGAAGGTCTTCATAGTCTCGGCAAACAAATGGTCTCCCGCCACATAGGTCGGATAAGCCGAGCGGCCATCGCCTTTGAATTCCGGCAAAGGTTCGATCAAAGTGTCAAAATCCACCGCACAAAAGAGCGGAAAGGAATAGCGCTCGTCGGGCACATTGCGCACGCGATGGGGCGTGGCGATGAAGCGCCCGTTGGTCAGCACCTCAAGCATGTCGCCGATGTTGATGACAAAAGCACCGGGTATTGGCGGCGCGTCGATCCAGTCACCCGCGGCGTTCAGCACTTCAAGGCCGGGCAGCGTCGCATGCAAGATCGTGAAGCACTCATAATCGGTATGTGCACTAATGCCCCAGTCGCTCTGGCGCGATTTGCCTTCTTCAGCGGCAAACCGGTTCGGGCCCTCGGGGTAATGCACAAGACGCAATTGCGACGGCGGTTTGGTCGTCAGCCGCTGAAAATAATCTTCCGGCAGATCAAGCGCCAGCGCGAAACCTCGAAACATAGTCTGGCTGAGTTCGATCACTTCGCGATAATAGCGGTAAACATCATCGCGGAAGGCAGGCACCTCGGCAGGCCATTGATTGGGTCCAAGCATCCGGTAGCCACGGACATGATCCGGGTCGTCTGTGGAAAGCTCGACCGACAGATCAAATGCTTCTTTCTTGTCAACGCTCGCGACATCATTGCCGCCTTCGCTCACGTAAAAATTTTCTTCGCCTGTCGGCACATAGCCGCGATGAGCGCGAGACTGCCCGATGTAATATTTCTGCTTGGTCTCAAGAGGCAGCGCGAAAAATTCAGACGCCCGTGTCACCAATTTCTCGATGCGCTCCGGCGCGATACCGTGTCCCGTCACATAGAGAAAGCCGACATGCGAGGCAGCGTCCTTGATCTTGAGCGCGACCGTGTGTTTGGCCGCTTCATCGCTGCCGAACAAAGGCGCAATATCGATGATCGGGATATGATCGAAATTACGGGCGCCATCGCCCGGATTGCCCGCAAGACTGTCGCTCATCGTGCTACCCGCATGTTCTGTGGCTGCGGTATGGCATCCGCATCGCCTTCAACGTCAAGAATGTCCCAGTGATGTAACATCCGCCGCCCGTCAGGCGTTGTGTCGCGCGTCACCAGCATCCCGTGAGGATCATCTCCACCTGCATGCACGAGATATTCCGGAGCTATATCCTCAGCCTCGCGGAACGGCAGGCTGGAACGCTGTATGATCCATCCCGCCGATGTGATTGCGCCTTGCGAGATTTCACAATCAACAAGATCTTGCGCCGCCTGAAGATTTGGCGCGGCAACCACAAGCTCACGCAAATGCTTGCCCGCCGGCATCTCGGCATTGCGTCCGCGCGCATACATGAAGAGCGAGCCTGCACGCAGCAGAAACCCGCGCACCCCGTCGGCACGCCCCTTGAGACGCATGGCACAGATGGGCTCAATCTCGATCGGTTCGCGGTGCCAATGCTCGATATAGGCAATATCGCGCCCCTCCTCGATCATCTTGTCGCCGTCGTACCAAAGCTTGCCCTCGTCGGAGTAAATCGCCTGCGGCTGAAAATCGATTTCGCGCCGCCACTCAAAATAAGTGCCGTCGAAATGCAGGGCACCTGCAAATCCTTCCTGCTCGGCCATCCACGCGACTTGGAGCCTGTCCAACTGCCGAAGCCCGTGTACCTCATGAAAATCGGGTTTGACCGCCGGCTGACGCAGATCAAGATAAACGCGCGGCCCCTGCATCCAGTTGACCCATGTCGCTGTATCGCGTGGACCATCGGGCCAAGCGATCAGCGACCGCCGCCACAGGCCCGCCAATTCATCGATCATCGGAATGGTCTTCGTCACGTCTGCCGTCATCGCAACCCGCCTCGTGCGCTTCACACAACTCAACGGTAAAAGAATGCGGTGCGGTCACGAAGGCGCGAAGTCACAAAATGGCGATGCCTGCCATAGATGAAATCTATGGCCCCGATCTTTCAGAGGCTCGGCGGCAATTGGCGAAGACGTTTCATCACTTCACTGATGAAAATTTCGGTTGGCGTATTGCGCGACGGGGCCGCGCGCGTGACGAGATAGACATGATAGCTCGGCAACAGATCAGGCGGTAGCAGCGGCCAGACACGCCCTTCAGCCTCCATCGGGTCAGCAACGCAGGTCGGCAGAAAACCGATACCGACACCAAGCTCGATAAGCCGTGTCACCTCATGGAGATTTTCGGCAAAGCCACCCGCGCGGCCACCAAGCCCGAAGCGACGGCGAAACCTCTCAAGCTCCTCCGGCTCGTCCTGCCCCGTTAGCACAAAAGCTTCATCACAAAGGTCGGACGGCAAGCCGATCTGGTGGCCGTAGAGCGGATGCCCGCGCCCGCAATAAAGCTGCTGCACCTCGCGCATCAGCGGTTCATAGCAAAGTCCTTCACTCGGCGCACTGTCGCAAGCGACCCCGACCTCAGCTTCACCCAGACGCAACGCCTTGACGACCTGCCGCCACGGCGTCACCTCCAGATGAATTTCAACACCGGGATGAGCGCGATGAAAGGCAACGAGTGCCTCATCAAATTGCGGTGAGACGACACTCGAAATCGTGCGGATGGTGATAATACCTTCGAGAAGGTTTGCAGCCTTAGCCACTTCGTGCGGCGCGGCGCGGGCAGCCTCAACCATCGTCTGACAAAGCGGCAATAGCGCGCGCCCTGCCGGTGTCAGCTCGACACCCTGCGAAGTGCGGTGGAAAAGTTCGACGCCCAGATGATCTTCCAGCCGCCTCAGCCCTGCGCTCACGGTCGGTTGTTGCCTGTTTAAGTGGCGGGCCGCCGCGCTGATGCCACCGGACTGAACAATCTCAACAAAGAGATGGAACAGGTTCCAATCGACATTACGGGCAAAATGGCGCTCGTCTGGGGCAATTATATGAAGATCGGCCATTGGCACTCGCGTCCGGCGGTGAAGTCAGTCCTTCACCTTCGCAAGTTCCGGACCAAATCGGACGGTTGCGGTGTCAGACCGGCCACTCAGGCGAGGGGATGGCGAGATAGGCGCGCGTCAACGCATCGGACCAGGCCTGCCGCAGATCCCTGAAATAGACGTCATCCTCTTTAATGCGCCGGACCATCGCCACTTTGAGCGTGTCACGTCGATAGACCATGAGGTCGATGGGCAGACCCACGGAGAGATTAGACCGCATGGTCGAATCCATCGAGATGAGCGCGAGCTTCATCGCGTCTGTCACATCCGTCTCGTAGGTCGCCGCCCGATCAATGATCGGCTTGCCGTACTTGTGCTCACCGATTTGCAGATAAGGCGTGTCTTCCGTCGCTTCGATATAATTGCCCGCGGAATAAATCTGAAAGAGCCGCAACTGGCCGGTGCCGATCTGGCCGCCAAGCAGGATCGAAACGTTGAAGCTTTCTGCCTGAGCCTCAAGCGCCGGGCCGTCAACATGAAAGACCGTGCGCACCGCCCGCCCCATGAGCTGAGCGGCCCGCACCATGCTCGGGACGGTGTAGAGCGTTTCAAGCGGTCCATCCTCGGTCATGGCCACGCCTTGCTCGGTGACGAGATTGACCACCGCCTGGCTCAGCGCAAGGTTCCCCGCCGTCATAATGCCGATGACGCGATCACCAGGCTGATCGATCACTGTGAGTTTGCGGAAAGTCGAAATATTGTCGACACCCGCATTGGTGCGGGTATCGGCCAACATGACAAGCCCGCCTCGCAGGTGAAGCGCAACGCAATAAGTCATCGACGTGAAATCCCGAATTCGGTCCGGAGGTGTATCCCCAAACGATCTTGTGCCGTTTTATAGAATGCCGTTCTACTGCTGAGCGCCGCCTTCGGCAACATGCACCTTGACATCAAGGGTCTCCTGTCCGCCGCCGCGCCGCAAGCCCCGAATAGGCGCGGCCTCGAGATAATCGAGACCCGACGCGACCCGCACATGCGCCTCTGTGGGACAGATGCGGTTGGCGACATCAAAACCCACCCAGCCGAGATCCTCGACATAGGCCTCAGCCCAAGCATGGGCCGCTTCGCCCTGCTCGCCCGCGTCCGTCCACAAATAGCCGCTAACATAGCGCGCCGGCATACCGACGCTGCGGGCTGCCGCAATAAAGACATGCGCATGGTCCTGACAGACACCCGACCCGTTGGCGAGCGCTTGCGCCGCGCTCGTCGTCGCATCAGTTTCGCCAATCATATAATCGAGTGCATCGCGCGTTTTATGCATCAGACAATGGGCAAGATCGAGCTGTGTGCCATCGGACGCTTCACGCGCGGCATTCGCCAGCGTCAGGATCGTCTCGTCGGCTTCGGTAAGCATCGTCCTACGCAGATAAAATCGCGGCGGAAATTTTTCAATCGCCGCAGTGACCACGCCATGCGTGTCGATTGTTTCAACTTCACCCCACACCCGCAGCCGAATTTCGCTATGCGGCCGCTCGACATAGAGCATCTGCAACACATTGCCATAGACATCGCGCTGGTCGCGCACGCTGGCATAAAGCGGCGTCTCCACCGTCCAGCTCAAAATACGTTGCGACCGCGTATCCAGCGGACGCAATCGCAGCGCCTGTATGGAGTAGGACACCGGCTCATCATAGGAATAAACGGTTTCATGCTCGATGTGCATGCGCATGTTTGTTTCGCCTCACATCAGATAGGAGCGGGAAATCTCGGCACCGAGATCATTATTCTGGTCGATGAATTGTTCGAGAAAGAGATGCAATCCCTGTCCGAATACATCGTCAACCTTACCGAACCGCAATTGCGAATAGCGCCGCCCCGCCATGCGGTGACTTTCGTGACGCTGACCATATTCATCGGCGAGATGATCAAGGCATTCCTTCACCTTGCCCATGCAAGCCACCAACGAACGTGGCATTTCCTCACGCATGATGAGAAAATCTGCCACAAGCCACGGCTTGATGCCTTCATTGTAAAGCGCGTGATAGCCGCGATAGCCCGACACCGCACGCAGGATCGCAGCCCACTGATAATAGTCAATGCCGCCGCCCACTTCGGCGTGCTCAGGCAGCAACACATGATACTTAACATCGAGAATGCGCGCCGTGTTATCGCCGCGCTCGATGAAAGTGCCAAGCTGCATGAAATGAAAACTATCGCGCCGGAGCATCGTCGCCACCGTACTGCCGTGGAACATCAACGTGCGTTCTTTCACCCAGTCGAGAAATCCGTGCAAGCCGCCGCCACGCAACCGACTTTCTTTCATCCGCGACATTTCAAGCCATGTGCCGTTGAGACATTCCCATTGCTCGGTGGTGAGCGCGGTGCGCACAGAGCGTGCATTGCGCCGCGCCGCTTCAATGCAACTACGAATGCTTGAGGGATTATCAGGATCGAACGCCAGATAAGAAATCACATGCTCAGCAGTCGCCTCTTCATATTTTTCGTAAAATCCTTCTTCACAATCCGAAACAACAATCGTCGAGTGCCATTCATTGCTGCCGGTGCCTGCAAGCTTCGGCATCAGCGACAGACGATCCGTCACGCGCAAAATACGCGACAGATTTTCAGCGCGTTCCATATAGCGCGCTATCCAGTAAAGACTGTCAGCGGTGCGACTCAACATGATTTAATCCTCCAGCACCCAGGTATCCTTGGTGCCTCCGCCTTGCGAGGAATTGACAACAAGCGAACCTTCGGTGAGCGCCACGCGCGTGAGCCCGCCCGGCACCACGCGAATGTCTTTGCCTGCGAGCACAAAGGGCCTGAGATCGACATGACGCGGCGCGATACCTTCATTGACAAAGGTCGGGCAGGTCGAAAGCGCCAGCGTCGGCTGCGCGATATATTTGTCGGGCGTCGCTTTGATACGGGCGGCAAACATTTCGCGCTCAGCCTTCGTTGATTTCGGCCCGATCAGCATGCCGTAGCCACCCGACCCGTGTGTCTCCTTCACAACAAGTTCGTCAAGCCGCTCAAGCACATATTTGAGATCATCCGGTTCACCGCAGCGAAAGGTCGGCACATTGTTGAGGATCGGTTTTTCGCCGAGATAGAATTCGATCATCGCAGGCACGAATGTATAGGTCGATTTGTCGTCGGCGATGCCTGCCCCCACCGCATTGGCAAGGTTCACATTGCCCGCACGATAGGCATTCATCAGGCCCGCAACACCGAGCGCGGTGTCGGCGCGAAACGCCAGCGGATCGAGAAACTCGTCATCCACACGGCGGTAGATGACGTCAACGCGTTTCGGTCCCTGCGTCGTGCGCATATAGACAATGTCATCTTTGACATAGAGGTCCGGCCCCTCGACGAGTTCAACACCCATCTGATCGGCCAGAAAAGAATGCTCGTAATAGGCGCTGTTATAAATACCCGGCGTCATCACCACGACTGTCGGTTCGCGGTCGCAATGACGCGGCGGCACAGACGACAAAGTGGTGAGCAACTCGTCGCAATAATGATCAACGGGCGCTACCGCGTGGCGCGAGAAAAGATCGGGAAACAATCGCATGGTGATTTCGCGATTCTCGAGCATGTAGGAAACACCCGACGGTGTGCGCACATTGTCTTCGAGCACATAGAATTCATCCGCACTCACGCGCACCATGTCGATGCCGGAGATATGCGTATAGATGCCATTAGGCACTGTGATGCCCTGCATCTGATGCCGGTAAGTATCATTGAGGATAATCTGATCGGCAGGCATCAACCCGGCGCGCACAATGTCCTGCGCCCCATAAACATCAGCGATAAAGGCATTGAGTGCACGCACACGCTGCGTAAGACCCGCCGTGATGTGACGCCATTCAGCAGCTTCGAGAATGCGCGGAATAATGTCGAACGGAATGATCCGTTCAGGATCACCGCCTTCGCCATAGACCGCAAAGGTAATGCCGATCTTCCTGAAAAATGTTTCCGCTTCTTCGCGCCGCAGCGCCAGTATATCGGCGGGCGTCTCATTCAACCAGTCACGCAATCCCAGATAGGCGCGTCGGCACTCCTGGTCGTTGAGGCCCATTTCATCAAAGATGGCCCCAATCTTCGCCTCAGGCATCGCAACTCCTCATTGGCGCGGACCGAAAGGTCGCGCTACTCACCTTGAGGTAAGAGCAAAAGCGATGCCAGATTATTTGGCTGAAAAGCCGGTGAAACAAAGGTTTTTAGGCGATAACTGGCGCAATAATGAGCAGACGCCGTCTTTAGTGGCAGCGACACGCCCTATCGGCGGGCGCATCAGACCGGCAGATGCACCCTCACGCGTGTACCCTCGCCAAGTCGGCTTTCGATGGCGAGCGTGCCGCCATGCATCTCGACGAGCGACTTCGTCAACGTGAGACCAAGGCCCGTGCCCTCATAGCGCCGCGCGAGCGACGTATCGACCTGCAGGAACGGAAGCAGGGCTTTCGCCATATGTTCCTCGCTCATGCCGATGCCTGTATCAGTGACCGAGAAGACAAATTCGCTCATCCCCGCAAAGCCAGCCTCGACCTTCACCGAACCGACGCTGGTGAATTTAACCGAATTCGAAATGAGGTTGAGCAATATCTGTTTCAGACGGGTCGGGTCGGCAGTGATCGTCACCTCTTCCGGCGGCCCCTCGATCACAAGTCGGATGCCGGCAGCCTCTACCGCCCCACCGAAATAGCGTTCGCAGACCGCCAGCATTGCAAGCACATCAACGGGCTGCGCATCAAGCGTCAGATGTCCCGCTTCAATTTTCGTCAGATCGAGAATATCGTTGATAACGGCGAGCAGATGCCTGCCGCTATCCAGAATATCGCCTGCGTATTCGCTGTATCGGGCGTCGCCCAAAGGCCCGAGCAATTCATCACGCAAGATTTCGGAAAAACCAAGGATCGCGTTCAGAGGCGTGCGCAATTCATGGCTCATATTGGCCAGAAACGCTGATTTGGCGCGGCTTGCAGCTTCGGCGAGTTCTTTGGCTTCCTGCAATTCGCGCTCGGCCGTTTTACGCACGGTGATGTCTTCAACCGTGCCTTCAAAATAGAGAAACTCGCCCGCGGCGTTACGCACCTCGCGTCCGCTCTCGGAAATCCAGATCACCTCACCGTCGAGCCGGTAGACCTGCGATTCAAAAGCACTGACGCTGCCATCGTCGCGCATCATGCGAACGAAGTCATCGCGGCGACGCGGATCAACATAAAGCTGGCGACCGATATCGGTCAACGCATTGAGCATGGCATCTCGCGAGGCATAGCCGTAGATCGCGGCTAGCGCCGGATTAGCCGCCAGATAGTGACCATCCGCCGTTGTCTGAAAAATGCCCCAGATCGCGTTTTCAAACATCCCGCGATAGAGATCCGCATCCTCATTTGCCTTACGCAACACCGCCGCCATGGAACCCGCCAATTCAATTCGCGCCGGTCGCAATCATGTACAACCCGCAATCTCTGAGCGCGAGACTACAGACATTTCCTTTCTCATTTATAAAGCTAACACATTGATTTTAATAAGTTTTTCGTGCGCAATAATGTGGCAGTCGATCAAAAAATGGGCATTTCGCATCACCGTTCAGAATTTGTTTAGAGTGTCGGCACCCTGTCCTTTATTCCAACGGTTCTGCCCACGTGCCCATTCCGAAAATCATCCATCAGCTCTGGAAATCCGAAGACCTGCCCGCGCGGTATCAGGCGCTTGCCGCAAGCTGGCGGCAGCGGCATCCCAACTGGGAATACTGCCTCTGGACGGATAAAACGATCCGCACTTTTGTCGCCGGACATTTCCCGGATTTCCTCGCGACCTTCGATGGATACAAGGACAACATTTGTCGTGCGGACACCGGGCGCTACATGATCCTGTCGCATTTCGGCGGGCTCTATGCCGACCTCGACACCGAATGCCTACAGCCCTTCGACGAATTCATCGCCAAACGCGAATTCATAATCGGCCTTGAGCCACCTGAACATTTTGATGAAGAGCTCTTTCGCGGGAATACACCGGAGGACCTTCTATGCCCGACCATTATCGCAAGCGCACCCGCACATCCCTATTGGGAGAGCGTAATGCAGTGCCTCACGACGGCACCCGCCACCGCTCATGTGCTCGTGCGCACCGGCCCCCTGCTGCTCAACCGCGCCCGCAAACTCTATAAAGGTGCGCCGCTAACGATCCTCCCCGCACCTGTGTTCTATCCCTTCTCCAAACGTGAAATCTGGAGTGGTGCAGCCTTTGATATCGCCACATGGGAAAGCATGACACGCGACGCTCTGGCAATCCATTATTGGGATGGCAGTTGGTTCCGTGACGGTGACGATGATCTCGCACCACTGCCCGAAAGCTTTCCGCTTGAGCGCAGACCGGGCACATCCCCCGGCGCATCTGCCTCCAGGCCGCTCGTCAACCACACGCCACCCCTCATCTCCTGCCTCATGGTAACGCGTAACCGCTACCACCTGAGCCGCCACGCGCTCACCGCCTTTCTCGCCCAGACCTATAGCAACAGCGAACTCATCATCATCGACGACGGCGACTGCACGAAACTGGCCGACGAAGTCGCCCGCCTCAATGACCCGCGCCTGCGCTTCATCAAACCGGCAACACATAACGCCTCGCTCGGCAGGCTGCGCAATCTCGCTGTCGATGAAGCGCGCGGCAATTACGTCTGCCAATGGGACGATGATGATCTTTCTGACCCGCACCGCTTGCAGATCCAGCTCGCGGCCATTTTTGTCACTGAGGCGCGGGCGTCCTTTCTCAAACGCTGGCTCATCTGGATGCCGCTGCAAAAGCGCGCGACGATTTCAACGGAACGTGTCTGGGAAGGCTCAATGCTTTGCGAAAAAGCGATCATGCCGCGTTATCCCGAACTCGCACGTGGCGAAGACACGCCCGTCATGGAAAAAATATGCGCCGAACACGCAACCGCGCATCTCGATATTCCCCGCCTCTACGTCTATGTCGCGCATGGTGCGAACACTTGGAACGACGAGCATTTCGAGCATCACTGGAGGGCAACCGGTCAACGCTATTCAGGCGCGCGCTATGAAGCGGTTGTTGATGAGCTGAACAAACATCTGCCTCTGCGCGCCTATGAAAAAACACTGGCAGAACAATCAGCACCAAGACCGGATGACATACCTGGCGTCAATCTCTTCGGCAGCTTCGGGGCCGGCACCGGCCTTGGCACGGCCGCACGCACACTCGACAATGCTCTTGGCGCAACACGCCGTGTCACCATTGATCTCGATCAATTGCGTCATCATACGTCACTTAACTGGGCGACACATGCGCCCCATCCGATCAACATTTTCTATACAAACCCCGATCTCCTTACCCATCGCCTGTGGCAAAGCGAGACCGCCGATTCCGACACGCGCATGTTCGCGGGCCGTACCAACATCGGCTATTGGAATTGGGAGAGCGACGCGGGCTTGCCGGAAGGCTGGAGCGAATGGGCCAACCGTTTCGACGAGATATGGGTGCCGACGCTCTATGCTGTTCATTGTATCGCGCCTCATGTGTCCGTACCTGTCCTCGACATGCCGGCACTGAAACCATTTGCAGCGCCTGCAACCGACCGCGCGACACTGGGCCTGCCCGGGACGTCCTATCTCTTTCTTTGCGTGTTCGATGAGTTGAGCGGCTTTGAGCGCAAGAACCCGCTCGGCATGATCGACGCCTATTGCCGCGCCTTTCCCGACGATGATGGCAAGACCGGATTGATCATCAAGGTACGAAGTCTCTCACCGGAAAAACGCGAGCTCATCGACGCGGCCATCGGCACACGCACCTCGATCTCGCTCCGCCTTGGCGACGTGACGGGTGATGAAGTTGCGAGCCTCATCGCCAATTGCGATGCACTCTTGTGTCTCCATCGTTCCGAAGGTTTCGGCCTGGTTATCGCCGAAGCCATGCAGGCTGGAAAACCCGTTGTCGCCACAGCCTGGTCCGGAAACTTGGATTTCATGACGCCCGAGACGAGTTATGGCGTGAAATTCAAAACATACCGCCTAGACGCCACACTCGCGCCCTACCCCGAAGGCACCGAATGGGCTGAACCCGATCTCGATCATGCCACCGCGCTCATGCGGGCACTGGTCGCCGATCCGGATGCAGGTCGCGCCACAGGCGCACGCGCTCGCACCCACATCAATGCGCTTTACGCGCCGGAACACACGGCAAAGCGCATCACGAACCGCTTGCGCCACCTCGCGGACCAAAGCGCAACCACCACGCCGCGCCACACACAAAAGTCGTCGCACTCCAAATCCTCGCAGCCACCGGTACTGATCCTGACGCCGATGAAAGATGCGACACGCTTTCTGCCGCGCTATTTCGAATTGCTGGATCGTCTCGACTATGACAAATCCGCACTCTCGCTCGGCATCATCGAAGGCGACAGCGCGGACGCGACCCATGCGCTGGCAGATGCCGCACTCAGGGTTCGCCAAAGCGACTACCGCCGCACGCGGCTCATCAAGCAGGATCTCGGGTTGCACCTCACCGGCGCACGCTGGGAACGCGACATGCAGAAAATCCGCCGCGCCACACTTGCGCGCGCCCGAAATTTTCTGCTCGCCACAACGCTCGACGATGAAGCCTGGGTGCTCTGGCTTGACGCGGACCTCATCGACTATCCGCCGGACCTTCTCACCCGCCTCCTCGCCGCCGACAAAGACATTATCGTGCCCCGCTGCGTGCTGCCCGATGGCCGCGACTATGATCTGAATTCCTTCCGCTTCGATCCCGCGCGCGGACCCGCCGAACATCCCCGCCATATGCTGGACGGCCTCCACCAGCCACCGCGCGGTTTCGGTCGCGCCTATCTGGGCGACCTGCCTGCATCGACCGGCCCTCAACCCATAGACGGTGTCGGCGGCACAGCACTTCTTGTCCGCGCGGACCTTCACCGCAGCGGTCTCAATTTTCCCGCCTTCAGCCATCGCGGCTATATTGAAACCGAAGGTCTGGCGATGATGGCGAAAGACATGGGCCACACCTGCTGGGCGCTACCGCAACTGATCATCACGCATGTCGATGGATGAAACGCAGCATCAAGGCTGCCCCTGCGTCAGCTTCGTCCCATTGGCACCCGTCCCTTGATATGCGCTATACCATTGCCAAAACCTGCCAAAAGCGACCGAGGATCCGTTCAGATGAGTGACAACACCCCGAGCCCCGCCGAACTTGATGCGTTCCGTCAGGAAGTGGCCGACTGGTTCACCGCCAACAAACCCACGGATCCGGGATTCCTCCTGCCGCAATCCTTCATGGAAGTCGGCACGGATGAGCAGTTTTATTTCCTGCGCGACTGGCAGAAGAAAGTCTATGAGGCGGGCTATCTCGGCATGGCCTGGCCGAAAGAATACGGCGGTGGAGGCAAGCCGCAGGTGCTGCAAGACATCGTCACCCGCGAAATGGTGAAGCAGAAGACGCCCTTCATGACCAATACGATCGGTTTGAACTGGGCAGGCCCGCTGATCCTCAACATGGGCACAGAAGAACAGAAGAAAGCCTTCATCCCCGGCATCCTGTCTGCCGACGATATCTGGTGTCAGGGGTTCTCCGAACCCGACCACGGTTCCGATCTCGGCAATGCGCAGCTGAAAGCCACGCGCGACGGCAAAGAGTTTGTCCTCAACGGCTCGAAAATCTGGACAAGCCTTGGCCGCCACGCCAAACACATGATCCTGCTCGCCCGCACCAACCAAAACACCAACAACAAATATGAAGGCCTGAGCTTCTTCCTCATTCCGATGCAAATTCAAGGCATCGAAGTCGTGCCGATCAAGAAGCTCACCGGCGAATTCGGTTTCAACCAAACCTTCTTCACCGATGCCCGCATCGACGAAAGCTGCCTCATCGGCAAAGAAGGCGGCGGCTGGCAGGTTGCCATGGCGACACTCGCTTTTGAGCGTGGCGCAGTCGGCGGCCAAGCCGGTGGCCATGCGATGAACAGCAAGCATGTGTCGGAAGTCGTGGCACTGGCGCGCACCGCCAAGCGCAACGGCAAACCAGCCATCGAAGACGTCGCCATCCGCGACGAACTCGTGCAGCTCATCATTGACGAACGCAGTCAGGCGCTCAACAGCTCACGCGCGCGCATCAAACCGCTGACGCAGGAGCGCCCCTCCTCCATCCCCATGTCCGGCAAACTGATCGGCAGCGAATACGGCCGCCGCCTCAATCAATTCGCATTGTCGCTGCAGGGCGCCAACGCCGCCTATTACGTCGGCGACCCTCTCGCCTATGACGGTGGCCTCTGGCAACGCTCTTACTTCAATGCCTTTTCCGGCACCATCGGCGGCGGCACCAGCGAAGTGCAGCACAATATCATCGGCGAGCGCGTGCTCGGCCTCCCCAAAAGCTAAGCCGGATCAAAACCATGTTGGATACAAACAAGAAGCCCACCATTCTGTTCAGCGACGAGCAGGAACAATTGCTCGAAGTCGCCTCAAACTTCTGTCGCGACCGCTTCCCCATGAGCGAGACGCGCAAGCGCATTGCGGCAGACGAAGATCTGAGCCGCCCGCTCTGGGACGAGATGGCCTCGCTCGGCTGGCTCGGCATAGCCGTGCCTGAAGAATTCGGCGGCAGCGGCCTCACGCTCGGCGAAGTCGTCACCGTTGTCGAGCCCATGGGCGAGCACCTCGCTGGCACACCGCTCATCTCAACGACTCTGGCCGCCCAAGCCCTCCTCAAGGCGGGCACGCGCGCGCAAAAAGAAACATGGCTGCCCAAAATCTGCGAAGGCGCGATTGCCACGCTTGCCTTGAGCGAGCCCGACGGTGACTGGGCGCTTGAGCGCATTGCGGCCAGCGCCACAGCATCGGGCGACACGCTGACGCTCAAAGGCACCAAGACCTTCGTCACCGACGCGGCCTCCGCCGATCTCGTCATTGCGTCGGTCTTGTTTGAAGGCAAACCTGCCCTCGTGCTCATCACGCGTGACGCGCTCGCGGCAGGCAAGCTCACGCGCGAAATCGTCATCGACGAGACGCGTCGCTCCTACCGTCTCGATCTTGACGGCATCACCCTGCCGAAATCGGCTTTGCTGGATGCGGACAAAACACCCGCCGCGCTCAACCATATCGATCAGGCGGCCTGCCTGCTGCTCAGCGCCGAAGCCTGCGGCGGCGCCAATGGCGTCATCAATGTCACCATCGACTATCTGAAGACCCGCAAACAATTCGACCGCTACATCGGCTCCTATCAGGCGTTGAAGCACCCCACCGTTGACGCGCTCCTCGCCATGGAAGCCGCCCGCTCGCATCTTTATTATGCCGCCACAGTTTTCGGCGACGGCATCGAAGGCGAGGTTGCGGTGCGCATGGCCAAAGCCCAATCGGGCAGCGCGCTCGCCTTTGCGTCAGACCGCTCCATCCAGTTTCACGGCGGTTTCGGCTTCACCTATGATTGCGACGCGCAGCTCTATCGCCGCCGCGGCATCTGGTGTGAAGCACAGTTCGGCGACGCAACGCATCACCGCGCGAAACTTGCAGAAATATTGTTCTGACGTCTGATCGCTAATTCTGGGTCCCGCGCGCCGGCACAACGCCGGCCGCAAAAGCCACACGCACAAGCTCGGGCAGGCTTCCCGCTTTCATCTTTTCCATCAGGTGCGCCCGGTGGATTTCAACCGTGCGCGGCGAGATGCCAAGCTCAAAAGCGATGAGCTTGTTGGGGCGGCCTGCGATCACATGCTCCAGCACATCGCGTTCGCGCGGCGTCAAACTGTCGATCAGTTCAATGCCCGCCGCCTCGGCCTCGGGCAGATGCGGCGCAAGGCGCTTGAGGTCAACTGCACGGCGGACGCTCGCCAGCAAATCCTCATCATCATAGGGCTTCTCGATAAAATCGGCGGCCCCCGCTTTCATCGCACGCACAGCAAGCGGCACGTCGCCGTGCCCCGTCACGATGATCACCGGCAGCGTGCTCCCGCGCTTGGTCAGCTCTTCCTGCATCGTGAGCCCGTCCATATCGGGCATACGGATGTCGGCAATGAGGCAGGCACCCGTCAGGTCTTCTTCATCCAGCAGAGCGCGTGCGGAAGAAAAATCACGCACCGCAAAGCCCGCCGATCGCAACAGTGCGCAAAGTGAATCACGCACATCATCATCATCGTCAACAATCAGAATTTCCTGTTCAGGTATCGTCATGCTCGGCCTCCCCCTCTCGCGTCGGCAATTGAAACGAAAAGAGTGCTCCGCCGCCTTCGGCCGTTCCTGCCCAAATCTTTCCCCGATGCGCCTCAATGATGGACCGGCACACAGATAGTCCGATGCCCATGCCTGTATCTTTTGTGGTCGTGAACGGCAAAAACAACTTTCCTTCCACTTCCGGTGCAAGCCCCGGCCCCGTGTCCGAGACACTCACGGTCACACGGTTGTTGCCTGTCGCAAAGGTCGCAATCGTAAGAACCGAATGTGTGCCACCCTGCATCGCCTCAATCGCATTGCGCACAAGATTGAGCACCACCTGCTGAATTTGAATTTTGTCGATAGACACAGGCTTCAGGCCCCGCTGAAACCGCCGTTGTACTTTGACATTGGCGACAGCAGCCCCGACGAGCGCAAGCCCGAGCGCCTCCTCCACGACGTCATTGAGTTCAGCGAGCGCGTGAACGCTCTGCCCCTTCTCGATGAAATCGCGCAACCGCCGGATGATCTGCCCTGCCCGTGCAGTCTGCGCCGCCGCCTTCGCCAGCAATTCACCCGCCAACCGCACTTCGTCACGCTTCAATGGCTCAAGCGTCCTGAGCGCCGCGTTGACATAATTCATATTGGCCGCCAGAGGCTGATTGAGTTCATGCGCCAGCGCCGACGCCATCTGCCCCATGGCGCTCAATCGCGACACATGCAGCAATTCCGATTGTACCTCGCGCAAAGCTTGCTGCGCGGCTTGCGCGTCGGTGATGTCGTGAATGATGCCGACGAACATCGCCTCGCCGTTGAAGCGTCCTTCACCAACCGACAGATACATCGGAAATGTCGACCCGTCCTTGCGCCGTCCGACGACTTCGCGCCCGATACCGATGATGCGCTTCTCGCCGGTCGTCTTGTAATGATCGAGATAGTCGTCGTGCTGCTCGTGATAGGGCGAGGGCATCAGCATCTTGACGTTGTGGCCAACCACCTCGTCTGAGACATAGCCGAACAATCTTTCGCAAGCCGGAGAGTAAACCTGCACCGATCCCGCCTTATCGATGATCACAATCCCGTCAACCGCCGTCGCAAGCAATGCTTCCAGCCGCTCACGGCTCTCGTTGGACGGGGGCAAAACAGGCACGCGCGAGTGTCTCCGCTTAAAGGTCGGTATGATCGGCGCGCAGGAAAAATCCAATGCAGGAAAGCAATTAGCCCACATTGCGCTCTGAACGAAGGCAACTCTACGCGACTTGCGCCTCGAGGCACACGCTTATTCACACTTGGCTGACCGACTGCAGACCGCGTCGAAACAACGCAACGCAACGTGTTCTATCTGCGGAAAATACGGATTGGCCACCCACCTAGTTCTGAGGAAATTTGGGACATTACAAAGCCGAGCATCAACAGAGAGCACCCCAATGACGACCGGAAATATCCTTTACCTCACCATGGCGCTTGGTCTTTTCGTAAGTTTCGCGATCACACTCGCATCTGTGTCAGTCTATGCACGTCGTTAAAACATCGGCCGCATTGCACAAAGCATCGACGGCGGCCCTGCCTCAGTTCGTGAGATATATTCTCAATCATGTCAAAACGAAACGCGCTCAGAGTGCTTCGACATCGCAAACGAATTTCGCGCGCGCGAGCGCACCTTCAGGACGACGCCTTGTCATAAATGACCGGCATCTTACCCCGCCACATGCCCCAGACGTTTTCGTCAGTGATCAGATCGGACATAAAGTAGGCGACGTTGATACGGCTGGTCGTTCGGGCTTCAAAAATCGCGCTTTGCGTCGGTGACCTGTGAACTTCGCAATCCGTAACTTCGTTTTCATCAATCAGCCCGTCGGGGCGAACCGCTACCCATTGGATTCGCGGATCATTCTGGCCAACTTTGGTGCGCAAGTAATCGGCCGCATATTCATTATCCGTATGCGGAGGTAGAAACAAACGAAGAAGAACTACGACGCAGCGTTGAGCAAACGATATGCGCTCATCAAGATCGCGGTTGCTGTTGCCCGCTGTGTTCATGAGCACAAACTTGACCGGCTCTCTCGGTTCATTGGCCCGAATGGCATCGCATAGTCGGCTTGTCGCATCCGTTACAAGCCGACGCGGCCGCCCGAATATCCCCTTGAAGGTCATGTTGTGTCCCAAACAAGACGCCACCGCACTACATCCTTGGACATGCAAGGCCATCTCTGCGTCGCTGATGTCCGAAATATTTGCCTGAATCACGGACAAATTCATTTGATTTTTGGCGGCTTCCGGCAGGCCATTAAGTGACCTGACGATGATTTTTACAGTTTGCCCGCGCTTCAATAGGTCTTCCACCAGAAGTCGTCCTGTTGCTCCGTTTGCGCCTACGACGAGGGTTGTCATATCCGTTCCAATTCATTGGGTTCTGGTTGTGGTCAGGTGATGTTGGGTAGGGTTTAGAGCGCCTGCCCGAATATGCGAATTGACCAAATCCTGTGCTTTGATATGCATATCTGCATGGATTGGCGGTCAGTAAAATTCGACTGGAACAAAGCGCGGGCATTTTTGGTCACGGCAGAAGAAGGCTCATTGTCTGCCGCTGCGCGGGCTTTGGGCATGGCCCAGCCGACCCTCGGCCGTCAGGTCGATGGGTTGGAACAAGAGCTAGGGATTGTTTTGTTCGAGCGGGTCGGCCGTGGGCTGACATTAACGCCGAGCGGGCTGGAATTGCTCGATCACGTCCGCGACATGGGCGAAGCGGCGGGCAGAGTTTCATTGACAGCGCTCGGTCAATCGCAAGCTTTAGGGGGAAAAATCTGCATCTCGGCGAGTGAGACTTACGCCGCTGTGCTGCTCCCGCCGATCATCACAAAACTACGCCGGCAGGAACCGGGCATTCAGGTCGAGATTGTAGTCGCCAACCATGCCAGTGACCTGCGCCGCCGCGAGGCCGACATAGCCATCCGCAACTTCCGCCCAACCGAGCCGGACTTAATTGCCAAAAAAATTGGTGATGCGGATGCAGTTCTTTATGCGACGCCCGACTACATCAGAAGGATCGGTAATCCGGCAAAGCCTGAGGATCTGCAACGCGCCGACTTCGTGAACCTGGATCACGGCGGCATGATGATCAAAGGGCTCAACGCGCTTGGGCTCGGCCTGAGCGAGGCGAACTTCCCGCTGCTCACGGAAAGCTATCATGTCATGTGGGAACTTGTGCGTCAGGGCGCCGCCATCGGCATACTCGACGCTTATATCGGCGATGCCGATCCAGCCGTTGCGCGCGTTCTCCCGGATATGGAACCCCTTGTCTTCCCCATATGGCTCGTCGCTCACCGGGAGCTGGCAACAAATCGCCGTATCCGCATGGTCTATGATTTTCTGGCGAAGGAATTAAAGCGGGGGTGAGGCGCGCACTTCCATTGCGCCGGTTTGCAGCCATTTTCGCTACGACAGGCGGGCTTTCTGCGACGTCTTGTAAATTTGGACTATTGGCGGAGAGGGTGGGATTCGAACCCACGGTACCCTTGCGAGCACGCCGCATTTCGAGTGCGGTACTTTCAACCACTCAGCCACCTCTCCGCGAGATGTCCGCCGGTGAACCGACGGCATGGAAGCGGCGCGGAATGTAGACCGAGGCTGCGCATCGGCACAAGGCTTGTGGGGCACAAAAACCGCCTTTTGGGTGCGCAGATGCGTTAAATCAGCCCGTGGTGCACGATGTGCCTGCTAGAGTGTCGTGAAAAGGACATATCGCATGAGCAAACCGGACGACGCACCTCCTGCAAATCCCGTCTTTAGCCGCCTCAAGGCCCGCGTCTGGGCTGCATGGGCGGTGCATGCGTTTACAGCCTGCGGCGTCCTCACGGGGCTTCTGGCGATTTCGGCGCTCATCGCAGGCGATTTCCGCATGGCGCTCTTGTGGCTCGGCGCCGCCCTCATCATCGACGGTTTCGACGGGCCGATGGCACGCAAGGTCCGCGTCACCGAATTTGCCCCCAATATGGACGGCGCGATCCTCGACCTTGTGATCGATTACCTCAATTACACGGTCATTCCGGCGCTGCTTGTCTATCAGTTCGGCCTCGTGCCCGCAGGTTTCGGCATACCGGCCGCCGCCTACATCATGATGACCTCGCTCTATTGCTTCGGAAACCGCGATATGAAGACCGAAGACAATTACTTTCAGGGCTTTCCGGCCATCTGGAACCTCGTGATCCTGTTTTTTTACGTCACGTCGAGCGGCCCGTGGGTCAATCTCGCGATCATTGTCTTTTTGGGCATATTGACCTTCGTACCCCTCAAATTTGTTCATCCGTTCCGGGTCGTGCGGCTGCGTGCCCTCACCATCGCCATGACAGGGGCCTGGGCGGCTCTGACGTTTGTGCTGGTTTTGGGCAGCGAACATGGCGGCATGACCCCAGCGGACGCCATGCCGGCCGCCTATTGGGCCTTTCTGGGCGTCTCTGCCTATTTTCTGGGTCTCTGCCTCTGGCGTTCGGCCAAGGGCGCACCCACAATCTGAAATCGCGGCAAATTGGCAAGGAAATCAGGGCTCTTTGGACCCTCTTTCGGCCTCCCGCGCCTTGACACTCAAGTGTCCCGATGTATATTGCGCGCCAATCCGGCCCGTGCTGCGGCTCCTTCGCGGCGCGCGGGCCCTTTATCGTTACATGGTGGTATCCAAAATGTTCGCAGTCATCCGGACAGGCGGCAAGCAGTACAAAGTCGCGCAAGACGACGTGCTCGAAGTCGAGCGTGTCGAAGCAAATGCAGGCGACAAGATTCAGCTCGACGTGCTGATGCTTGGCAATGGCTCAGACGTGACCGTCGGCGCGCCCCTCGTGGCTGGCGCCAGCGTCACCGCTGAAGTCGTCGAACTGACACGCAGCCGCAAGATCGTGATCTTCAAAAAGAAGCGTCGTCAGAACTATCGCCGCAAGAACGGTCATCGCCAGAATCTGATGCTGGTGAAGATCGTCAATATCGCCGCCGCTTGATCGATTTCTGAGGAGTAGAGACACATGGCCCATAAAAAAGCAGGCGGTTCATCCCGTAACGGTCGCGACAGCGCCGGTCGCCGCCTTGGCGTCAAAAAATTCGGTGGCGAAGCAGTCATCGTCGGCAACATCATCATTCGTCAGCGCGGCACCAAAGTGCATCCGGGCGACAATGTGGGCATGGGCACCGATCACACGATTTTTGCCAAGGTTGACGGCGTTGTGGCGTTCCGCGCCAAAGCCAACGGCCGCACCTATGTATCCGTGAAACCGGCAGCCATGCCGGCCGTTGCGGCGGACTAATTCACGCGAGGCGCCGCCACCTCGCAAGGTGGCAGCCATCCGATATCGAGAGGGAGATGGGTCGCCATCTCCCTTTTTTCGTGACTCTCGGGGATAAGGAGACCCCGGTGGAACAGAGACTGACAACTGAGAGACTGGCTTTAAGACCCTTCACGCTCGACGATGCGCCCCGTGTGCGTGCGCTTGTCGGCAATTGGAAAGTGGCAAGCATGTTGGCCCGCGTGACCTATCCATATGGTCAGGAACTGGCCGAACAATGGATCGCGGGCCATGAGCACCGCCGTCAGACGGACGCTGACCATCCTTACGCCATCGAAAAGGACGGCGAGCTGGTCGGTTGCATCGGGCTGCACCGCGTGGACGAGGGCAAGGCCTATGATGTCGGCTATTGGATCGGTGAACCTCATTGGAACAAGGGCATTGCGACCGAGGCCGGTCGCGCGCTCGTGAACCACGCTTTCGAAGCCAGCCCCGTCAGCCACTTGACGGCGGGCCATATGGCTGAAAATCATGCGTCGGGCCAAGTGCTTGGCAAGCTCGGCTTCCGCTATACTGGTACCGAGCAGATCTGGAACGAGGCGCGCCGCGCCAAAGTTCTGGGCCTGCGCATGGTCCTGAAACGCCGCAACGGATAAGACTGATGAAATTTCTCGACCAAGCGAAAATCTACATCCGCTCCGGCGACGGCGGCGCCGGAGCGGTGAGTTTTCTGCGCGAGAAATTCAAGGAGTTCGGCGGACCCGATGGCGGCGACGGCGGCAAGGGCGGCGATGTCATCATCGAATGCGCCGAGGGCCTCAACACGCTTATCGATTACCGCTACCAGCAGCACTACAAGGGCAAGACCGGCATGCATGGCATGGGCCGCAACCGCCACGGTTTCAACGGCGACGACGCTGTGCTGAAAGTGCCCGTCGGCACGCAGGTCATCGACGAAGACGAAGAGACATTGATCGCCGACATGACGCGTGTGGGCCAACGCATCGTCCTCATCAAGGGCGGCAATGGCGGCTTCGGCAACGCGCATTTCAAGACAGCGACCAACCGCGCCCCGCGCCACGCCAACCCCGGCCTTGAAGGCACCGAACGCTGGATCTGGCTGCGCCTCAAACTCATCGCGGACGCCGGTCTCGTCGGTCTGCCCAACGCCGGCAAAAGCACATTCCTCGCCGCCACCAGCGCCGCCAAACCCAAGATCGCCGATTATCCCTTCACCACGCTCACGCCCGGCCTCGGTGTCGTCTCGGTGGATGCGCGCACTTTCGTGCTGGCGGATATTCCCGGCCTCATCGAAGGCGCGAGCGAAGGTCTGGGGCTCGGCGACCGTTTTCTCAGCCATGTCGAGCGTTGCCGCACGCTGATCCATCTCGTGGACGGCACGCAGGACGACATGGTGGAGGCCTATCACGTCATCCGCGGAGAGTTAGAAGCCTATGGCGCGGGGCTTGAAGACAAGCCCGAAATTCTCTGCCTCAACAAATGCGATGCGTTGAGCGACGAAGAACGCACGGAAAAAACCAAGGCGCTCAAGAAAGCCGCCGGTCGCGGGTCCAAGGTCCATGTCATTTCCGGCGTCACCGGCGAAGGCGTCACCGGCATTCTGCATCTCGTCGCCGACACGATTGCCAAAGCCAATGCCGAGGAAAAAGCCGCCAGTGAAACCCCCGAGGAAGAGGGTTGGCGTCCATGACTTCGGCCACGCCCATGTCGGACACAGCTTCTGTCGCACGGCTCACCAAAGCTGAGCGCGTCGTCGTCAAAATCGGCTCGGCTCTGCTGACGGATTCTGACACAGGCAAGCTCAACCGCCCCTGGCTGCAAGCCTTTGTCGAAGACATCGCCACCATGCGCGCCCGCGGACAGGACGTACTTATCGTCTCGTCAGGCGCCATCGCGCTTGGCCGACGCGCATTGAAACTCGCGCCCGGAAAATTGAAGCTCGAAGAAAGTCAGGCGGCAGCCGCCATCGGACAAATTTCGCTCGCTCACGCCTTTCAGGAAATACTGTCGGCCTATGGCCACAATTGCGCGCAAATTCTGCTGACGCTTGACGACACTGAAGAACGCCGCCGCTATCTCAACGCGCGCTCGACATTGAACACGCTTTTGAAATTCGGCGCTGTGCCCGTCATCAATGAAAATGACACCGTGGCCACAAGCGAGATCCGCTACGGCGACAATGACCGGCTCGCCGCCCGCGTCGCTTCCATGATTTCTGCCGACTGCCTTGTGCTGCTGTCCGACATCGACGGGCTCTACACCGCCCCGCCGTCTGAACCCGGTGCCACGCATCTGCCCGAGGTCACCGAGATCACACCGGCCATCGAAGCCATGGCGGGCGACGCTGCCAGCGAGATGAGCCGTGGCGGCATGAAGACCAAAGTCGCCGCCGCCAAGATCGCGGTCGAAGGCGGCTGCAACATGGCCATCGGCAATGGCCGCCCCTTGCATCCGCTTCGCGCTTTGGAAGACGGCGCACGCTGCACATGGTTCCTTGCCGCGGCCACACCTGTCGCCGCCCGCAAACGCTGGATTTCCGGCGGATTGAAAACGCTCGGCACATTGACAATTGACGCTGGTGCCGCACGCGCGCTCGCGCAAGGCCGCAGCCTGCTGCCTGCCGGTGTGAAGGCGGTTGACGGGACATTTGATCGCGGCGACGCGGTCAGCGTGCGCGACGAAGAAGGCCGCGAGATTGCACGCGGCCTCATCACCTATTCGAGTGACGATGCCGCGCGCCTCAAGGGTCGCAATTCAAGCGAGATCGAAAGCCTGCTCGGTTTCTCCGGCCGCGCTGAAATGATCCACCGCGACGATCTCGTCCTCAAAAGCTAGAAATCAGAACGCGCCTTTGGCAATCTTGAACGTGTCAGGCGCTTGCGGATTGGCGATATAGGCAAGCCGCAACGTCATACGCTTGGCAGGTTCTGCTGTGTCTTTGCCTGAGGCATCTTTCGCGGCAGGCAGCGGCTCAACGCGGCGCACAAGCTGCACCATGCGGCCTTTGGCGTCGCTCCCCTGAAAGACCAGCACCGCACCCTTGGCGATCCGCACATTGCTGCGCACATGATCACTTTCAAAACCTTCTGACGCAAAATAACGCATCAGATTGGCCGTCACGATGGCGAGATCATCTGCCGTCACCTTAGGCGACAAAGGTGTGCCCCAAAGCAGATTGACCTGAATGAGCGCCTTGGACTGATAACCGAACACGTAGCCGATCTCGGTCATGCCCGCGCCCTGAAAGAGATCCGGCACGCGCACCACCAGAATACGGGTGCGCTCAACTTTATTTTCAACAATCTTGATACTACTCGCGAGCGCTGCCGGTTTGATATTGAAATCAGTGGCAATGGCGGCACGCACCGCGCCTTCGTTCATACCGAAAGTGGCGGAGCGAAACCCGTCCACTTGCGCTGGACCGCGCGAGACTTGCGTCCCGTCCGCGCCACCGCCGCCTTGCGGCAGCCGCTCGGGCAGATAGATAGATCCGACAATCACCAGCATCAATCCGAAAAATCCGGCAAGGCCGAGCCGCATACGGCGCTTGCGTTCGGACCCTTCGGCCCCCAGCCAATCTTCAATCATCACCATTTTAATCTCCCTCACAGGATAGTTTTGGACCAACTTCATCTCCGGATCGGTCAGACACACGCCGTGTCACCAAGCCCCAACATCACCGCCAGCGGCTCGACCGCCGCGCCGTATTTGCGCCAGCGTTCAACCGAGCTTGCATAAAGCGGGCGGCGCACCTGCGCGGCACTTGCTGTTTTGATCGTGCGGGCGTTTTTATGAAAATCGAGGCAGGCCGGATCCCAGGGCAATCCACAATACGCGACAATGCGCTGCGCTTCCGCTTCGATATCGCCCACCACATTCTCGTAATCCACATCGAGAATGAAACCTTCCGGCAGAATCTTTTTCCAATGCTCCATCAGCCCGGTGCATTTGCGGTGATAGCGCGCCAGCTCACCAAGGTCATAGGTATAGGCCATGTCCTCGCGGAATAATTTTGAGTAGCACGACAAGCACGTATCGATGGCATTGCGGCGGCTGTAGATGACGCGTGCATTGGGAAACAAAAGATAGATGAGACCGACGTAATAGTAGTTGGTCAGCATCTTGTCCGTGGTGACGAGCTTTCCCTCGTTGAGCGCGGGCACCGCACCGTGATAGTGCCGCGCGATAGCGGCAAGTTGTGGCGCATCGATCATATGGGCGAGTTCAGGATAGCGCATGGTCGGCGCGAAACCTTCATCCAGCGACAGGATCGCATTGTGCAGATGTTTCACTTCGCCCAAAGCCTGCACCGAGGCATGGCTCGCCAGAATTTGCTCAATCAGCGTCGAGCCGGAGCGTGGCATACCGACAATGAACACATGACGCGCATCAGGATCGCCGAGCCCCACCTTTTCCGCGACAAACTCCGGCGTGAAGACATGCTGAATACGCTCAAAGAGGCGCATGATACCGCCTTCATTATACGTGACTTGCTGCCGCTTCATCGCCGCGCCCTCGCTGAAAAGCGTAAAAGCCCGTTCATGCTCGCCAATATCATCGCAGACCTTGCCGAGCGCATAGCGCAAACCGATGGCGTTGCGGTCACTAAGCGGCAGATCAACAAGCGCTTTTTCCATCACGGCAATTTCAGGATCGCCCGCTTTGAATTTGCGCGCCGAAGCGAGGTTTATATAGGTCGTCATCGTTTGAGGGGCAGCGCTGATCGCTTGCGACAAGGCATCGGCGGCCCCGTCCAGATCGCCGCTTTCTAAAAGCGCGATGCCGAGATTGTTGAGAATATCCGGCGCATCGGGCGACTGCACCAACGCCTGACGGCAATAGTCGATGGCAGCTGACATATCATCCGTATCGCGCAACAGCCGCGCCAACAGATTAAGCACGGCGGGATGATCGGGTTTGGCTTTAAGGGCGCGGCGACAGGCCGTGATCGCGCCTTGTGTCTTGCCGCGCGCCGCTAGAATGCGCGCAATCACCAAAAAGGCTTCCGCCCGCGTCGGGTCGAGCGCCACCGCCCGCGTCAGCAGGCTAAGCGCCGCGTCGCTCGCTTTTGTATCGGCCTTGTCATTTTGCGCGTCGCCCTGCATCTGACAATTGAGCGCCAGCTGCACATGGGCATCTACATGGGCGGGACGCAATTTCAGTGCCTTGCGCAGCATTGCTTCAGCAACATCCATGCGTTTCGCGTCACGCAGCATCGCGCCGCAATTGGACAGAGCCTCGAAATAGTCGGGATTGAGCGCAATGGCACGACGGAACGCACCTTCCGCCTCGTCGATCTTGCCCTGACCCCGCAACGCATTACCGAGATTATTATGCGCATCGGCAAAATCAGGCGCGAGCGACACGGCGCGACGGCAAGCCGCTTCGCCGCGAATGAAGTCGCCGCCGCCGATATAGACAACACCGATATTATTATGCGCCGACGCATGCGCCGGATCGAGCATCACCGCACGCGCACCGGCCTTCAGCGCCTCCTCATTGCGTCCGACAATGCGGAACATCTCACACAGATTGGCGTGATAGCCCGCGACTTGGGGATCGCCGTGAGCCGCCCGCACCATCCATGAAATGGCCTCATCATATCGCCCGACACGAAAAGCAATCACACCGAGAAGACTTGCCGCTTCATAGTGGCGCGCATCGCCGGCCAATGCCGTCCGCGCGATTTCCTCGGCCTGCCGCAACCGACCCGCATCAATATGGGCGCGTGCCGCATCCATCGAAGGCAACCCGACGGACGCGCCCACACCGGCCCGCACATCATCGCTCACTGCCATCACGACAGTCTCAGCGTCGCGTTGCGCCTGCGCATTTACCTTCTTTGCCACCCTGTTCTCCCTTGCCCTGATCAATGCGTGTGAAGTGTCATGTGTGAATTGATAGTCAGGCCCCTGCCAATGCGGCACGGATATCGCTGACGACACCGGCCCAGTCGCCACGGACCTTTTGCCGGAACAATCGCACCGTCCCGTAAAGCGGATGCTTGTAGCCGCTCATGCCCCAGCGCCAGTCCGGCACATGCGGCAGCATGGTCCAGACCTCGGTGCCGAGCGCGCCGCCGAGATGGGCGAGCGATGTGTCGACGCTGATGACGAGATCAAGCGCGGCAATGGCCGCCGCCGCATCCGTCATATTGCTCACCTGTGCCGACAGGTCTTCCACCTTCGGCTTGAGCGCGACCATACCTGCGGTCGCAGGCCCCACCTGCAAGCTGAAAAAATGACAATCAGGCAGATCGAGCAGCGGCCGCAAATGCTCCGCCTTCATCGAGCGCATATAATCGCTTTGATAAGTCGCGTTGCCCGCCCAGACGAGACCGATCTTGCGGCCCTTGAGACAAGAAAATTTCTGACGCCAGATCTCGACACGCTCTTCAGAGACCGCGAGATAGGCCGCTTGCGGCATAGCCTCGGGTGGCGTCGGCCCTTCAAGCAGCAGCGGCAGGCTCATCATGCCGCAATGAAAATCAACGCCGCCAATATCGCTGAGCGACGTCACCACTTCAACATCGGGAAAATTGTCAGCCAGCAACACGCGCAGCGCACGCGGCACATGCAGTGTCAGTGCCCTGACACCACGGGCGCGCAAGCCCGCGATGTGGCGACAGGCCTGAATGACATCACCAAGCCCCTGTTCGGCAAGCAGCAGCACGCGCTTGTCCGCAATCTCTTCTCCGCGCCAGCGACGTCCGGGCACCTTGGGCGGCAATGCATCGGGCATCATCAGCCGCCACTCATATTCGACGCGGCCACGCGCCACATCGCCCTTGAGAAAGTAAACAATAGACCGCACCACATGCGCGTTGACGTGTTGAGGCTGGATCAGCAAAGCCTCATTGAGCCGCTTCAGCGCCTCGTCAAATGCGCCTGCATCGCGCCAGCACAAGGCATCATTGACCATGGCATCGGCATAATGGGGTAGCAGCCGCAGCGCCTCTGCATAGGCGGCATGTGCTTCGTCATCGCGATGCTGACGCGCCAATGCATTGCCAAGAAGGTTCCAGCTGCGCGCATTGCCGATATCAAGCTTCAGCGCATTGCGCACCGATTTCTCCGCATCGTCAAAGTCCCGTCGCTCATATTCAATGGCGGCAAGATTGCTCCAGCCCAGCGCCTGCGCTGCATCAAGCGCGACGGCTTGTTTCGCCGCCGTCAGCGCGCGCGTCAGAAGCCCGCGCCGTCGCAACATCTCGGAAAGATTGGACCAGAAGGCCGCCGTCTTGGGCGCGCGTCCGACCGCACGTTCGGCATGCACAATGGCCTTATCGATCCGGCCTGTGCGATAGGCCGTCATGGCCAGAATGTGAAAAGCGTCAGGGTGTCCGCGTTTATGATCGGCCACCTGCTGGGCGACACGCGCCGCCTCGACATAGTTTTTCTTTTTCAGAAACGTCCGCGCAAGCTGCAGCGCGTCTGTCACCGACATCATCCGTTCAACAAGCGCGGAAGACACATCCTTGTGTTCCCCCTCTGCCTGCCTTGCCACATGCGCCATCTCGCCCTCCACCCTGAAGATGGTCCGGGGCACCATGCCCCGGACCCTTTCACGTCAGATCAAGCGTCAGAACTTCCAGCGCAGCCGCAGCGAAGCGGCATTGTCCGCATAGTCGCTGCTGTACTGGCCGTTGTACTGGAGGTAGAGATCGATCTTGTTGCTCATCTGGACCTGCAGAGCCGCACCGACGATCGCTGTATCGCGCGAGGTCGGTGATCCGAATATCTGGAACTGCGTGCCGGGTGTACCTGCCAGAGACGCATTAGCCGTCGGCGCTGAGTTGCCGAAACCGTGCTTCCAGCCAAGCTCGAAGGTCGGTGTAATCGCCAGACCATCGCTGCCGGTAAAGGCTTTGGAAATCCGCACACCGAGCACCGTATCGATCTGCGTCTCGCTGCGGTCCTCATAGGCGAGGTTCCAGATGCCCGCGCCCGTTTCCACCGACGCATCCGTCTTGGTCTGGTTGCCGTTCACACCGATGAAGGGTGTGAGCGTTGTCGCAGGTGCCACTGTGAAGGTGTAACCGGCCTCCACCGCACCGATGATCGCCGACCCGTCATAGGTGCTGTTGGCGATATAGTTGACGCCGAGCACGGTGAGGTAGCGATCCATGTCATAGGACTGCACCGCATAGCCGACCAAGACATCGATATAGGCATTGCCGAAGCGGTAGTCGCCATAGGCCGTCACACTCCATCCATCGACATCGCCCTCGCCGCCGGTACCGAACTCAAGGTTCGAGGCCTGATAGCCACCGGCAAGACCGAGCGTCAGTGCATCACTGACCGCATAGTCAGCACCGATCACCGCACCGCCTGTGGTCGAGGTAAAACCTTGCGCCGTTCCGCTGCCGTCAAGCTTCGACCAGTCACCGAAGACGCGCGCCCAGGCCGACCAGTCACCTTTGACGGTCTCGTCACCCGCCGACACACCGGCAATATCAGGCATATCGTCACCCGAGCTCACCCGCAGCTTGTCGGAACCGAAGCTGACCTTCACGCCATCCGCACCGGCATTGCTGGTCAGATTGGTCCGCGCCTCGTTGATCTGTGTCTGGATGACATGGATCAAAGACCCGAGCTGGCTCAGCGTCACATGCTGCACGTCCGCAATCTGCTGACCGGCGATCTGGCTCATCTCATAGGCGAACTGATCGGGCGTCAGCTGGATCAGAAGCATGATCGCCTGCCCGAGCTCGCTGTCGGGATCAATGTCGTCAAAGATACGGTCAAGCGCACGACCAAACGAGGTCGCATCATCCTCAAGACCGGTGAGGTCAGCAAACTTCAGGCGCGTCGCCAGAAGATCGACACCGTCCTCGCCATATTGGGCGATCACTTTTTCGAGCAACGAGCTTGAAATCACCGAGCCAAAGCGCGTCTCGCTGTCACCCTCCCAGTTGATGATGCGATAGACCTGGCTGTCAGGCAGCCACGGGCTAATGAAATTAGCTTTCACCGTCGCGCCGCCAAGGTCCGCCGTCACCGTGTTGATGACGCCGTTGACACCATCGCTCGTCAAATCAAAGACAAGCATCGAGGAGGCATCAAGGTTGAGATCACCCGTCGTGATCTCTGCAAACTTTCCGAGGTTCAGCGTCGCATTGGGCCCGACGTTGAACGTATTGACGTTGCGCACCGTGTTGGTGAGACGGACGAGAATGTCATCGTCATAGTCACCGCCGTTGATGCTAAACCTATCTAGACCGTCCACTGTGCCGTGATAGACAAAGCTCGCATCTTCTCCGGCAAAAATATTGAGGTGATCATCTTCCTGATCACCGTAAATATCACCGCTGATCGTACCGCCGGACCAGTCGAGATAATCGCTGAGTGCATTCTCCATCCGCACATCGCCGACAATCGAGCCGTCGAGCTGTTCGATAGTAACGCCTTGTGCCGCACCGCGAATGTCGATGGCAATGGCATGGCCGTCTTCACCGTCATAGGTATCTTCGTCATAATCGAAGACGGTGGCCGAGATCGTGCCTGTGTTGCGAATCGAATGGACATAGGCGTTTCCGTCCAGAAGGATCGCCGTCGCATAAGGATTATCGCTCGTCGCTGACGCTGAAATCGTACCGGTATTGACGATCTCACCCGAGTAGCTGGCATCATTGACATTGGAGAGCTCTATGCCGCGTGCATAGGCATACTCTTGCGCACTCGCCGTCGCATTGATCGTGCCGTCATTCAGCAAGGTCACAAAGGTCAGCACATCACCGTGGAGACCAATGGCATAGGCGCGTGCGTGGCCGTCGCTGCTTTCCTCGTTCTCGCTTGCACCCCCCTCAGCCGTCGCATGGGCTTCGATCACCCCGTCAAGCTCGTTGGTGAGTGTGTCAAAATACGAACCATCCGACACATTGAGACCGATGGCATAGGCGTAAGCAGAAGCTTCGGTGCTGGTGTAATAATCATCCTCACCATCTGCATCCGCTCTTGCATATGCGGTCGCCAAAGCATGACCGGAAATCAGGCCCGCGTTGCTGAAGGTCGAGTCCGGATAGGCCCCGCGCAGAAAGAGGCCTGTCGCCTCGGCCGTTGCCCAGGCATTAGCCGTTGCTTCAGCATCTTCTTCGTCGGATTCAGCATGGGCATAAGCCGAACTATCGGCCTGCGCCCGCGCCACGATCAAACCTGTGTTGATGAATTCATTGGCCGTGATATCGCCGCCGGTGGCATTCGCGCGGACATCATGCTCGACATAGGCCGTTGCTTCGCCGTCGCCCGATTCAGCATAGGCCTCCTGTCCGCCGCTTTCCGTGGCACCTGCATAAGCCTCGGCGTAAATGAGACCGCTGTTGGACACAAAGCCGGAATATTCCTCAGTGCTGTAATAGACCCGAACACCCGTCGCATTCGCTCTGTCGGAATGGGACACTTCCGCATGCGCTTCGTCGGTCGCCTCCGCATGGGCATAATTGGTGCTGTAGGCTGTCGCACCGGCATAAATCACACCGTCGCTGTCTTCAAAATCAGGCGCATCTTCGCCGTCATACTGATTGATAAAGCTGAACGAGCTGTCGGCGCTGATGTAGATACCGGTCGCATTGGCTTCGGTCCGGCTTCCGTAACTGCCAAACTCGCCAATCGCTGCCGTCGCGTCATCACCTGTGGCCGTCGCCGTGCTGTGGTGATCGGCCATCGCATAGCCATGGACCACACCGGCATTAAGAAACGTATCGCCGAGCGAAATTTCGTCAGCACTGATGCCGATGGCAAAGGCCGCCGCCGCCTCGTTGACAGAAGCTCTTGCATATTCATCGCCACGCGCTTGCGCTTTGGCCACCCCGCTGGATATAGCCTGACCACCGATCCAGCCGGTATTGGTCAGACCGTCGCCGATATACGTATCGATGATCTGCAGACCAATACCCCCCGAGACGAGGTAAGAAACCGCATCAGGCACGAAGGAAAATTCATCAACCGGATAGAAATGCGAACCGATGATCGCGATCGCCGGACTATCATCAGAATTGGCATAAGCTGACACGTCGGTTTCGACATATGCTCGACCGGCAATGTCGGCATCATTCAAGAATTCGCCATCGATCTCCGCATCTTCGATATGGAACCCTTCGGCACCAGCCGAGAAATAACCACCCGCCATTGCACCGGCAGCGGTGTCTTCTTCATCTCCCTCGTCAACTGTCGCGCGCGCTTCAATATCGGCAGACAGACGGCTGGTGGCGATGACATTACCAGTGTTAATGACCGAGCCCGCGAAGTAAGCCGTTTCTTCATAGGCCTCGATGCGAATGCCATAGGCGAAAGCATCCGCATCATCATCTTCGAAACTTTCACTGCCATAGACTTCCGCAACGGCCAGCGCATAACCGTCATCGGCAGCGGCATGAACAGTCTGGACAATGCGCGCACCGGCATTGGAATTGATGACGCCGGTATTGGCAAAAGACCCGTCGCCCATTTCCTCATCATCGACCCATTCAAGGCCGGTACCGGCGCTTTCGAGTTCGAGATAGATGCCGGAGGATTCCGCTCGCACCACGCCGCCGGCAAAAGCCACCGCGGCACCATAGTCACCGCCATTGGCCGTCACGATTGATGTCTGCGTCGCCGATACGTCAACATCGATCTGGGCACTATTGTAGATGTAACCGCTGATCTCGCTGATGAAGAGATCAAGACCGGTGCCATTGACA